>SFHI01000032.1 GCA_004555705.1 Clostridiales bacterium | reverse complement strand
CGTTACCTGGTTTCATTCATCCGGGGGATTGCCACACCAGTCTGCGGACTGGTTCGCAATGACAGGTAATTTGAGACGCATCCCTACAAACACCAATTTATCGACCTGCCGAGTTGACCCGACAGGCCTTTGGGGTTAACCCCCAAGGGATTCCGTCAATTGTTCTTCCCGCTGCGCGGAAATTACGCCTGAGGCTCCTCCGGCTCCTGCGTTTGCTCTGTCCCCTCTGTCTCCTCCGGTTCCTCCGCTGCATCGGTACTCTCCGTGGTCTCTGCCGGCGCGGGGTCCGTGGGTTCCGTCTGCGCGGGCTCCGGCGGCTGGGGGCGGCCCTCACAGGCGGGGTAGGTGGAGTAGTCCCAGACATATCCTGCCATCTCGGCATCGGTGTACTCCCGGAAGCCCCCCTCCTGGGCGCAGCGGAGCAGGTCCAGATGGAAGTAACCCTCCCCGTCACAGACAATGTTCCAGGTCCAGGGCTCTCCCCACCGGGTTCCCGTCACCACCAGGCTCTCCAGCCCCGCACGGCGGCACATGGCGGCATAGACCTCCGCGAAGGCGCGGCTGTCCCCCACCCCGTGGCACAGGAGGCTGTAGGAAGGGGTGATGGAGGTTTCCTGCTTGTAATCAAACCGCTCCATCAGAAAGCTGTAGAGCTGGGACAGCTTCTGGTGCTCCGAGCCCTCGCCGCTGACATAGAGGGAGGCGGCCTCGAATACGGGCTTAACCTGGGACTGCATCTGCCGCAGGGATTCCCGGCTGTTCTGGTAGGTGAAGTTCAGCTCCACCACCCGGGAGGTGCCGCTGCCGTAGATGCCCTCGGAGACCTGGGGAATCTCCATCACCTTCTGGGGATTCTCCCGGGCATAGTCCTGGACCAGCTGATTAAAATCCGTCTCGGTGTACCGGCTCACCAGCGCCGCCACCCGGGAGGCGTGGTCATCCAGAGCCGCCCGAATGGTCACGGCCAAAGCATCCATATCCGCCTTTTTCTGGATTCTCTGAATCTCCGTGCGGCTGCGGCGGTATTGGATGGACACGGCGATGGCGGGCCTGCCCTGGCTGGCGCCCAGCTCATAGGTAATGTCCTCCACCGCGTAGGCGCCCATGGGGAACACCTCCCGGATGTACCGGCAGGCCGCGTTCATATTGGACTCCACCGTTTTCTGATCGAACTCCCCCACGTCAATGACGCAGCTTTCCGACCCGGCCGATACCAGCTGCTCCAGCACGCCGGTCAGGTCTTTGTAGTTCGCCGCGCTGATGGACCCGGCGGGGCCGCTGGCGGCGGGCTCCTGGTGGGGCACCACGCTGACGTATTCCCCGTCCATCCAGCCGCAGCCCGCCAGCAGCAGCGCAGCCGCCGCCAGCAGGGCGGTAATTTTTTTCCGCATGGTATCCCCCTTTCTCACAAGGCGTCCCGGGAATACCGGGCGAACCCGTCTCCCAGGACCTGGTGGGCCTCCTGCACGATCACAAACGCGTTGGGGTCCAGCTCCATGACCAGCTCCTTCAGCTCGGTAAGCTGCTGCCTTTTCACGGCGGCCAGCACCACCTTGGTGTTCTGATGGCTGTAGCTGCCCTCCCCGTGGAGGAAGGTGGCCCCCCGATCCAGTTTCTCCCCGATGGCTTGGGCAATGGCCTCGTACTCCGGGGAAATAATCAGCACTACCTTGGAGTAGTCGAAGCGGTACACCACCGCGTCGATGACCTTTCCGATGATGAACACCGTCACTCCGGTGTACAGTGCGTTTCGCACATCCCGGAACACCAATCCCGTCAGCACCACCACAAGGGCGTCAAAGCACATGGAAATCTGACCGATGGGTACGTTCCGCCAGCGCAGCTTCAGCAGCCGCACCAAAATATCCGAGCCGCCGGTGGAGGTGCCGGATACGAACACGATTCCCAGGCCCAAGCCGCAGACCACGCCGCCGTAGAGCGCGCCGATCAGCGGCTCCACCTCCGGGGCAGGAAAAGCGGCGATCAGGTCAATCAGCACAGAGCTGACCACCGTTCCCAGGGCGGAGCCCAGGAAGAAACGCCTGCCGATCTTCATGCCTCCCAGCAAAAACAGCGGAAGGTTAATGAGAATGGTCAGGCCGCCCACGCTGCCCACACCCAGCAGCTCCACAATCACCATGGCGAGGCCGGAAATGCCGCCGGAGTTCATTTCATTGGGCTGCAAAAACAGGGCAAACCCCGCCGAAAACAGGGCGCTCCCCGCCAGCGTGGCAAAAATCCAGCCCACCTTGCGTTTTAGCTTTTCCAAATTCCTCAACCCCCTAACGGCTGCGCCGAATTGACAATTGAAAATTGACAGTTAATGAACCTCTGCGGGATAAAATATACAAGATTTAAGGATATCGGATTGCATTTGAAGGACGACAAATTGGTGTTTGACGAATAAATGCTGTCATTGCGAGCCAGTTCGCAAACTGGCGTGGCAATCCCCCTGTTGAATGGAACCAGGTATCGATTACCACCAATAATCGCAACGCTTTCCCGCTCTGTAGGGCAATTGTCGATACATTTCCTCTCTAACCGGGGGATTGCCACACCAGTGTGCGCACTGGTTCGCAATGACAGGTAATTTGTAACGCACACCCACAAACAACAATTTGTCGGTCTGCTTCATCTGTTCCGGAAAGCCTGAAAAATGCCATAATTGTCAATTGTCCATTGTCAATTGTCAATTAAATATCAAAGCTTTCCTGCTTTTCCTGACTGTCCTCCTGCCGCAGCAGGGCGCCGGCGGTGGGGAGGGTCTTGCAGCGGTAGCGGCTTTCCTGGGTGATGCCACTCTCTGTAAGCAGCTTCACCTCCTGCAGCACCGCCTTTTTCTTCAGGGTCAGCACCGCCACGCCCTGGGTGTTCCGGGTGGTCTTGGGCAGCAGCTGGGCGGTGGAGATAATGGCCGCCCGTCCGTCGCTGGAGTACACCACCACCTGGGTGTCCGTCTCCAAACCAACAATCGCCGCCAGGGGGCTCTTATCGCTGTAGGCCCCGGTGAGCTTTTTCCGGTTGGTCTTGGTCTCGTAGGCGCTCAGCGGAACCTTCGCCGCCTTGCCGTTTTCGAAGAAGAACATGACAAAGCCCTTGTAATCCCCGGCAAATACCACGTTGGCCACCCCTTCTCCCGGCTCCATGCCTAATCTTTGGGGCAGGTAGTCGCCCAGGAGCGACGCCTATCGCTGAACACCAGGATTTCTCCCCGGTTGGTGGCCTCCCGGGCAAAGCGCAGGCTGTCGCCCTCCTTAAACTTCTGCTCGCCGCTCATCCGCAGGGACTGGGCGGTGATTTTCTTCAGATACCCCTCCCGGGACAGGAATACGGTGACGGGGTAGTCGGGCACATTGTCCTCCTCGTCCTCCGGCTCCGCGTCCTCAGTCTGGTAGACGATCTCCGTCAGCCGGGACTTGCCGTACTTTTTGGAAACCTCCTCCAGCTCCTTGATGATCACGTTTTTCAGCTTCCGGGGGCTGTCCAGGGTGCTTCTTAAATCGGCGATGTTGATGTTGCGCAGCTTGATCTCCGCCACGAACTCCGCCTGGATCTCGTCGATGCCGAAGCCGATCATCAGGTTGGGCACCACCTCGTTTTCCATCTCGGTCTCCCGAATGATGGCGATGGCTTTGTCGATGTCCAGCAGAATCCGCTCCAGGCCCTTCAGAAGATGGAGCCGGTCCTCCTTCTTGCCGATCTGGAAGTACAGCCGCCGCTTGACGCAGTCCGTGCGCCAGGCGGTCCACTCCTCCAGAATCTCTCCCACGCCCAAAACTTTGGGCATCCCCGCAATGAGGATGTTGAAATTGCAGGGGAAGCTGTCCTGCAGGGGCGTCAGGCGGAAGAGCTTCTGCATCAGCTTCTCCGGGTCCACGCCCCGCTTTAAGTCGATGGTCAGCTTCAGGCCGCCCAGGTCGGTTTCGTCCCGCATATCGGAGATTTCCTTGATTTTCCCCGCCTTAATCAGCTCCGCCACCTTGTCCATAATCACCTCGGTGGCAGTGGTGTAGGGAATCTGGGTAATCTCGATGAGATTGCCCTCCTTGACATAGTGCCACTTGGCCCGGAGCTTGAAGCTGCCCCGACCGGTGGAATAGATCTCCCGGGTGGCCGCCTCGTCAAAGAGAAGCTCCCCGCCGGTGGAGAAGTCCGGCCCCGGCAGGGTTTCCAGAATGTCGTGGTCCGGGTTATTCATCAGGGCGATGGCGGTATCGCAGACCTCCTTCAAATTGAAGGAGCAGATGTTGCTGGCCATGCCCACGGCGATGCCCTGGTTGGCGCTCACCAGCACGTTGGGGAAGGTGGTGGGGAGCAGCGACGGCTCTTTCATGGTGGCGTCGTAGTTGTCCACCATGTCCACGGTGTCCGAGTCGATGTCCCGAAAGAGCTCCGCGCAGATGGGGTCCAGCTTGGCCTCGGTGTACCGGGAGGCGGCGTAGGCCATGTCCCGGGAGTAGACCTTGCCGAAGTTGCCCTTGGAGTCCACGAAGGGGTGCAGCAGCGTCTCGTTGCCCTTGGCCAGCCGCACCATGGTCTCATAAATCGCCGCGTCTCCGTGGGGATTCAGGCGCATGGTCTGGCCCACAATGTTGGCGGACTTGGTTCTGCCGCCGGTGAGCAGCCCCATTTTGTACATGGTGTACAGCAGCTTCCGGTGGGAGGGCTTGAACCCGTCAATCTCCGGAATTGCCCGGGACACGATGACGGACATGGCGTAGGGCATGTAGTTATACTCCAGGGTTTCGGAGATCGCCTGCTCCGTGGTGGAACCCACCAGCCCCATAATGCCCTCAAAATTTCCTTTTTTCTTGGTTTCCGATTCCTGTTTTTTTCGTGCCATATTGCACTCCTTGTTTCGAATGCCCTCCCCTTTGGGGAGGGTGGCCGAGCGTCAGCGAGGTCGGGAGAGGTCCTCCCCGAAATCCGGGAAGCAGTCCCATAAGGCGCTCCTTGTTTCCTGTGCCCTCCCCTTTGGGGAGGGTGGCCGAGCGCCAGCAAGGTCGGGAGAGGTTCTCCCCTCAAGGCGCTCTATTTACGGTTTACTCTTTCCCCTACGGCTCTGTCGATGGCTTCGCACACACCGCGAAGCTGATAATTCACATCAGCATTGGAAAAGCGGAGCACCAGAATCCCTTGCTGCTCCAGATAGGCATCCCTTCGCGCATCATAGGCCTGCCCCGCAGGCTCATAATGCTGTGATCCGTCCAATTCAATGGCCAATTTGGCTGCCGCGCAGTAAAAATCCAGAATATAGTTTCCGCAGGTAACCTGCCTGCGAAAACGATGCGGATAATTGTGGAGATACTCATACCACAATCGCCTTTCTTCTTTTGTCATTGCTTTTCTCAATGACTGCGCCCGTTGCGTTAGTTTTCCGTTATGCTCCATAACCTCTTCCGTCACAGCTTCGCTGTGCCACCTTCCCCAAAGGGGAAGGCTTCCCTCTTCCGTCACAGCTTCGCTGTGCCACCTTCCCCAAAGGGGAAGGCTTCCCTCTTCCGTCACGGCTTCGCCGTGCCACCTTCCCCGGAGGGGAAGGCTTTCCCTCTTCCGTCACGGCTTCGCCGTGCCACCTTCCCCAAAGGGGAAGGCATTTACGAGATGTCCGCCAGTTCCAGGTACTTGGCCCCGTTTTCGGCGATGAAGTTCTTCCGGTCGTTGAGCCTGTCTCCCAGCAGGATATCAAAATAGTAGGCCGTCCGCTCCGCGTCCTCGGGCATGACCTTAATCAGCCGCCGGGTCTCCGGGTTCATGGTGGTCATCCACATCATCTCCGGGTCGTTCTCGCCCAGGCCCTTGGAGCGCTGGATGGTGACCTTCTTCCCCTCCAAGTCCTTCAGAATCTTCACCTTCTCCTGCTCCGTGTAGGCAAACCAGGTCTTGTCTTTGCAGGTGATTTCAAAGAGAGGCGACTCCGCGATATACACATACCCATCCCGGATCAGGGTGGGGCAGAGCCGGTAGATCATGGTGAGAATCAGGGTGCGGATCTGGAAGCCGTCGTAGTCGGCATCGGTGCAGATCACCACCTTGCTCCACCGCAGCTGGGAGATGTCGAAGCTTGAAAGCTCCTTGGCCTTCTTCCCCTGGACCTCCACGCCGCAGCCCAACACCTTCATCAGGTCCGTGATGATGGGGCTGGCGAAAATTTTGGTATAATCGGCTTTCAGGCAGTTGAGGATTTTGCCCCGGACGGGCATGATGCCCTGAAACTCCGCGTCCCGGCTGAGCTTGACAGAGCCCAACGCGGAGTCGCCCTCCACGATATAGAGCTCCCGCTGGTTTACATCCCGGCTGCGGCAGTCCACGAACTTCTGCACCCGGTTGGCGATGTCAATGGCGCCGGAGAGCTTCTTCTTGACATTCGACTTGGTCTTTTCGGCGGACTCCCGGGCCCGCTTGTTGACAAGAATCTGCTCCGCCGCCTTGTCCGCCTCCTGCTTGTTCTCGATGAACCAGACCTGGAGCTGCTCCCGGAAGAAGGCGGTCATGGCCTCCTGGGTAAATTTGGAATTGACGGACTTCTTGGTCTGATTCTCAAAGCAGCCGATGGTGGAGAAGCAGTTGGTCACCAGCACCAGGCTGTCCTGGATGTCCTGGAAGAGGATTTTCCCCTCGGTTTTGGTGTACTTATTGTTGTCCCTGAGGTATTTGTCAAAGGCCGCCGTGAAGCCGGAGCGCACCGCCTTGTCCGGGCTTCCGCCGTACTCCAACCAGGAGGAGTTGTGGTAGAACTCGATGTGGCTGACCTGCTTGCTAAAGCAGAAGGAGGCGGTGATTTTCAGCTTCATTTCCGGCCTTGTTTCCGCGTCCCGGCCCCGGCGCTCGGTCTCCCAGTACACGGGCATGGTAAAGGCATTGTCCCCCACCAGCTCCTCAATATACTGCCGGATGCCATCGGCGTAGCAGTATTCCTCGGTTTCGAACTTGCCCCCAACCTGGTTGCGGAAGCGAAAGGTCAGCCCCTTGTTCACCACCGCCTGGCGGCGCAGCACGTCCCGGTAGTATTCCACGGGGATGTTGATGTCGGTGAACACCTGCTTGTCCGGCTTCCAGTGGAAGCAGGAGCCGGTCTTTTTCCGGTCGGTGGGTTCCTTCTTCAGGCCGCCGATGTTCCGGCCCTTCTCAAAGTGGAGGGTGTATTTAAAGCCGTCCCGGCGGATAACCGCGTCAAAGAATTCCGAGGCGTACTGGGTGGCACAGGAGCCCAGGCCGTTGAGGCCGAGGGAGTATTCGTAGTTTTCCCCGTTTTCGCCGTACTTGCCGCCGGCGTACATTTCGCAGAACACCAGCTCCCAGTTGTAGCGCTTTTCCTTCTCGTTGTAGTCCACGGGGCAGCCCCGGCCGAAGTCCTCCACCTCTACGGATAGGTCTTCGTAGCGGGTGACCAGGATGGTGTCCCCATGGCCCTCCCTCGCCTCGTCGATGGCGTTGGAAAGAATTTCAAACACCGCGTGCTTGCAGCCCTCCAGGTCGTCGGAGCCGAAGATCACCGCCGGCCGCTTGCGCACCCGGTCCTCCCCTTTCAGCATGGAGATGCTGGAATTTCCGTACTGTTCGTTTTGCTTTTTCGTTGCCATGTTATAATTACCTGCCATAAATCCATAGTAGTCCATAGTAATGTGATTGTATTATACTCGTTTTTCCCTGTAAAGTCAACTTTGACCATTTCCATCGCAGCAGAGCGACAAATTGGTGTTTGGCGCACTAAAAAAGGACTGTCATTGCGAACCAGTCCGCAGACTGGTGTGGCAATCCCCCAACAATTCAGGACGGTTTGTTAGGGCGTTTGTCCGTTTCTTGCAGATTCCGGAAAATCCGGGGGATTGCCACGCCAGTGTGCGCACTGGCTCGCAATGACAGCGTTTACCCGACAAACACCAATTTGTCTTTCCCACTGTGTCAAGCGGCAAAATCGGTGAAAAAACCGCCTTCCCCCTCTTGTTTTTTCCCTTCTTCCCGGTTATAATACGGGGAGAAACAAACAGGAGGTCATCATTATGGCTGTTAAAATTGAAAAGGAAACCATCATCGGGGACATTCTGGACGTCGCGCCCCAGTCCGCGCCCCTGTTCTTTGCCATCGGTATGCACTGCCTGGGCTGCCCCTCCTCCCGGGGGGAGACCGTGGAAGAGGCCTGCATGGTCCACGGTATCGAGTGCGACTCCTTCCTTGCCCAGCTGAACCACTTCCTGGAGGCCTACGAGGCCGAGGAAGCCAGCAAGAACGCTTAAGGAACCCACCGGCAAACGCCATCCCGGTTCGCCGGGATGGCGTTTTTCGTTCCCGGCGGCCGCCAGGCCGACCAGATTCCTTCAGATAAGCGATCAATTGGGAGTTTGTCGAGTTCCTGCCGTAGGGGCGGCTATTAGCCGCCCGCCACGTTTCGTCAACGAAAATGCTTCCGTTTTTCGGAAACGCCCAAAAGTAAGAACGTTTTCGGGCGGATAATATCCGCCCCTACGGTAACAACGCAACGTGTTCGGAAATCGCCAAACACCAATTTGTCGCGCCCTGTGCGAAATGAAGCATTTCCAATCTGTCCCAAAGGAGGCGTTCCCATGAAGCTCCCCATTTCTCCCCGGCTGCTTGCCTGTGCCCAGCTGGTCCCTCCCTGCCGCCGGGCGGCGGACGTGGGCTGCGACCACGGGTATCTGGCCATCCATCTGCTCCAATCAGGCATTGCGGAGCAGGTCATCGCCTCGGACATCAACGAAGCGCCTCTTCAATCCGCCCTGCACAACGCGGTGCGCTACGGTGTCCGGGAGAAAATGTCCTTCTACCGCTCCGACGGGGTACGGCAGATTCCCCATGATTTTGACTGTCTCATTTGTGCGGGCATGGGCGGCGACACCATGGTGTCCATTCTGAGCGCTGCCCCCTGGCTTCGAAGCGAACGCTACACCCTGGTGCTCCAGTGCCAGTCCAAAACACCCCTGCTGCGCCGGTACCTGTCCGACACCGGCTGGACCATCGACCGGGAGACCATCCTCCGGGACGGAAAATTCCTCTATACCGTCATCCGGGTCCTCTGGAACCCCGCCGCCCCCCGGCTCACAGTGGGCGGCTGGTACCTCCCCCCCGCCGCCCGGGACAACCCGCCGGAAATCTACGCTGCCTATCGAGACTACGTCCTTCGCGGCCTGCGCATCACTCTAGCCCACCAGGAAAACCCCGAAAAGCACCAGGCCCTTGCGGAACTGGAAGCCCAAGCCCAAACCACTTGAAACGTCAAATTGGTGTTTGTATGTTCTTTGCTGTCATTGCGAGCCAGTTCGCAAACTGGCGTGGCAATCCCCCGGTTAGAGGGGAAATGCATCGACAAGCACCCAGGAAATGGGGATTGTTTCGGTTTTTGGTGCTAATCGTTTCCTGGTTCCATGGGGCCGGGGGATTGCCACACCAGTGTGCGCACTGGTTCGCAATGACAGCTTTTTTCATGACAATGACAGCGTTAATTCTGCAAACACCAATTTGTCTTTCCCCACCCTTTTCACAGGAGGTACGCCTATGCCAACCGTTTCCGATATTCTTTCCTTTCTCGACACCCTGGCCCCTCCTTCCATGAAAATGGAGTGGGACAATGTGGGGCTGCTCTGCGGCAGCAAATCTGCCTCGGTGACAAAAATCCTCGTGGCTCTGGACCCCTTTGAGGATGTGTGCCTGGAGGCGGAGGGCTGGGGCGCCCAGCTCATCGTCACCCACCACCCCCTGATTTTCGACCCTTTGAAAAACGTCACCGAGGATACCTCCGTGGGCCGCTGCGTCCGGCTTCTGTGCCGCAGCGGCATCAGCGCCGTCAACGCCCACACCAACCTGGACTGCGCCCCCGGGGGCGTCAACGACTGCCTGGCCCGAAGGCTGGGCCTGTCCGGCACCCGGGTCATCACCCCCATGGGCACGGACGCCCAGGGCCGGGAATGGGGTCTGCTCCGCATGGGGGAGGTCCCCCAGCAGCCCCTGGAAGCCTTCCTTGCCACGGTGAAGGAACGCCTGGGCTGTGAGGGCCTGCGCTATGTCTCCTGCGGGAAGCCCGTCCGGCAGGTTGCGGTAGGGGGCGGCGCCTGCGCCGGGGGCATCTTCGAGGCGGTCGCTGCCGGGTGCGACACCCTGGTGACCTCCGATGTGAAGTACAACCAATTCTGGGACGCCCATGATCTGGGCCTGAATCTCATTGACGCCACCCACTTCGCCACCGAAAACCCCGTGTGCGTGTACCTGAAGGAACAAATCGCCGCCGCGTTCCCGGAAGTTTCCGTAAAAATCTCCGAAACCCACCGCGACTGCATGAAATTCTTTTGACATCGGTTGATTTTTTCACGGAATAATGCTACAATAGATTGAATTTTTGAAATAACTCCAGAAGGGAAGATACATTTATGTCCGGACATTCCAAATGGCATAACATTCAGAAAACCAAGGGCGCTCAGGACGCCAAGCGGGCCGCGGCCTTTACCAAAATCGCCAAGGAGCTGATCGTGGCCGTGAAGGAAGGCGGCGGCATCACCGACCCCGCCAACAACTCCCGCCTGGCCACCGTCATCACCAAGGCCAAGGCCGCCAATATGCCCAACGACAACATCAAGCGCACCCTGGAGAAGGCTGCCGGCGGCGGCAGCAGCGACAACTACGAGACCATCACCTACGAGGGCTACGGCCCCGGCGGCGTGGCGGTCATCGTGGAGACCATGACCGACAACCGCAACCGCACCGCGGGCAATATGCGCCACCACTTCGACAAGTTCGGCGGCAACCTGGGTACCAACGGCTGCGTCAGCTGGTCCTTCGACAAGAAGGGCGTGCTGGTCATCGACAACTCCGAGGAGGAGCTGGACGAGGAAGAGGTCATGATGGACGCCATGGAGGCCGGAGCCGACGATTTCGAGGCCGAGGACGACTGCTTCACCATCTACACCCTGCCCGATGACTTTAACTCTGTGGTCGCCAAGCTCTCCAAGTACACCTTCGCCTCCGCCCAGATCGAAATGGTTCCCCAGAACTACCAGTCCCTGAATCCGGAGCAGGCCGCCCTGATGGAGAAGCTCATCGACATCATGGAGGACGACGACGACGTCCAGAACGTATGGCACAACTGGGAAGAGTAAGGCGGGTCCTTCTGGTTCCGGCGCTGCTGGTGCTGCTCCTGACCGGCTGCGCGAGGCAGGAACCGGCTGCTGAGCCTATCGGCGCCCCCACCGCCGCCGCGGAAACGGAGCCGGCTGACAGCTTCCTGTGGGGCAAGTGGGTGAATCTGGGCGACGGCCCGGCGAGCTTCGAATTCAGCCCGGACGGCACGGTCTCCATCACGGAGGACGGCGAGGTCCGCGCGCTGGCCTACCGCTACGGCGGAGAAAAGGTCACGGTCCGGGATTCCTATGACCTGATCCTCCGGGTAACCCAGGAGGACGGCGTCATCCACCTGCGCCGGGACGCCCTGGAGCTGGACCTGGTCTCCGAGGCGGACTACCCGGACTTCATCCCCCATGAGGTTGTCATCACCATGGACAACTGGGAGGAATACTTTGAGGTCCGGTTCGTCACCCATGTGTATGCCATCGGCGATGATGTCCACTACCGGGCCTTCGGCTGGGGCTTCACCCTGAAGGAGGAGTACCTGGACAGGCTCCCCGTGGAGCAGGGCGCGGTGGATGTGGATGTGACCATTCAGTTCGACACCTGCTATTACGAGGTGAAGAACCCCTTCTCCCTCGAATATGAGATCACGGATAATGTCTGGCCCTATATTCCCGCGGAAACCGGGGTCAGGGACATTGCCTCCGTGCGGGACCGCCGGGATCCCAGCTACAAGCCCTCCCCCCACTCCGACCTCTACGGCCAGGTGATGGCCTATGTGGGGGGCAACGCGGGCTTTGAGACCTTCCCCTCCACCTTCTGGTACCGGATTCCCAGCAATCCGGAGGTAGTCCGGGTGGAAGGCACCCTGATGCTGTACAACTGATTTCCCCCAAGCCCATCCCAAACCGGGATGGGCTTTTCCTTTCCCATTTCCCAGGAAATCAGAAGAAGGGGAAGCCAGATAAATTGGTGTTTGTCGCTTCGTCTCCAAGTTTCCTGTCATTGCGAGCCAGTGCGCACACTGGCGTGGCAATCCCCCGGTTGAGAGGAATCAGGTAACGATTACCGCAAAAAATCGCAGAAACCCCACTCTTCTGGGCAATTATCGGTACATTTCTCCTCTATCCGGGGGATTGCCACACCAGTGTGCGCACTGGTTTGCAATGACAGCGTTTTTTAGGCAAACACCAATTTACCGTACAGCGACCGTTCCCCGGCCGATTTGAAAAATACCTCTTGACAGATTGCCGTCTCTGTGTTATTGTACTAATGCACTAATACAGTAATACAAGGAGGTGCCTATGAACTGGAAATTTTCAGGGGACCGGCCGGTGTATCAGCAGATCATTTCCCTGATCCGGGGGGCCGTCCTCCGGGGGGAGCTGCCCCCGGGGGGAAAGGTGCCCTCGGTGCGGGATCTGGCCGCGGAGGCCCAGGTGAACCCCAACACCATGCAGCGGGCCCTGACGGAGCTGGAGCGGGAGGGGCTTCTGGTCGGCGGCGGAACCAGCGGCCGCACCGTCACCCAGGACCTGGCGATTCTGACCTCCCTCCGGGAGGAAACCCTTGCCGAGCTGGCCCGGGAATGCGCGGAGCGCTTCGCGGTGTTCGGCGTAACCCCCGCCCAGGCGGCGGAGCTTTTGAAACGTCTTGAGAAGAAAGAGGAGGAAATCTGATGGAGTCAACGGTACTCACAGCCCGGGGCCTGACCAAGCGCTACGGCAGCGCGGCGGCTCTGGACGGGCTTGACCTGGAGCTGCCCCAGGGAAAGATCATCGGCCTTTTGGGGCCCAACGGCAGCGGCAAAACCACCTTTATCAAGCTGGCGGCGGGGCTGCTGACCCCCACCTCCGGGGAACTGCGCATCTGCGGCGAGAAGATCGGCCCCGCCACCAAGGCGGTGGTGTCCTACCTTCCCGACCGTCCCGCCTTTTCCAAGGGACAGAGAATCAGCCAACTGCTGGAATTCTACGGCGATTTCTACGCGGACTTCGACCGTTCCCGGGCGGAGGGAATGCTGACAGCCCTGGGCATCTCCCCGGACACCAAGCTGGGGACGCTGTCCAAGGGCAACCAGGAGAAGGTGCAGCTGGTGCTGGTCATGTCCCGCCGGGCAAGGCTCTACCTGCTGGATGAGCCCATCGGGGGTGTGGACCCGGCGGCACGGGACTACATTCTCAATACCATCATTACGAACTATGACCCCAGCGCCACGGTGCTGATCTCCACCCACCGCGCCGACGAAATCCGGGAGGAAACCGGAAAATCTCTGGATGAACTGTTCCGGGAGGTGTTCAAATGTATTCCAAACTGCTGAAATATGACTGGCGGGCTACCCGGGGGATGCTGGGCCTGCTGTGTGTGATCTGCCTGGGCGCGGCCCTGGCCGGAGGCGGAACCATGCGGTATCTCATCTGGGCCAGCGAACAGACCCCCGAATCTACCCTTTTGATCGTGGTAAACGTCATGGCCATGATCGCCTGTATGCTCTCCATTGTCGTCTGCGGCGTGGCGGGACAGTTTCTGCACATCTGGCGCTTTTACAAGAGCCGCTTCACCGACGAGGGCTTCGTGACCTTCACCCTGCCCGTCACCACCCACCAGATTCTGCTGTCCTCCCTGCTGAACACCGTCATCGGCATGGTGCTGCTGTGCCTTACCATCTGTCTTTGCGTGCCCCTCTGGCTGCTGGTGGGCTTCTCGGGTGTGGAAGGCTTTTTCCCCACCCTTTGGAAGCTGCTCCCCCAGATTCCTCAGATGTTTTCGGAAGTCATCCGCAAGGAGGAAATGAAGTATTTCTGGACCATGCTGGTCAATATCCCGGTGGGCTTCCTGGCGGAGATCGTGGTGCTGATGCTCAGCGTCACCATCGGCTCTGTGATTGCGAAGAAGCACAAGATTCTCGCCGCCGTGGGCTGCTACTACGGCATCAACCTGGTGCTTTCCTTTGTCTCCGGCATCTCCTCCATTGCAACGGCCTTTGCGGCCGAGTCCCAGGCCAATGACGGATGGATCATGGGCCTGTTCGGCTCCAACGCCGTCATCCTGCTGGTCATAGCCGTGGGAGGGTACTTCCTGATGCACTTCCTGGCAGACAAAAAGCTGAACCTTACATAACGCAAGCGGGAGAAACCAACCGGTTTCTCCCGCCCTATTTTTCGGAATATACTGATGAATTGGTGTTTGTTAAAATAATGCTGTCATTGCCATGAAAAATGCTGTCATTGCGAACCAGTGCGCACAGAAATTTTCGGCACATTTTCCCTCTAACCGGGGGATTGCCACACCAGCGTGCGCGCTGGTTCGCAATGACAGCATTATTTTTACAAACACCAATTTATCTTCCCGCCGGGTTTTTCAGCAATTCCCTTTCATTATACCGTCGCCTCGGGAGAAATCAATATGCTGGCTGCATAGAGGAGAGAATTACCAGTGGGCACACAGATCGACATCGTATTTCCCTACGAAATTGAAAAGACCATCAAATCCGGAAAACGGGGCAGCGTATACCTTGTCCGCAGCAAGTTAGGCGGCGCCCGGCGGGTCTACCGGGAATTTGAAGGCAGCGGGGAGGTTTACGCCAAGCTGCGGGACGTGAGCTGTCCCAACCTTCCCAGGGTCTATGATGTGTCAGAGCGGGACGGACGGGTGTCCGTTCTGGAGGAGTACATCCATGGGGATACCCTTGCCTTTCTCCTGGAGGGCGGGCCTCTGACCCTTTCCTCCACTCTGGACATCGGGATTCAGGTCTGCCATGCGCTGGATACCCTCCACCAGTTCGGCGGCATCCACCGGGACGTGAAACCGGAGAATATCATGATCCGGGGCCGGGAAGCGGTGCTCATTGATTTTGACACCTCCCGGCTGGTAAAGCCGGAAAGCGACACGGACACCCGGGTCATGGGCACCACCGGCTACGCGGCCCCGGAGCAGTACGGCTTCTCCCAGACCGACGCCCGGGCGGATATCTACGCCATGGGCATCCTGCTCAACGAGATGCTCACCGGACAGCACCCCTCCAAGCGTCTGGCGGAGGGTCCCCTTCGTCCGGTGATCGAGCGGTGCATCGAAGTGAACGTGGACAAGCGCTACGCCACCGCCCGCCAGCTCCTGGAGGCTCTGACAGAGCGCGTCCCCTCCCGGCGCAGGGTGTCCAGATATCTGCTTCTTACGGCCGTCGCGGCGGTTCTTGCACTGGCAGTTCTGGGGGGCGTGAAGCTGCTGCGCCCCACGCCAGCCCAGACCCTTGAGGCTCCTCCCACAGACGCTTCCACGGAAACCGCCGCTTTGCCGCCCACCGAGATGCCTGCGGAGCCCTCCACGGAGCCGCCCACAGAAGCACCCACGGAAGCACCTGCCGAGACTGTCCCCCGGGTGGAGGTTTTTACCCCGGAGCCGGTGGAGGTTCCCGACGAGCCCTGGCAGGGGCCCTCGGGCCAATTTGAAACGACCTTTCTCTACGATCTGGATGGGGATGGGGAAAGGGAGCTCTACTATTTCGGAATTTTCCAGCAAGACTACCCTGCGGCGTATCAGCACAAGCTTTATGACCAAAGTGCCGTCGCGTTGGGAAACAACACAGTCAACCGGGCGGTATTTCCCTGCGTCTGGAAGGTCAATGCCGACAACGGCCGGGAGATGGTAATCGACTTCATTCCCCTGCTGAAGGACGCTCAGGTCCGGCTGTGGCGGGCGGAGGGGAATGAGGCGGATGCTCCCGAGGTCTTTACCGCCTCCGGCTTCTGGCCCGGGGGCATTCGGGCAACCTACACCCATCGGTCCATGGGCATCTGGTATTACGAGATCAGCGCCACGCTGGACGACCAGCCCCTGACCGCCCTCGCGACAGCGGAAATTGTTCCCTATACGGGCTGAGTGCAGCAGCCACGCCGGTCAGTTTTTTCCACCCCCTATGCAAAGCGCTAATTGTTTTCTTACGGGAATATGCTATAATAGGAGCAGCGAGTTGACACAAACCGCCTTCTTCCGGCAGAACCGGCGAAGGCATTTGCGAAGCTCAAAAATGTAATTGGGAGGAAACATCAATGAAAAAAGAACGTACATGGAATCTGATTGGCTTTGTGGCGGGCCTGATTCTGATCGTGGTCGGAATCGTCTATATCGCGACCCCCGCGGACCATTATTCCACAAGCTCCACGGATTCGGCCACCTTCGGCGCGGATTTCTACACCTATGAGTACCGGGCCACCCGGGCCGCCGCAAGCAATGCCGCCGTGGCTGCCAACAACCTGCGGGAGCTGGGCGGAAAGCTGGCGCTGTACAACGGCACCCTGTTCATGGTTCTGGGCCTGGGCTTTGCTCTGCACTTCGGCAAGCTGGTCTTTGTGGAAAAAGAGGAGACCGCCGCGGCCGCTCCCGCGGAATCTCCGCTGCCGGAACCCACCCCCGTGGAAGCCCCCACCGCCGGCCAGGACCTTCCCCCTCTTGAATAAATCCAAATTCTTACCAACCTGACACGGCAAACCGATAAGTTGGTGTTTGGCGGGCTGTTGCCCGAGTTGACAGTGGACAGTTGACAGTGGACAGTTATGGAGTCCCTTCGGGACGATTGAAAATAATTATCACAGATATCCTTTCATTTCTACATGAAGTGCGGCGTTTTCTAACATCAATATTTCAATTTCATCCCCGAAGGGGATACCACAACTGTCAACTGTCAACTGTCCACTGGAGCGAAGCGACAAACACCAATTTGTATGATTGCCGAGTTAACCCGATAAACGTTACACTTTTCCCGAAAACGCGCCGGAGCGCCTCCCATTGGAGGCGCTCCGGCGTTGTTCTGTTACGGCTGCCAGGTGAATCTGGGCCCTTCTTCTCCGGTGACGCCGTTGGGACGAAAGCCCGCTTTTTCCAGCACCCGCTGGGAGGCAAGGTTTCCCGGGTCGGTTTCCGCCTGGATTTCCCGCACCCCGGGCTGCCGGGAGGCCCACAGCACCATGGCCTTCACCGCCTCGGTCATCAGCCCCCGGCCCTCAAAGGCAGGGGTCATGCCGTAGCCGATTTCCACCATGCCCTCCGGGGACAGGCCCTTGAAGCACAGGTCGCCCACCGCCTCATGGGTTTTCCGCAGACGCATCTGCCAGGCGGTGTACCAAAGCCGGTTTTCCGGATGCGACAGCGCCAGCTCCCGCATTTCGGTGTAAGCCTGCCGCATTTCCGGGTCCGACTCCCCGGCAGTCAGCGCCAGCATTTCCCCATCGGACAGTGGGACAATTTCCAGCCTTTCCGTAGTGACCAAAGCCATTCCTCCACTCCTGCATAGCAGACAGACAAATTGTTGTTTGAAAAAATTGCTGTCATTGCGAGCCAGTGCGCACACTGGCGTGGCAATCCCCCGGTTAGTGGGAAAATGTACCGAAAAGCACCCGGAAGAGCTGGAGTTACTGCAATTTTTGGTGATAATCATTACCTGGTTCCTTTCAACCGGGGGATTGCCACACCAGTCTGCGGACTGGTTCGCAATGACAGGTAATTTGTAACGCGCACCTTCAAACACCAATTTATCTCTCTGCGGTCATGCCGCGTATTGTTTTTCAAAATTTATCCTCTGTCCAGCTCCCAGAGCCTTAGCTGGCTTGCCTTTTCGTACAGGCGCAGGTAGCTGTCGTACCGGGTGGGCTGGAGCTTGCCCCGATCCAGAGCGGCCCGGACGGCGCAGCCCGGCTCCGCGCGGTGGGAGCAGTCGTGGAACTGACATTTCCCCAAATAGGGTCCAAAGTCCGGGAATGCGTACTGCAGATTCTCCTTGAGAATCACATCCATCTGGTCCGTGTCGAAGGAGGAAAACCCCGGGGTATCCGCCACGAAGGTATCCTCCCCCAGATCGTACAGCTCCACGTGCCGGGTGGTGTGCCGCCCCCGGCCCAGTTTTTCGGAAACCTCCCCCACGGGAAGCCCCAGCTCCGGGTGAAGTCTGTTGAGGATGCTGCTTTTGCCCACGCCGGAATTTCCCGTAAAGGCCGTGAGCTTCCCCCGAATCAGCTGCCGCAGCTGCTCCACCCCCTGGCCGGTTTCGGCGCTGGTGCGGATCACCGGAAAACCGGCGGCTTCATAGATGCGCACCAAATCCGCCCCGGGGTCTAAGTCGCACTTGTTGACGCACAGGTACACCGGCACCCCCTGATCCCCCGCGATGGCCGCCACCCGGTCAATCAGGAAGGGCTCCGTAATGGGATTCACGTTGGCGGCAAACACCACCAGAGCGTCCACATTGGCCACCGCCGGGCGGATGAAGCTGTTGCGCCGGGGGAGGATTTTCTCCACCATGCCCTTGCCCCGCTCCAGGGTGATTTCCGCCAGGTCCCCGGTGAGGGGGGTGACGCCCTCCCGGCGCAGGATGCCCCTGGCCCGGCAGGTGACGGTCCCCCCCGGGGTGCGCACCTCGTAAAAGCCGCTTAAGGACCGGACGATGCGTCCCGTTTCTCTCTGCTCCATTTATCCGAACTCCACGATCTTGGAGGCATAGAGCACGTCGTCGATATACAGATCGTACTTCTGCTCCCCTCTGCCCTTCAGCTCCAGGGTCAGGCTGTTGACACCCGGCTCGATCCGGCTGGGCTCCATCACCAGAATTCCCTCGCGGTAGATGGTCAGGTCATAGGGCTCCTCCCGGACCGGCAGGTCGAAGGTGACGAACTGGCTGACCAGCTCCTCCTGGGTCTCCTCCTCGGTGGGGTCGGAGGTTACCTCGGGAATGGCGGCGTATTCCAGCAGAATCTCGGTGGTGATGTCGATCTCCTCATCCTTCTTCACGGACTGGTAGACCACGGTGCCGGGGTCTTTGTCGCTGGACACCTCCCGGGTGCGGATGTTCTTAAAGCCCACCTGGTCCAGCACCCGCAGGGCGATGTCCAGGTCCATTCCGAGCACGTCGGGCATCTTCTGCAGAATCATCTCCGGGCCCACGCTGACCCAGAGCTTCACGGTCTGGCCGGGGGTCAGCTCCGTCCCGGCGGAGGGCTCGGTGCGGATGACCACCCCCGCGTCATAGATGGAGCTGGTTTCGTTGCGCACCAGGGGCAGGAAGCCCTGGTTTTCCAGGAAGGAACGGGCCTCCTCCTGGGTCACGCCCACCAGGTTCTCCATGGCCTTCACCTGGGGCTCCTCGCCCATGCTGACGGTGAGGACAATTTCCGTACCCTTCACCACCCGGCTGCCGCCCACCGGCTCCTGGCGCATGATCTGGCCCTTCTGGTACTGGTCACTGTATTCCTGGGGCTGGAACCGGAAGGTGAAATCGGCATACTGCGTGCTCATATCGTCGCTGAAGAAGCTCCCCACCAGATTGGGAACCTCCACCAGCTCCTTCTCCTGATTCAGCAGTGCCCCGTTGAACAGCGCCGCCAGGAACACGCAGATGGAAATCACCGCCACGGCGCTGCAGACCACAATTGCAATGGTGGCCACCCGGCTGCGCTCGGCTTCCCGGCGTTCCCGCTCCTGTTTCCGCCGCTGTGACTCCGAAGGTCTGGTTTTGGTTTCGGACTCGGAACGTTTCCGGGGGGAAGTTGGCTGGCGTCTGCCGGAATCCTGGGCCGGGCGCACCCCGGTTTTCTGCATCACCACCCGCTCGGCGGTGGTAATGGGCGCCTGAGCCACGGGAATGGCGGGCCTGGACGCGGGCTCCTGGGAGGCGTAGTCAAAGACCATGGAAGGATTCTTCCGGAATTCCTCCATATCCCGCAGCATCTCCGTGGCAGAGGAATAGCGGTCCTTCACATCCAAGGCCATGCCCTTCTGGATGATCTGCTCCAGGCCCTTCGGGATGTTGGGATTCAGCACCGAGGGGGGCACCGCCCCGCCGTTGATGTCCCGTGGTCATTTCGTACATCACCACGCTGAGGGAGTACAGGTCCGACCGGTTGTCGGTGTAGCTGCCCTTGGCCTGCTCCGGGGAGATATAGTGCACGGAGCCCAGGGCCTCCTTGGTCAGGGTGTTGCTCTTGGACATGACCCGGGCAATGCCGAAGTCCATGACCTTCACGGAGCCGTTTTTCAGCACCATGACATTGTGGGGCTTGATGTCCCGGTGGACGATGCCCCGGCTGTGGGCGTGCTCCAGGCCCGTGGCGATCTGCATGGCGAAATGGAGGGTTTCCTTCCAGTTGAGGGACCCCTTCTTCTCCATATACTGCTTCAGGGAGATGCCGTCAATCAGCTCCATGACAATGAAGTTGGCATTGTCCGAGGAGGAAACATCGTACACCTGCACGATGTTGGGGTGACTGAGCATGGCCACGGCCTGGCCCTCGGCCCGGAACCGGCGGCGGAACTCCTCATCCTTGGCGAATTCATCCTTGAGTATCTTAATGGCCACCAACCGGTTGAGCCGGTGGCAGCGGGCCTTATATACAACGGCCATACCGCCGGTACCGATGACCTCGAGAATCTCGTACCGACCGTCCAAAAGCCGTCCAATATACTGATCCATGTGTACAATTGCTCCTTTCGCGGCTGTGAGCTGATCCATAGGCAACTTCTAAACCAGAATCAAAACGGTGGTCACATTATCGGGGGCGCCCCGGTTTTTGGCGATGTCCAGCAGGCGTTTGCAGCATTTTCGCTTGTCCACACCGTGAACCGCCTCAAACAGGATCTCCTGATCGTCCATCATATTGCTCAGGCCGTCGGAGCACAGCAGGAGGTAGTCCCCCTTTTCCACGTCGTAATGGCCGATGTCGCACATCACCGTGGGCTCTGTACCGATGGCGCGGGTAATGAAATTCTTTCCGGGATAGGACTTGGCCTGTTCCGCGGTCAAATCCCCCCGGTCCACCATCATCTGCACCAGGGAGTGATCCCGGGTGAGCTGGTGGATTCCGTCGGCGTTGATACCGTAGGCCCGGCTGTCGCCCACATGGACCACAGTGGCCTTCCTTCCCCGGACCAGCACCGCCACCAGGGTGGTTCCCATGCCGTCGAACTCCTCGAACTGCTGGGCCTGGTCATATACCGTAAAGTTTGCCAGCTTTACCGCGGAGCGGAGCATCTGATCCACCCGGTCCTGGCTCATGCTGGGGGAGTAGGAACGGCAAATCTCCTGGGAAAACACATCCACCGCCAGCATACTGGCGATATTCCCGGACTTCGCGCCGCCCATGCCGTCGCAGACCACGGCCAGCACGGCGCCCCGGTCCAGCTTTTTCACCTGGTAGGCGTCCTGATTCTGTTTTCGGACACACCCCTGGTCCGTCAGTCCCCATATCTGCATGAGCAATCCTCCTCCCTTTTTTGAATTGACAATTAACAATTGACAGTTGACAATTCCAGCAAAAGCCCGTGTCCTCTCAGTGAAGCGATAAATTGTTGTTTGCAAATCTCGCTACGCATTGCGTCTTTACTGTAGGGGAGGCATTGATGCCTCCCGTAGGGCAGTACGTTTTCGCCGAAACGCTCAGAATATTGGGACATTTCACCGCCGGGAGGCAACAATGCCTCCCCTACAGCAGGTTCGCAACGCATTGCAATATCAGACGTACAAACACCAATTCGTCAATACACTGCGTTGTGCGCTTTTCTTTCCTGCCGAAGGGATTCCTGAATTGTCAATTCTTTTCCTTGTTGTACTTTCTTCTCAGCTGGCCGCAGGAGGCGTCGATGTCGCCGCCCAGGGTCCGGCGGACGGTGGCGGGGATGCCGCCATCCTCTAAAATTTTCTGGAATTTCGCCACAGCGGCCCTGGAGCTGGGCTTCAGGGGGCTTTCCTCCACGTGATTCAGCGGAATCAGGTTGAAGTGGGCGGGCAGGCCCTTGAGCCTGCGCAGCAGCTCCTTTGCATCCGCTTCCGAATCGTTGACCCCATCGATCATGGCATACTCAAAGCTGATGCGCCGGGAGGTCTGCGCGTAATACCGGCGGCAGGCATTCAGCAGCTCCTCGCTGGGGTAGGCCCTGTTCACCGGCATGATCTTGTTCCTGGTCTCGTCATTGGGGGCGTGGAGGGAAACGGACAGGGTAAGCTGCAGCTTCCGTTTGGCCAGCTCGTCGATCTTCGGCACCAGGCCGCAGGTGGAGAGGCTGATGTGCCGCATGGAGATGTTCATCCCCTCCGGGCTATTCACCAGCTCCAGAAAGCGCATCACATTGTCAAAATTGTCCAGCGGCTCCCCAATGCCCATGAGCACGATGTGGGAGACCGGCAGGCCCGAATCCACCTGGGTGAAAAGCACCTGGTCCAGCATTTCGTGCGGCTCCAGCCGCCGCACCAGGCCCCCCAAGGTGGAGGCACAGAAGGCGCAGCCCATCCGGCAGCCCACCTCCGTGGAGATGCACACGGTGTTGCCGTAGTGATAGCGCATCAGCACCGTTTCCACACAGTTCCCGTCATGAAGCTGCCACAGGTATTTGATGGTGCCGTCCCGCTGGGATTCCTGCTTTCGCACCACCTTCGGCGGGCAGATGGGGTACTTTTCCGCCAGGGCCTCCCGGAGGGCCTTGGGAAGGTTCGTCATCTCGTCATAGGAGCGGGCCCCCTTGTGAAGCCAGGTGTAGACCTGCTTTGCCCGGAAGCCCGGCTGGCCCAGCTTTTGAAATTCGGCAGCCATTTCCGGCAAAGTCAGGGATTTAAGGTTCATACTTGCCTCCGCAGACGGCAGATGAAGAAGCCGTCGGTATCGTATTGTCCGGGGATCAGGGTCAGCATCCCGGTTTCATTTTTCGGGAAGATTTCCGGAAGCGCCAGCGGTTCTGCCGCGAATTCCGGGTGATCCTTCAGGAATCCTTCCACAACTTCCTCATTCTCCCGTTTCAGCACCGTGCAGGTGGAGTACAGCAGCACCCCGCCGGGGCGCACGTACCGGGATTGATTGTCCAGGATTTTCCGCTGCAATTGGGAAAGCGCCTGGGTCTCCTCCAGATTTTTGTAGCGAATATCCGGCTTTTTCCGGATGATGCCCAAACCGGAGCAGGGCACGTCCGCGATCACGCAGTCCATCCGCCCTTCCCACTCCGGCACAAACGCCGCCGCGTCCTGCAGCCGGGGACGGATGTTCGTCAGGCCCAGCCGGGCGGCGCCGTTGGCGATCAGATCGATCTTGTGGGGGTGAATGTCGCAGGAGATGATCTCCCCCCGGCCGCCCATGGCCATGGAGGCGGCAAAGCTCTTGCCCCCCGGGGCGGCGCAGCAGTCCAGCACCCTGGCCCCCGCTTCGGGAAGCCGGGCGCAGAGCACGCTGAGCCTGGCGGCGGGGTCCTGCACATAGTACAGCCCTTCCCGGAAGGACGGGAGCCGTTCCAGGCTTCCCATTCCGCCCAGCACCAGAGCGCCCTCCATCCAGGGATGGTATTCGGCCTCCGCCCCCTCCTGTTCCAGCCTCCGCTTTAATTCGGCGGGGGTGATTTTCAGGGTGTTCCCCTGCACCACGGTGCGGGGGGCTTCGTTGTCCGCTCGCAGCATGGGCTCCAGGGTTCCCTTGGGCAGCGACCCCTTCAGCAGCTGTATCAGCTCCTCGGGATGGCTGTAGCGCAGGGCGTAGGAGGTTGGCTCCGGCCGCTTGCCCTCCCGCTGGGCAGAGCGAAGCACCGCGTTCACCAGAGCGGGGGCTTTGGGGTTCTTTGCGTATTTCTTCGCCAGGGCCACGGATTCATTCACGGCGGCGCTGGCGGGAATCCGGTCCATATCATACAGCTGGTACAGTCCCAGGTGGAGCACATCCCGCACCACCGGGTGCAGCTGGGTCAGGGGACGACTGAGCAGTCCCTCCAGGAAGAAGTCCAGCCGCAGCCGATTCTGAATCACCCCGTAGCACAGCCGGCTGGCCAGGGCGGCATCCCGGGCATCCAGGCGGTTTCGGGCGATGTACTCCTTCAGCACCGCGTTGGCCCAGGCCCCATCCTTGCGGCAGGCCATCAGCGCCTGGAGCGCCGTTTCCCGGGCCCCGGTCACAGGCTTTTCAGGGGATGGCCCCGGAAATAGTCGGCGGCAGCCATCCGTTTGCCGCCCTGGGCCTGGAGGGAGCGGATTTCCACAGCCCCCTCCCCGCAGGCTACCACAAGTCCGGTCTTGGTCAGGCGGAGCAGCTGCCCCGGGGTTCCGGAGCCCTCCGCCAGGCGGGTTTCATGAATCTTAAAGGGGGTTCCCTCAATCTCCGCCGTGGCAACAGGCCAGGGGTGCAGCCCCCGCACCTGATTGTGCACCTGCAAAGCAGTTTTTGTCCAGTCGATGGGACACATGGATTTGTCCAGCATGGGGGCGCAGGTCACCTTGGCGGGGTCCTGGGGCACAGCGGGCACCGGGCCCTTTTCCAGCCGTCCCAGGGTTTTGGCCAGCAGTCCGGCCCCCAGCTCCGCCAGCCGGTCCAGAAGCTCCCCGGCGGTTTCGTTCTCCCCGATGGGAGTTCTGGCCGTGTCAATGATGTCCCCGGCATCCATTTCCCTTACCAGGTACATGGCCGTAACGCCGGTTTCCGTGAGGCCGTCCAGCACCGCCCACTGGTAGGGGGCGCTGCCCCGGTAGCTGGGTAAGAGGCTCGCGTGGATGTTGATGCAGCCGTAGGTGGGAATATCCAGCACCTTCTGGGGGAGGATTCTCCCATAGGCCACCACGGCGCAGACATCGGGCTTCAAGGCCCGCAGCGCCTCCACCGTTTCCTCTTCCCGGAAATTCTCCGGCTGAAACACGGGGATTCCGTGCTCCAAAGCCACCTCCTTCACCGGTGAGGGGGCCAGCTTCATCCCCCGGCCCTTGGGCCGGTCAGGCTGGGTGTAGCAGCCCACCACCTGGAAGCCCTCCGCCAGGATTCTTTTGAAACAAGTCGCCGCAATCTCCGGCGTTCCCATAAAGACAACTCTCAAAGAAATTCTCCCTTTCCCGCGCACCGCCGCTGTAGGGGCGGATATCATCCGCCCGAAACCTTACCGCACTGATAGCACGCATGTTCACCGGAAATACCCAAAAACCGGAACGTTTCGGGCGGATATTATCCGCCCCTACGTCAGCAACGTAAGGTGTTTGAAAACTGTAAACAACATTTTTCTGTACTGCCGCATTCATTCGACAGAGCTTCCCTGCTTTTTCCGAAGGGATTCCCTAATTGTCAATTGTCAATTCTCTTATTCTCCGTCGGCTTCCAGTTCCTCGTCGGTGAGGAAGCGCTCCATGACCTCGGTGTAGACGATGCCGTCCAGATGGTCCAGCTCGTGGCAGAAGCACCGGGCGATCAGCTCCTCGCCCTCGGCCTCAAACCAGTTGCCCTCCCGGTCCTGGGCCCGGACCTTGGCATAGTTGGGACGCTTTACCAGGCCGTACTTTCCCGGCACGCTGAGGCATCCCTCCGCGCCGCACTGCTCCCCGCTGGTCTCCAGCATGGTGGGATTCACCAGCTCCAGAATCTCCTCGCCGGTGTCCACGATCACCACCCGGCGGAGAATACCCACCTGGGGGGCCGCCAGTCCCACGCCGTTGGCCTGGGCCAGGGTCTCGGCCATGTCGTCCAGCAGCTTGTGCAGCCGCCAGTCAAATTTTTCCACCGGTCTGCACACCTTATGCAGCGCCGGGTCCCTATCCGTCAAAATTTTCCGCGTTCCCATAATATATCTTCCTCTCTGGTGGGCCGTCTGCCTTCGGAATTGACAATTGACAGTTGACAATTGACAATTATGTTCCCGCTTTGGAACATTGCATCAAGCTCTAACGCCATATATAATAATATTTCTTATCGGATTCACTCAGTACCCGAAAAATTGTTGTTTGAAGCACTGGCGCTTACGGCGCCCCATCGCTTCCCCCGGGGGGGAAGCTGGCAGGCGAAGCCTGACTGATGAGGAACGGCGAAATCTGTTTTCTTCCCATGCAGTGCGAAAAAACGTACCTTTGGCCTTGTTCCGTACTTTCTGGGTGCGTATGGAAACGCAGCAGTCGCCGTTCCTCATCCGCCCCTTCGGGGCACCTTCCCCCCGGGGGAAGGTATTTTCTCAGGCAACCACCATTCAAACAACAATTTCTCGCTTTGCAGAGTCTAGCCGATATGCGCATGTTGGCCGCCAATAATTGTCAATTCACCCGTCATATCCGTTCACATCCACGAAGGCCGAAACGCCCCGGAATTCTTTGTCGCCGGCCAGCTTTCCCAGCAGCCAGGCAAGCAGGGAGCGCAGCTTCTTCGTCATGGCGCAGCGGAGGGTCAGCTGATAGCGGTAATTGTAATTGATTTTCGGCACCGGACAGGGGGCGGGCCCCAGCAGGCTGCAGTGCTCCCCGGCGTAGTCCGGCTGCTCCAGGGCGATGCGGAGGCTGTCCCGGAACTTCGCCGCCGCGGCAATCACCTGGTTTTCCTCCTGTCCCAGGAAGGTGACAATGGCGTGATCCCCGAAGGGGGGCGCTCCCTGCACCCGCCGCAGCTGGATTTCCAGATTGTAAAAGCCCTCGTAATCCTGCTCCGCCGCCAGTCGGATCACCTGGTGCTCCGGCACCAGGGTCTGGATCACGGCCCTTCCGGGGGTGTCCCCCCGTCCGGCCCGGCCCACCACCTGGGTCAGCATATTGAAGGTGGTCTCCCCCGCCCGGTAGCCGCCGGTGTAGAGGCTCAGGTCCGCGTCCAGCACCCCCACCAGGGTCACCTGGGGCAGATTCAGCCCCTTGGCCACCATCTGGGTGCCGAGCAGCACCGGAATATGCTCCTGCTGGAAACGGTCCAGAATCTTTTCGTGGGTATTCACCGCGCTGACGGTGTCCGCGTCCATCCGCAGGGTTTCCATCCGGGGGAACAGCTCCGCAAGCTCCTGCTGCACCTTCTGGGTGCCGGTGCCGATGGGCTTTAAGGGGCCGCCGCACCTGGGGCAGCGCCTTGGCGCGGGCTCGGAGAACCCGCAGTAGTGGCACATGAGCCGGTCATTGGCGCTGTGGTAGGTGAGCCTGATGCTGCACCGGGGACACTCCGGGGTCTCCCGGCAGTCCACGCACACCAGCGCCCGGGAGGCACCCCGGCGGTTGAGGAGCAATATGGTCTGCTTTCCCGCCTCCTCGGTATCGATCATGGCCTGACGCAGGGGGATGCTGAGGCTGCCGTCATTGCCCAGCTCCAGTTCCCGGCGCATATCCACGATCTCCACCCGGGGAAGGGGCCTGCCGTTAAACCGGCGGTGGAGGGTATACAGGCCATAGACCCCGGTTTTCGCCCGGTACATGGTCTCGATGGAGGGGGTTGCGGAGCCCAGCAGCACCAGGGCCCCCTCCTTGGCTC
Organism: Clostridiales bacterium; assembly: GCA_004555705.1. Classification (GTDB taxonomy): domain Bacteria; phylum Bacillota; class Clostridia; order Oscillospirales; family Oscillospiraceae; genus Faecousia. The sequence goes on along the minus strand of SFHI01000032.1, from coordinate 19,995 downwards.
CCCGCCAGATGGCCACTTCCCGGGCATGATAGCGGGGGGTATTCTCGGATTTATAGGAATGCTCCTGCTCCTCGTCCAGGATGATGAGGCCCGGGGTGCAGGGGGCAAACACGGCGGAGCGGGTGCCCACCACCAGGCGCGCCTCGCCGGAGCGGACCCGCTTCCACTGGTCGTAGCGCTCCCCGGCGGGGAGGCTGCTGTGGAGCACCGCCACCTGGTCGCCAAAATGGGCGGCCATGAGCCCCAGCAGCTGGGGGGTCAAAGCGATTTCCGGCACCAGCAGCAACGCGCTTCTCCCCTGTTCCAGGCACTCCCGGATCAGCCGGATGTACACGCTGGTTTTCCCGGAGCCGGTGACGCCGTACAGCAGCGCCACACCAGGGTTCTCCCCCTCCATCCGATCCCGAAGCCCTTGGAAGCAGCTTTCCTGCTCCTCATTCAGCACCAGGGGGCCGTCCAGGGACGCGGGGACAATCTCCCGGCACCGCAGAACCGGCCGGTCGGCCAGGGTCACATAGCCCTTCTCCTCCAGCCGCCGCACCATAGCCGGGGTGGCCCCGGTGAAATAGCACAGCTCCTTGACGCTGACCTCCCCCAGATTGCTCAGCATTTCCAGCACGGCACGCTGTTTGGGAGCCCGCTGGGCATAGTCCCTTGCCTCCTCGGCGGAGGCGGTGAGGGTGGCGATTTTCTCGGTTTTGTCCCGGCCCCGGCGGAGATATTCCGTCTGGGCGGAAATCCATTTCTTCCCCGCGAGATACCGCAGGGCATCCTCCAGGGCTTCCCGCTCCAGGCCCAGGGCCTCCAGCTCCTGCTCCTTGGCCCCGCCGCCCAGCTCCTCCATGAGGCGCAGAATCTCGGCGGCGCCGGGTTTGCGGATGGTTTTTTCCTTCCACTCCCGGTTCTCGGTGAGGGAATACACCGCCTTGGTGTCAAACCACAGCCCCGCGGGCAGGATGGCCCGGCAGGCGTCGTAAAAGGTGCAGAAATACCGCTCCCTTAAGAAAGCCGCCAGCCGCAGCTGCAAGGGGGAGAGCAGCGGACTTTCGTCCAGCACCGCCTCCACGGTTTTCAGCCCCTCCTGGGAGCCCTCCTCCACGGACAGCACCACGCCCTCGGCACGGCGGTTCCCGCGCCCGAAGGGCACCGTCACCCGCTGTCCGGGCGTCAGGGTCATGTCCCGGGGAATCCAATAGGAATAGGGCTTGTCAATGGCAAAATTCGCCGCCGATACAGCAATTTTCCCGATCATAGAACCCTTTCCCTTTCTGAAGCAGTTTTGTGCGTATTGGTATGATTTGAAAGACAAACTGGTGTTTGAAAATGCGCACTCAAAAAAAGCTGTCATTGCGAACCAGTCCGCAGACTGGTGTGGCAATCCCCCGGGTAGAGGGGAAATGTACCGAAAAGCACCCGAAAGAACGGGGATTGTTACGGTTCTTGGTGGTAATCATTACCTGGTTCCATGGGGCCGGGGGATTGCCACGCCAGTGTGCGCACTGGCTCGCAATGACAGCGTTTATTCGCCAAACGCCAATTTGTCTGCCGGACGAAGCCGGCAAATGCGTCAATTCTTGTATTCGTCCTTCACGAAGCCGGAGAGCTTGCCGTCGGCAACCTCCTGGATGGCCATGGTGACGGGCTTCTCGGGCAGCTCCTCCTGGAGCGCCTCCGCCTCCGCGGCAATCTGACGGGCCCGGTGGGCCACCACGTTCACCAGCAGATAACGGCTTTCCACTTTTTCCAGCAAATCAGCAACAGGGGGGTAAAGCATTGTATTCGTTCCTCCAAAATAAGAATAATTATCGGCAGCCACCGGCATTCCAATTGACAATTGACAATTGATAGTTGACATTTCAGGAGCCCAGTGCCACTCAATAAAAGCGGTTTCTCCGTTCATTTTATCCCGAAGGGATTCCCTCATTGTTAATTGTCAATTTTTCCTGACGCGGCGCGATATGTGATTTCAGGCGGATTCCCCGCATTCCTTGGCGAGGATGGCCAGCACCTCGTCCACGCAGCGCTCCAGTTCATCGTTCACCACCACATGGTCGTACCAAACCCGCTGCTCCATTTCCCAGACCGCCCGCTTCAGGCGCATTTCGATCTGGTCCTCGGGGGTATCGTTGCGATCCCGGAGCCTGCGCTCCAGCTCCTCCATGGAGGGGGGCATGATGAAAATCAGCGTAGCCTCCGGAGCGGACTGGCGCACCTGGGCCGCGCCCTTGGGCTCGATGTCCAGCAGCACGGAGCCTTCCTCCAGCTTTTCCAGGGCCTGACGCCGGGGAGTGCCGTAGTAATTGCTGTTGTGCTCGTCGTACTCCAGGAATTCCCCGTTTCGGATCATCTCCTCAAAGCGTTCCCGGGTGACGAAATAGTATTCCCTTCCGTCCACCTCCGAGGGCCGGGGGGGACGGGTGGTGGCGGAAACGGAGAACCGCAGGTCCTGCCGCCGCTTCATAACCTCCTTCAGCACGGTGCCCTTGCCCACGCCGGAGGCGCCGGAGATCACAAACAGTTTTCCCTTACTCATTCCTTCTCTTCCTCCTCCGATGCTTCCTCACCGCCGTTCCACCGGCTCCGGATGGCCTCCGGGGGGATGGCGGACAGAATCACATGGTCCGTGTCCATGAGGATCACCGCTTTGGTTTTCCGGCCGTAGGAGGCGTCAATGAGCATCCCCCGGTCCCGGGCCTCCTGAATGACCCGCTTGATGGGAGCGGAATCCGGGGCCACCACCGCCAGCAGCCGGTTGGCGGCGATCAAACTGCCGAAGCCGATGTTAATGAGTTTCATACAGCTTCCTCACTCGATGTTCTGGGTCTGCTCCCGAATCTTCTCCAGCTCGGCCTTGATGTCCACCACGATCCGGGCCAGGCGCACATCGGAGCACTTGGAGCCGATGGTATTGCTCTCCCGGTTCATCTCCTGGAGCAGGAAGTCCAGCTTCCGGCCGATGGCCCCGCCGCTCGTGAGCATCTGGTTCATCTGATTCAAATGGCTGCGCAGACGGACGGTCTCCTCGTCCACCGCCACCTTATCGGCGAAGATGGCCGCTTCCGTGAGAATCCGGCTCTCGTCGATGGCGGTGTTCGCCAGCACCTCCCGGAGCTTGTTCTCCAGCCGGGTGCGGTAGGCGGCCACCGTCTCCCCGGAGCCCGCCTCCACCTGGGCCACCAGCTCCAGGATGGTCTCGCCCCGGCTGCGCAGGTCCTTCTCCAGGGCCGCGCCTTCCGCGGCGCGCATGGCATCGTAGCCGGCAATGGCCCCCTCCACCACGGTCATAAGGTCCCGCAGCAGCTGCTCCTCGTCCACCTCTTCCCGTTCCACGGTGAATACATCCTGCATCCTGGCCAGGGTGGACACGCTGATGTCGTCCCGAACCCCGTAACGCTCCGCCATTTCCTTCATGGCGGCCAGGTACCCTTCCACCAGCGGCGCGTTCAGCGTGACCTTCGTGTCGGAGCCGCCCTCGGAGCGCATGGAGATGAATACATCCACCTTGCCCCGGGAAATGGCGTTCTTCACTGCCTGCTTCACCGCGTCCTCGGCAAAGGAGAGGGCTCTGGGCAGCTTGACGGTGCAGTCTAAGTAGCGGTTGTTGACGGAGCGCAGCTCCACGGTGAATTCCCTGCCGCCTACGGTTTCCACGCAGCGGCCATAGCCGGTCATACTTTTAACCAAGGTCATTGTCCCCTTTTTTCTGGGCATAGCCCGTGATTGTGTATACTGTCCCTTCTTTTTTCGCCACACGGCGGTCATAAACCACAATTCCCGCCACGCCGAGCCCGAAGCCCGCGCCGCCACCCCAGCCGCCCCAAAGGGCATAGCCCAGGAAGAACAGCACCAGCGGCAGAAGATAGGTTACCGCCGCGGCCCGCAGCACCGGGCCGGAGGCGGAGGAAACCGTCACCACATCCCCCGCCGCCGCGCCGATGGGGTTGGCGGCAGGAAAGGTGATGGTCTCCCTGGCCGCGCCGCAGCCGGCGCATTTGTGGCAGTCCCCGGAGCAGGCGCTTTCCCGGACGTGCACCACCAGGGCCGTCCCGTCCGGGAGGATTTCCCGGATTCGAACCTTCTGTTCCAAGTCAGGCCCTCCGTTACTCGGCGGGGCTGACGGTGGCATATACGGAGCACTGCTCCACCACACCCAGTGCGGCGAATTCCTCGCCGAAGGTGATGGTCACCTTGAAGGAGTAGGAACCGGCCTCCGCGCCGGTAAAGTCCACCGTGGCCCGCAGGTCATCGGCGGTAAGCCGCTGGATCAGCTGGACGGGGCCCCGGACCTTCACCTCCAGCTCCTGGGTGGTGATCTCGGCGTTGAGCCCCTCGGGGACGTTCACGCTGTGGAATTCATCCAGCGTCAGAGTCTTGATGCTCAGGCCCTTAAAGGCCAGGTTGATCTTGGCCTCCGTCACGCCGGTCAGGTTGGTGACCCCCTCGGGAAGGTTGATGCTGCATGTCAGCTCTGTATTCTTGGCATAATCCCCCAGGTTGATGGTGGCGATCACCAGCTCGTCCCCCAGCTTCTCCAGAACGGCCTCGCTGCCGGACACCCGGATGGTATCCACGCTGAGGGTGATGTCCACACTGTCCGCGGTGGCGCCGCCGCCGGGAACCAGGATATAGGTCAGCCTCAGGTCCTTGAAGCGCTGAATCTTCACATCCAGCCGGACCTCCTGGACGTTGGTGGTGATTTTCTCCGCGTCCACGGGGTTACCCTCGGCGTCGCAGAGGGTATAGCGGAAGCTCTCGGAAATGGATTCCCGCCGTTCGGTCAGGTCCACCTCGATGACCGCCTTTTCAATCTGGTCAGCGACGCTGGCAGGGCCCACCACGGTGACGGTGGGGTAATCCAGCACCCGGCTCTCCTTGTCCGTCAGGAAGCCCTCCGGCGAGGAGCCGATCCACTTGATTTCCACGGGCACCTCTTTGTTCCGCCGCTCCTCCACGGTGAAGGTGATGCTCTCCGGCGTCCGGGCCTCCTGCACGAAGGCGTTGGAGGCCACATCCCCGGGATAGGAGGTGGTATATTGCAGGGAATGGGTGCCCGGCTCATAGATTTTGGACAGGTCCACCTTTAATGTGATGTTTCCGGAATTCACCTTGGCCAGGTCCTTCCGGGTGCCGGAAAGGGTCAGGCTCACGGTGTCCGAGGAAACCTCGGTGATCATCAGCCCCCGCTCCTGGAGGACGGTCTCCCCCTCCCGGACCACGGGGATGTTGTGGAAGGTCTCCTCCGACCCGGGGCTGACGGAGGTAATCACGTACACCCAAAGTCCGAAGGCAATGACCAGGGAGAGGATCAGGGTCGAAATCTTATTTTTCATGTTCATCCTTCTCCTTCCCGGTCAGTCTCTTCTTCAGCTTTTTGGACAGCTGTCCCTCCTTCTCCCCATTGGAGCCGGGGCACAGCTCGTTGTGCAGCAGCTTCTCCAGGGTGCGGGAGGCCAGGTGCCGCTTGAGCATTCCCTCCACGGCCACGGAGATGGTGCCCGTTTCCTCGGACACGATCACCACCACCGCGTCGCTGTTCTCGCTCATGCCCACGCCCGCCCGGTGGCGGGTACCCAGGTCCGCGCTGAGCCGGTCGCTGCTGGAAAGAGGCAGCACGCAGCCCGCCGCGGCAACCCTTCCGTCCCGGATGATCATGGCCCCGTCGTGGAGGGCGGCCTTGGGGAAGAAGATGTTGCGGATCAGCTGCTCGGAAACCTGGCCGTCAATGACGGTGCCGGTGCGCATGAATTCCTCCAGCCGGGCCTCCCGGGCAAAGACGATCAGCGCGCCCACCTTCTCCCGGCTCATGACCTCGCAGGCGGCCACGGTCTGGGCGATGACGCCGTCCATCTCCTGCTGGGGTTTGGAGATGCCCAAAAGGCTCCTCAGCCGGACGGAACCCAGCCTGTCCAGCATCCGCCGCAGCTCCGGCTGGAACAGGATCACCACCGCCAGCAGTCCCACCGCCAGGAACTGGTTGAGGATGTAGCTGAGGGTGTACAGGTGGGCCGCCTCGGTGGCCCAGGCAATAACGATCACCACCAGCACGGCCCGCGCGATACGCATGGTGCTGGGGGAGTTGATGAGCGGAAGGAATTTGTATATCAAAAACGCCACCAAAAGGATATCCAGGTAGTCCGACCACTGCATTCTGGCCAGCTGGTCAATGAAACTTTGAATGGCCTCCATAAATGTGCTTTCCCCTTTTATGTCAACTTAACCCCAGAGCATACGGGGCTATCGTATAGTAACCTATTATCCGTTCTATTATAGCGGATTGCCCCCGTAATGGCAATAGATATTCTGTAAAAAATTATACCGCCCCGCAGGCGGATTCTTTGACACCCGCCCCATCCTGAATTGTTGGGGGATTGCCACACCAGTCTGCGGACTGGTTCGCAATGACAGTTCTTTTTCAGTGCGCTATAGAGCTGTAAACAACAATTTATCTTTTTCTTCCTTCATATCCCCGCCCGGGTGAGGACGCGCTCCAACTGGAAAACCTGTTCCGGCCCGGAATCGAAGCCGAAGCTCACCCGAACGGTTCCGGTTTCCACCGTCCCCGCGCTTTCGTGGGCCAGAGGCGCGCAGTGGAGCCCCGCCCGGACGGCCACGCCCTGCTTTGCCAGAAGCTCCGCCGCCTCCTCGCAATCCATTTGGGGCAGGAACGACACCGTCCCCGCCTGGTGGGGGCCGGAAAATACCCGCAGTCCCCTCCGCTTCAGCATTTCCACGCATTGGCCAAGGCACCGGTGCTCCCGGCGGAAAATGTCCTCCGTGCCTCTGCGGAGTACATATTCCATCCCCATGGTCAGTCCCGCGATGCCGGGCACATTCATGGTACCCGCCTCCAGCCGCTCCGGCAGCTCCGGGGGCATTTCCCTGGGCCGGGAGGCCCCTCCGGTCCCGCCGTAGAGCAGGGGCTCCGCGCCCTCCCGGCACAGCAGAAGGCCGGTGCCCTGGGGGCCAAGTAGCCCCTTGTGCCCCGGCATGGCAATGAATTCCGCCCCCAGTTTTTTCAGGGAAACGGGCAAAGCCCCGGCGGACTGAGCCGCGTCCAGGATAAAGGGAATCCCCCGCTCCCGGCACATGGCCGCCATTTCCTCCACCGGCAGGATATACCCGAACACATTGGACACATGGGTGAATACCGCGGCCTCCGCCCCCCGGTCCAGCTCTCTCCGGAAGGCCTCCAGGGTATCCTCCCGGTCAAACAGCTTCCTCCCCGCCACCGCCGTTTCCGCTCCCAGCGCGTGCAGAGGACGCACCACGGCGTTGTGCTCGAAGCCGGAAACCACCACCTTTGCCCCCCGCTTTACCAGAGAGCGGATGGCGATGTTCAGTCCGTGGGTGCAGTTCATGGTAAGCACCACCTGCTCCGGGTCGCATTCAAACAATGTTCCCGCCGCCTCCCGGCAGCGGTAGACCTGGCGCTGGGCCTCCATGGCCGCGCCGTAGCCGCCCCGGCCAGGACTGGCACAGCGCGCCATCGCCCGCTCCACCGCCCGGTACACCTGGGGCGGCTTGCGGAAGGAGGTGGCGCCGTAATCCAGATAAATCACAGCGTTACCTCCTCCAGCTGGCCCTGGGCTTTCTGGACATAGAGCTTCCGGAAGGGTACCCCTTCCCGCACCAGCAGCTCCGCCGCCGGCGTAAGCTCCTTCGTCCACAGCCGCAGGCAGTACCCGCAGCCCTGCTCCTCCATCCACCGGGGCGTCCGCTGGAGCGTGCAGCGAATCTTCCCGGCCTGCAGCACCCGCTCCCCCCGCTGGGCGAAGGTCACCGAGCGGAAGGTAATATAATAGTAGCTCATGATAACCCCTCCCGGCGCATCCTATGCCCCACCCCCATATTTCGTGCCCTTTCCAAAGAAAAAACCGCCGCATAACGCGGCGGTCAAATTCCATCGCCCCCGGCACCCGGAGGGCGACAAATTGGTGTTTGAACGGCTTCGCCAAATTGACAATTGACAATTGAAAATTGACAATTATTGTGTCCCAACGAGACAATTTATTTGACGGAAATTCATACCAAATAACGCTAGAACTACCACTTCATACAGCAGGAATTTATGCACTATGATAGCTAGGTCCAATCTTTTAAACTAACACGTTTAAAAATAAAGTAGCCTGTTTTCGGCCTATTTTATTTTAAATTCATCCCGAAGGGATTCCTTAATTGTCAATTGTCAATTGTTAATTGTCAATTATAAACACGGACTGTTGCGTGAATCCGATCAGCCGATTGCCACTTCTTCCAGAATGCACACCGCGTGGCAGGCCATACCCTCGCCGGAGCCGGTGAAGCCCAGGCGCTCCTCGGTGGTGGCCTTCACGTTGATCCGGCCCGCATCCACGTTCAGCGCGGAGGCAATGTTCGCCTCCATCTGCGGAATAAAATCCTTCAGCCTGGGTCTCTGGGCGATCATGGTCACATCCACGTTCCCCACCCGGTAGCCGGCGGCGGCGATTTTCCCGGCCACCTGCCGCAGCAACTCCAGGGAGTCCGCGCCCTTGTATTTGGGGTCGGTATCCGGGAAATGTCTGCCAATGTCCCCCAGGCCCGCCGCCCCCAGCAGGGCATCGGAAACCGCGTGGAGCAGTACGTCCGCATCGGAGTGCCCCAGCAGGCCCTTTTCATAGTCGATTTTCACACCGCCCAGAATCAGCTCCCGTCCTTCCGTGAGCCGGTGCACATCATAACCGTGTCCGATCCTCATTGCATTTCCTCCAGCAGCATTTCGGCGATTTTCAGGTCCATGGGGGTGGTGACCTTGATGTTCCCCTCGTCCCCCTCCACGATCTTCACGGAGAAGCCCATCCGCTCCACGGCGGAGCAGTCGTCGGTGACCTGGGCACCGTCCTCCTTTGCCTTTTTCAGCGCCCCCCGCAGCAGGTAAAAGTCGAACACCTGGGGGGTCTGCACCGCCCGCAGGGACGCCCGGTCGGGGGTGTCCGTCACCACGCCGCCCTGTACCCGCTTGACGGTGTCCTTCACCGGGATTCCCGGTGCCGCCGCGCCGTAGGTGTTGGCCGCCCGGACAGTCCGGTCAATGACCTGCCAGGACACCAGGGGCCTGGCCCCGTCGTGGATGGCGGCCAGCTCCGTCTTTTCCGGCAGGGTGTTCAGCCCCAGATGCACGGATTCCTGCCGGGAGGCGCCTCCCGCCACCACGGCAATCACCTTGTCCATTCCGGAAAGCAGGGAGGTGATGGGCCGGATCAGGTCCTCCCGGGTCACCACCACGATATCCCGGATGGCGTCGCAGTCCTGAAAGGCCCGGACGGTTTTCACGATCATGGGCTCCCCGCCCAGGGGGGCCATCACCTTGTCGATGCCGCCCATCCGGGAGGCGCTGCCCGCGGCCACGATCACCGCGCCGCAGCGCTTCAGCTTCAGCAGCTTCCGGGCGGGCCGGGTTACCTTGGTCATGTCCATATTACAGCTCCTTTACAAGCTCTTTGAAGTAGTTTCCGCGAACCATGAAGTTCTTGAACTGGTCAAAGGCGGCGCTGGCGGGGCTCATGAGCACCACGTCCCCGGGCTCCGCCACTGCAGCGGCAGCCTTCACTGCGGAGGCAAAATCCCCACAGTCCACCATCTCCGGCTTCTCCCCGGAGCAGCTTTCCACGGCGGCCCGGATTTTCGGCCCGGTGGCTCCGTTGAGGTATAGCTTCTTCACATGCTTACAGATTTCCGGCCCCAGGGGGTCGTAGGGGATGTGCTTGTCATAGCCCCCGGCGATGAGAATCACCTTTTCCGGGAAGCTGCGCAGCCCAGCGATTGTCCGGGTGGGGCTGGAGGCGATGGAATCGTTGTAGAACCGGACACCGTTTTTCACCCGCACCAGCTCAATCCGGTGCTCCACCCCGCCGAAGGTTTTCGCCACCTGGCGGATGTCCTCGTCGGAGGCCAGGCCCTCCACCATGGCGATGGCAGCCATGTAATTTTCCACATTGTGAACCCCGGGCAGCAGAATGTCCGAAACCGGCAGCACCGGCGTCTGTCCCCGGAAAATCACCCCGTCCCGGATGCACACATGCCCCTCCCCCAGCCGGGAGAAAACCTTTGTCTGCCCCGGGCCCCGGAAGGAGGCGGTGATGGGGTTGTCGGCGTTCAGCACCAGCAGGTCCCCTTCGCCCTGATAGCGGAAGATGTTCTTCTTGGCATCCACATACTCGTCCATGTCTTTGTGGATGTCCAGATGGTTGGGGGCCAGGTTGGTAATCAGGGCCCGGCTGGGGCTGCGCTTCATGTCCATGAGCTGGAAGGAGCTGAGCTCCACCACGGCGAAGTCCTCTTTTTTCATCTGCCGCACCAGGGGGAGCAGGGGCGTGCCGATGTTGCCCCCCAGCCAGACGGTTTTCCCGGCGGCCTTCAGCATCTCGGCAATCAGGGTAGTGGTGGTGGTTTTCCCGTCGGAGCCGGTGACGGCGATCAGATGGCAGGGGGAAACCTCAAAGAACACCTCCATCTCCGAGGTAATTTCCGCCCCCCGTTCCTTTAACGCCTGAATCGCGGGGTTTCCGGGATGCATACCCGGGGTGCGGAATACCATATCCGCCTCCACGCCCGCAAGGTAATCGTCCCCCACATGGAGCTTACAGCCTAAACGCTCCAGCTCCAGCACCTCTTCCTCCAGCTTCTCCCGGGGGGTACGGTCGCAGCCCACCACATCGCAGCCAAATTCCAGCAAAAGCCGCACCAGCGGCCGGTTGCTCACCCCCAGCCCCAGCACCGCAATGCGCTTTCCCCCCAGGGAGGCGAAAAATTCTTCAAAAGCAGCCATAAAGACACTCCTTATTCTAGATTGTACCTTCCCGAACGCAGCGACAAATTGGTGTTTGGCGTATATACGCTGTCATTGCGAGCCAGTGCGCACACTGGCGTGGCAATCCCCCGGATCTTCCGGGAACTCAAAAAAACAAGGAAAACATCTATCGTAGCATCCTGAAAAGTTGGGGGATTGCCACACCAGCGTGCGCGCTGGTTCGCAATGACAGTTCTATTTCAGCGCGACAAACACCAATTTGCCGTTTCGCATCCAAACGCGTTAATGATTATATAGTATACGCCCCATCGGGGAAATTTGCAAGGTGTTTGACAATTTGGCTTTCTTGGGTTACAATATTTCCGCGACCGGGCCGGACAGCCGCGGACTCATGCCGAAAGGCGGAGGATGAGGAAAGTCCGGGCTCTATAGGGCAGGGATAACGGGTAACGCCCGCCGGGGGTGACCCCAGGACAAGTGCAACAGAGAGATACCGCTGAGGGTTTTCCCTTCAGCAAGGGTGAAAACGTGGGGTAAGAGCCCACGCGGCCCATGGTAACATGGGTTCTACGATGTAAACTCTATCCCGGAGCAACGCCGTGGAGGGACACAAGGCCGGCCCGGCCGTCCCGAGGAGGCGGCTTGATCCCAGGAGCAATCCTGGGGCTAGATAGATGGCTGTCAAGACAGAACCCGGCTTACAGGCCCGCGTCGCAAAAAAGCACCGCTCAACTCCGAGCGGTGCTTTTGCGTTTGAAAAAAGTGATTCCAAACCAAATACAAGCAGAACGACAGATTGTTATTTGAAGATTTCAAACACATTGCGTTGCTATCGTAGGGGCGGCTATTAGCCGCCCGAAACGTTACGGTTTTTGAGCATTTTCTAATAAAACGGACATCCCCGTAGTCGTCAGGTTGCGGGCGGATAATATCCGGCCCTACAATCACAAATCGCCAAACACCAATTTATCCAGCCGGGGCGCATTGGATTCGGTCAGCGCTCCGCGGCTGGCTGCGCTTCCTTGGGCACCTCCGCCGGGGCAAGGCCGGCTACGTCGGACACGGGCAAGCTGAACGCGATTCCTTTTGCCTTTTTCGCCATGCCCATTTCCTTATAGATGGCGTTCAGCACCCGGTCCCGGATATCGCGCTCCACCACCATCATGAGAATCTCCTTGTCCGCGTGGAGGGTGATGCCGAAAAAGGCCGCCGAAATCACCTCATGCTTGTCGGTTGTCATAGCGAAGCCTCCCTTCCCATGCGGTTGTCGCTCAAAAACTGATACAGGTTCACGCCGATGACGCTGCTGAAGGGCACGGCAAAGGCCACGCCCTTGCCTCCCCGGATGGTATGGAATTTGTCCTCCAGACAGTTCATGAGTTCCTCCATCCGGTCCTCCCGGACCACGCTGAGGATCACCGCCTTGTGGGGCTCCAGGCCCAGAAGCCTCGTCAGCTCGGAGCTGGCAGTGCCCTGGCCTGCCAGCACCAGCTGGCAGTTCACGGAAAACTCACTGATCACATCCAGGTAGAATTCCCCCTTGGGCCGGTCCACCACGGTAAAGAGGAGCTTCAGCTTCTTAATGGCCGATTCGTTCACGGTGTTGTTCATTTGCTCCCCTCCTTACATAAAATTGATGATCTGCTGGTCGTCGGCATCCAGAATCCGGCGCATGGCCCGGCGCTCGTTGACCCGTTCCGCCAGGATGCCCCGGAAGCCCAGCAGCTGAATGGTAATCAGCGGGGCCATGGCCACCAGCGCCACCACACCGAAGGCATCCCGCAGCACCGCCTCGGGCCCCTGGAGTCCCACACAGGCCCCCACGGCCAGGGGCAGGATAAAGCCGGAAGTCATGGGGCCGCTGGCCACGCCGCCGGAGTCAAAGGCGATGGCCGTATACACCGGGGGCACGAACAGCGACAGCGCCATGGACAGGAAATACCCGGGAATCACATAATACACCAGGGAGAAATCGTACACAATGCGCACCATGCTCAAGGTGATGGCCGCGCCCACGCCCACGCACAGTCCCACCATCATGGAGCGCTTGCTGACCAGGCCTCCGGTCACTTCCTCCACCTGGGCGTTCAGCACATGGATGGCAGGCTCCGCCAGCACCACGAGAATTCCGATGACCAGCCCCAGGCCGATGAGCAGCGCCGGACTCCGCCGGGCCAGACTGAGCCCCAGCTTGTAGCCCACACTCATAAAGCCCACATTGACACCCGTGAGGAAAATGACCAATCCCACGAAGGTGAAGCCCACCCCCACGGCGATCCGCCGGAGCCTCCGGGCGGGCAGCTTCAGCAGCAGCGCCTGGCAGACCAGGAAAAACGCCACGATCATGCCCAGGGCCACGGCCACCTCCCGGCAGGTGTGGGCCGCGGTGTTTACGAATGCCCCGACAATATCCGTGCTGACGCTGTAATCGGGAATCTCATAGCTCAGGTCCCTCCCGGAGAACAGCCCCATCACCAGCACCGCCAGCACCGGCCCCACGCTGCACAGGGCCACCAGGCCGAAGCTGTTTTCCTTGGAGCGCCGGTCGCCCAGGATATTGGCGATGCCCACGCCCAGAGCCATGATGAAGGGGACGGTAATAGGGCCTGTGGTGACGCCGCCGGAATCAAAGGCCAGGGGCAGCAGGTTTTCGCCGCCCCGCACCACCAGCAGCAGGGCCAGGGCAAACAGAAGCATATAGAAAAGCATCAGAATCTGGGACAGCTGCTTGCGGAATACGATTTTCAGCACGCCCACCATCAGAAACGCGCCGACGCCCACGCCCACGGCGTAGACCAGCACGGTACCGTTCATCACGGCGCTGACCTGCCCCGCCAATACCTGCAAATCCGGCTCCGCCACGGTGATCAGCATTCCAAGCACGAAGCACACCGCCAGCAGCAGGCCCAGCTTGCGTTTCCGGGAGAGGCCCGCGCCCAGGTGGCTGCCCATGGGAGTCATGGCCAGGTCCGCTCCCATGCTGAACAGGCCGATGCCCACCACCAGCAGCACCGCGCTGACCGTGAAGGTGACCAGTTCCACCTTGGTCAGCTCCATCACCGGTGTCAGCGCCAATAGGTACACCAGCACCGTCACGGGCAGCGCCGACACCAGCGCTTCCCTGATTTTCTCCATCAGCTGCTTCAATGCTCATCACCTTTCTTGGACATGTATTTGGACTCAGAACGACAAATTGATGTTTGCTGGATATATGCTGTCATTGCGAGTCAGTGCGCACACTGGCGTGGCAATCCCCCGGTTAGAGAGGAAATGTATCGAAAAGTTCCGGAAAAACGGGGATCGTTGCGGTTTTTGGTGGTAATCGTTACCTGGTTCCTTTCAACCGGGGGATTGCCACACCAGCGTGCGCGCTGGTTCGCAATGACAGAAAACTTGAGACGAAGCCGACAAACAACAATTTATACTCCTATTCTCATTCTACCATACCCCACGCGGGATTCCAAGTGACAAATTGTAAATCATTCCCGATAGAGCGTCCGGTTCAGGTAGTTCAGCACCCGTTTCTTATCGGCAGACCACAGGGGCGCCACCAGGTCCCGCTTGGCCCCGTCCCCGGTGATGCGGTAGACGGTCACGGTCTCCGGCACCCGGGCGAGGCAGGCTTGCAGGTACTGCCCGTATTCCTCCAGGGTAAGGCACCGGAATTTACCCGCCAGATAGTCCTGCTCCAAATCCGTCCCCCGAAGCACATGGAGCAGCTGGAATTTCATTCCATCCGTCCCGGCCTCCACAGCGTACCGGGTGGTTTCGGCGCAATGCTGCGCCGTCTCCCCGGGCAAGCCCAGGATGATGTGGGTCACTACCTCAATTCCGGCCTCTTTCAGTCGTTTCACCGCGTCCAGGTACACTTCGTTTTCATAGCCCCTGCGGATGTAGGCAGCCGACTCCGGGTGGATGGTCTGCAGTCCCAGCTCCACCGTCACAGGCTTGACCCCGTTCAGCTCCGAGAGCAGCGCCACCTTTTCCGGCTCCAGGCAATCCGGCCGGGTACCGATGGCAAGGCCCACGATTTCCTCCGGCTCCATCGCCTCGGTGAAAAGCTGCCGCAGCCGGGAAACCGGGGCGTAGGTATTGGTAAAGGCCTGGAAATAGGCAATGTACTTCCCATCCCCGTTTTTCTCCCGCACCAGTGCCTTTGCTTTTTCCAGCTGCTCCGAAACGGAAAGGCCCCGCTCCGCCGCGAAAGCCCCGCTGCCGTCCCCGGCGCAGAAGATACACCCACCCCGGCCCAGCGTGCCGTCCCGGTTGGGACAGGTGAAGCCCCCGTCCAGAGAAAGCCGGTACACCTTGCAGCCGAATTTCTCTCGATAATGCTGATTCGCGGTTGTGTACATTCCCATCCCCCCATTCTGCGAAAAATAGCGATGTCATTCGTTCAAATTGGTGTTTGTAGCTTCGCCTCAAAGTTTCCTGTCATTGCGAGCCAGTGCGCACACTGGCGTGGCAATCCCCCCGTTAGAGGGAAAATATGCCGAAAATTGCCCAGAAGAGTGGGAGTCGCTGCGATTATTGGTGGTAATCGCCACCTGTTTCCATGGGGCCGGGGGATTGCCACACCAGCGTGCGCGCTGGTTCGCAATGACAGTCCTATTTTAGTGCTGCAAACACCAATTTGGCGAGCGGAGATGAAAAGATCCCCCAGCCGGAGGGCTGGGGGATCGGAAGGTGAGAATGGATTACTCGTTGACCTCGGTGACAACACCGGAGCCCACGGTACGGCCGCCCTCGCGGATAGCGAAGCGGAGGCCCTTCTCAATGGCGATGGGGGTGATCAGCTCCACGTTCATCACGACGTTGTCGCCGGGCATGCACATCTCAACGCCCTCGGGCAGGGTGATGATGCCGGTCACGTCGGTGGTACGGAAGTAGAACTGGGGACGATAGTTGTTGAAGAAGGGGGTATGACGGCCTCCCTCTTCCTTGGACAGGACGTAAACCTGGCCGGCGAACTTGGTGTGGGGATGGATGGAGTTGGGCTTGCACAGAACCTGGCCGCGCTCGATGTTCTTCTTGTCGATACCACGCAGCAGAGCGCCGATGTTGTCGCCGGCTTCGGCGTAGTCCAGCAGCTTGTGGAACATCTCGATGTCGGTCACGACGGTGTTCAGCTTGTCCTCACGCAGGCCAACGATCTCAACGGGCTCGTTCTTCTTGACAACGCCACGCTCCACACGGCCGGTAGCCACGGTGCCACGGCCGGAGATGGTGAACACGTCCTCAACGGGCATCAGGAAGGGCTGGTCGGCCTTACGGTCGGGAGTGGGGATATAGTCGTCAACAGCGTCCATCAGCTCCTTGATGCAGGCATACTCGGGAGCGTTGGGATCCTTGGACTCGGAAACCAGAGCGTTCAGAGCGGAGCCCTTGATGATGGGGGTGTCGTCGCCGGGGAACTCGTACTCGGACAGGGTCTCGCGGACCTCCATCTCCACCAGCTCCAGCAGCTCCTCGTCGTCAACCTGATCGCACTTGTTCAGGAACACAACGATATAGGGCACGCCCACCTGGCGGGCCAGCAGCAGGTGCTCGCGGGTCTGAGCCATGGGGCCGTCGGTAGCGGCGATGACCAGGATGGCGCCGTCCATCTGAGCAGCGCCGGTGATCATGTTCTTGATATAGTCGGCGTGGCCCGGGCAGTCAACGTGAGCGTAGTGACGCTTGTCGGTCTCGTACTCCACGTGAGCGGTGTTGATCGTGATACCACGAGCCTTCTCCTCGGGAGCCTTGTCGATGGAAGCATAGTCCTCGAACTGAGCCTGGCCCTTCATAGCCAGGTACTTGGTGATCGCGGCGGTCAGAGTGGTCTTGCCGTGGTCAACATGGCCGATGGTGCCGATGTTAACATGGGGCTTATTTCTCTCAAACTTCTGCTTTGCCATTTGAAATATTCCTCCTGTTATGATTCAAAAATTAATTGAACTTTTTTATTCTGCGCTTCCGCACACTGCGTACATCATACTACAGTTTTGCCGGAAACACAAGAAAAATTTTCGTCAAATCCGCATTTTCCATTCCATGGAATGGATTGACGGCGGATCAGTCCTTGCTGCGGGCCTTGACGATTTCCTCGGTCTTGGACTTGGGCAGCTCGGCGTTGTGGCTGGGCTCCATGGAGTAGTTGCCGCGGCCCTGGGTCTTGGAGCGCAGGTCGGTGGCGTAGCCGAACATCTCGGCCAGGGGCACGTTGGCGTCCACCTGGACGGAGCCGGTACGGGTGATCTGGCCCAGGATGTTGCCCCGGCGGGCAGTGATGTCGCCGATGACAACGCCCATATACTCGTCGGGCACGTTGACGGAAACCTTCATGATGGGCTCCAGGATCACGGGGTTCGCCTTGCGGCAGGCCTCCTTGAAGGCCATGGAACCGGCGATCTTAAAGGCCATTTCGGAGGAGTCCACCTCGTGGTAGGAGCCGTCGAACAGGGTAACCTTCACGTCCACCACGGGGTAACCGGCCAGGACACCGGCCTCCATGGCGCCCTGAATACCGGCGTCAACAGCGGGGATATACTCCTTGGGAATGGCGCCGCCCACAACAGCGTTGATGAACTCGTAACCCTTGCCGGGCTCGTTGGGCTCCACACGGATCTTGACGTGACCGTACTGGCCCTTACCGCCGGACTGACGGGCATACTTGGTGTCCTGCTCAACGGACTTGCGGATGGTCTCCTTGTAGCTGACCTGGGGCGCGCCCACGTTGGCCTCCACCTTGAACTCGCGCAGCAGACGATCCACGATGATCTCCAGATGCAGCTCGCCCATGCCGGCGATGATGGTCTGCCCGGTCTCCTTGTTGGTGTAGGTCCGGAAGGTGGGGTCCTCTTCCGCCAGCTTACTCAGGGCAATGCCCATCTTCTCCTGGCCGGCCTTGGTCTTGGGCTCGATGGCAACCTCGATAACGGGCTCGGGGAATACCATGGACTCCAGGATGATGGGATGGTTCTCATCGCAGAAGGTGTCACCGGTGGTGGTGTTCTTCACGCCAACAACGGCAGCGATATCGCCGG
Organism: Clostridiales bacterium; assembly: GCA_004555705.1. Lineage (GTDB taxonomy): Bacteria > Bacillota > Clostridia > Oscillospirales > Oscillospiraceae > Faecousia. Next base: position 2,199 of record SFHI01000032.1, on the reverse strand, counting down.
CATAAACCATGTCGATATCCTCCCGGTGGTTGGAGTGCATCTGCAGGATACGGCCCATACGCTCCTTGGTGCCCTTGGTGCAGTTGAGGACCGTGGTGCCCTTCTCCAGGGTACCGGAGTACACCCGGAAGTAGCACAGCTTGCCCACATAGGGGTCGGTGGCGATCTTGAAGGCCAAAGCGGAGAAGGGAGCCTCGTCGGAAGCGGGACGGAAGTCCTCTTCCTCGGTCTCGGGGTTCACGCCCTTGATGCCCTTCTTGTCCAGAGGGCTGGGCATAAAGTCCACCACCGCGTCCAGCAGCTCCTGCACGCCCTTGTTCTTGTAGGAGGTACCGCAGACCACGGGAACCATCTCGTTGGCAATGGTAGCCTTCCGAATGACGGCCTTGATCATGTCCACGGGAACCTCTTCGCCCTCCAGATACATCATGGCGATGTCATCGTCAAAGACGGAGACGGCGTCCATCAGCTTCTCATGATACTCGTTGGCCAGATCCACCATATCCTCGGGGATCTCCTCCACCCGGACATCCTTGCCCAGCTCATCATAGAAGACGTTGGCCTTCATGGTGATCAGGTCCACGTTGCCCTTGAAGAAGGTCTCGGAGCCGATGGGCAGCTGGATGGGCACGGCGTTGCACTTCAGGCGCTCGTCGATCATCTGCAGCACCCGGAAGAAGTCGGCGCCCATGATGTCCATCTTGTTGACGTAGATCATCCGGGGGACCTTGTACTCGTCGGCCTGACGCCAGACGGTCTCGGTCTGGGGCTCCACGCCGCCCTTGGCGCACAGAACGGTCACAGCGCCGTCCAGCACGCGAAGGCTCCGCTCCACCTCCACGGTGAAGTCCACGTGGCCCGGGGTGTCGATGATGTTCAGGCGGCAGCCCTTCCAGAAGCAGGTGGTGGCTGCGGAGGTGATGGTGATGCCGCGCTCCTGCTCCTGGGCCATCCAGTCCATGGTAGCAGTGCCGTCGTGGGTCTCACCGATCTTGTAGTTCTTGCCGGTGTAGAACAGGATACGCTCGGTAGTGGTGGTCTTACCGGCATCGATGTGCGCCATGATGCCGAAGTTTCTGGTGTTTTCCAGAGAATACTGTCTAGGCATTGTAAGAATACTCCTTGATTACCAGCGGAAATGGGCGAAGGCCTTGTTGGCTTCGGCCATCTTGTGGACGTCCTCGCGCTTCTTCACGGAGGCGCCGGTGTTGTTGGCGGCATCCATGATCTCAGCGGCCAGCCGCTCGCGCATGGTGTTCTCGCCCCGGACGCGGCTGTAGGTGGTGAGCCAACGCAGACCCAGGGTCTGACGGCGGTCGGGACGGACTTCGATGGGCACCTGGTAGGTGGCGCCGCCCACGCGGCGGGCCTTCAGCTCCACGGCGGGCATCACGTTCTCCATGGCCTGCTGGAACACTTCCAGGCCGTTCTTGCCGGTCTTGTTTTCTACGATCTCAAAAGCACCGTAGACGACCTTCTGGGCAACGCCCTTCTTGCCGTCGAGCATGATGCTGTTGACGAGCTTGGTAACCAGAACGGAATTGTAATTGGGATCCGGGAGGATCTCTCTCTTGGGAACATTACCTCTTCTGGGCACTTTGCTTCCCTCCTTCATATAATAATGATTTCATCGGTACTCGAAAGTGTGACTTTCGTTGTGCCTGGCCAGAGGTTTATACTATATATAAAACTCTTGGCAAGGCGATGCCTTGCGAAAGGGCATTGGGAAATTCAGAGTTTGGTCAGACCGGGAGCTTACTTCTTCTTGCCGGCCTTGGGACGCTTGGCGCCGTACTTGGAGCGGGACTGCATCCGGTTCTGCACGCCCTGGGTATCCAGAGTGCCGCGGATGATGTGGTAACGCACACCGGGCAGGTCCTTGACACGGCCGCCGCGGATGAGCACCACGGAGTGCTCCTGCAGATTGTGGCCAACACCGGGAATGTAAGCGGAAACTTCCATGCCGTTGGTCAGACGCACACGGGCGATCTTACGCAGAGCGGAGTTCGGCTTCTTGGGGGTGGTGGTACGCACAGCAGTGCAGACACCGCGCTTCTGGGGGGAAGGCAGAGAAGTAGCCTTGTTCTCCAGAGTGTTCAGGCCTCTCTGCAGAGCAGGAGAGGTGGACTTGTAGGTAGCCTGCTGACGGCCATTTCTGACGAGCTGATTAAAAGTAGGCATTCATCGTTCTCCTTTCTT
>SFHI01000137.1 GCA_004555705.1 Clostridiales bacterium | reverse complement strand
GGAACGGGATTGCAGCGTGGTCATCTGCATGCCCGCCGGGGGCATGGCATGAAACCAGTTCTCATGGCAGCCCGCATCCACATGCAGGGCGTCGGCCCCATAGCTGACGATCAGCCGGGCCAGGGCCAGGCCCTCCTCCATGTGCCGGTAGCCCTCCCCCTCCATATAGTGATCCGGGGTGAACTTCACGATCACGGGGAAGTCGGTTCCGCCCTCCTCTTTGCAGATCTGGATCAGCTCCTTCAGGAATCGGGCCCTGTTTTCCAGGCTGCCGCCGTAGCTGTCTGTCCGCGTGTTCCAACGCCGGGTCAAAAACTGATCCGTGAGATAACCGCCGTAGGCGTGGATCTCCACGCAGTCCGCCCCGCAGCGCAGGGCCGCCTGAACAGACCGGCGGTAGTCGGCCTCTATAAGGACGATCTCTTCCAGACTCAGCTGGTGGCACTTCAGCTTGGGCGCATGCATCCAGCTGCAGGGACTTGCGCTGACCGGGACTTTATATCGGGTGCTGGGCCCGCCTATGCGCCCGTCCCCGGGCATGATCTGGGCGCCCACCATGCAGCCACAGCTGTGACTGCGCTCTACGATCCGGCGAAACAGCGCCTCCGTCTCCTCGGTAAAGAAGATGGAATGATCCACAGACTCGAAGCTGTCCGAGCCCTTCACGTTGCAGAAGATCAGGGCGGCCCCGCCCCTGGCCCGCTCCACAAAGTAGTCCACAGTGGAGGCGTCCATATTTCCTACGGTCACACCCATGGGGGCCATGACCATTCTGCTTTTCAGCGCCATCCTTCCGATTCGGATGGGCTCTGCCAATACGGATGACATATCAAAACTCCTCCCCGGAATTGTATTTGGTATTTGCTTTCCCGCTGCGGTGCTGTGTGGTATTATCCCAGCCAGTCCAAAAGTTCATAGGAGGGATCTTCCGGATCCGGCCTTCCGCCGAAGCGGGGAAACGGGCTTTGCACCTGGCGCAGCTCGGCAATGTCCTGCACATAGCGGCGGGCCTTGATCTTCCACTTTCCCTCCAGGCAAACCCAACGGTCCAGATACCGGGCCGCAATATGGAGCTCCTGGGCGCTGCCCTTTTCATCCGGATGGGTGAGCTGAAGGGTATGGAGATAGGTCTCGCTGATGGCCCTTGTTCCATCTTCGCTGAGCCGGATCAGCATATTCGTTATCTGGTGGCTGGTCTGTTCATAGGCCCTGTCGTGGGTCTTGTGGGCCCAGGCAACAAAATCCCAGCCGGAACCCTGAAAATTCTGCCCATAGTCCATGGTACAGTCCTCGGTAAAGACGGTGAAGCCCAGGGCATCGTCCCGCCGGTCCATGCTTCTGCAATAGCGGTAAAGCTGTTCCCGAATGGCCTGCTTGGCCAGAAGTTCATCTATCGCGTCCATTGTATTCGTTTCCTTCCCATGGTGGACAAGCGCTGTCCCTCATTGCTTTTTCCGCAGTTCCCCGTCCAGCAGCCGGTAGCTCAGCCGCAGGGTTTGGATCCGCCAGCGGCCGTCCGGGCATTTCACCAGATCATCCACATACAGGCCGAAGCCGGAGTAGGTCTGGCCATTGTCCTTGTAGGTGTGGTAATCGTGCATTTTGGTCAGCAGCTGGCAGCTGTTCTCCCCGGTGAAGCGGACGATCTGGTTGTAGCCAAAGTGCATGGGTACCATGTCCTCCCCGCAGGTGCGCCTGTTCTGCTCCACCTGGGCCAGCCTGTCCTTCAGGCCGGGCCGCCCGCCCCAGAAGGTCCGGAAGCCCTCCTTGGTAAAAACGTCCGGCATCAGGTCAAACTCCTGGTTATCAATACACCAGAAATAGCGGCTCTTGGCCGCCAGGATCGCCGGGATCTCCTTCAGTTGGGCCTCCGTATAGGGCAGTCCGGCGTCCTCAATGATGCGCCGGGCCAGCTTCTTTATATTTTTGTCCGCGTCAAGGATCAAGGTGCATGCCTCCCTGTATGTCATATTATTCATTATGATACCATACCGCTGTCCATATCTCAAGGTCTGTCTGTTTTGCGCAGGCTGCACCCTGTCTCTTGAGCGGCTTTGTATTTGTGAAATAGTAAACTTGGAAAAAGCTTGATTATTGAACAAAAGTAGGTTTTATTAGGGAAAAACAGCCTCAAATCCTCAAAAAACAAGTCGGGAGAGAGTGAAACGAGCAGATTATCTGTAATAACCGGCGCCAAAATGCGCACCGCCGGTGAGACCATCAGAGGGCAGTTTGTCCAGCGCATAGCGGCAACGCCGCCGGGCGTATGCGCCGTCGAGCAGACCCAGTCCATCCTGAAGGTATGCAATGCCCAGTCCTGCGGGAAATGCGTGCCCCGCCGGGACGGCCTGGAGATGCTGGAAAACATTCTGGAGGACATTCTGGACAACAAGGGCACCATGGACTCCCTGACGCTGCTGAAGCAGACGGCGGAGAACATCAAGCTCACGGCCGACTGCGCCATCGGCGCCCATGCCGGCAAAAGCTGAATCTTCAAGGGGAGGACTGCACCAACGTGATCTCCG
>SFHI01000031.1 GCA_004555705.1 Clostridiales bacterium | reverse complement strand
TTCGACACATTTCCCTTCTAACCGGGGGATTGCCACGCCAGTGTGCGCACTGGCTCGCAATGACAGCGTTTTATTTGGCGCACCTGTAAACAACAATTTGTCGCCCTATCTCCCCCAATCATATCTTTTATCTCATATCTATAAAAACGCCCTCTCCCGGTTTGGGAGAGGGCGTAATGATTATACCGCATGGCCTTTGCGCTTGATGGTGTCCACCACCTGGTCCACGTATTTCTCGCAGATTTCCTTGCTCTCGGCCTCCACCATGACCCGGATGACGGGCTCCGTGCCAGACTCCCGGACCAGGATACGGCCGGTGTCGCCCAGCTGCTGCGTGACCTCCGCCACGGCGGCCTGGACGTCGGGGTCCTCCCGGGCGGTCTTCTTGTCCGCCACCCGGACATTCTTCAGCACCTGGGGATAGAAGGTGAAGCCCTCGCACAGCTGGCTCAGGGTCTTCTTTCCCGCCAGCATGGCCTCCATAACCTTGAGGCTGGTCAGAATGCCGTCGCCGGTGGAGGCGTGCTTGGAGAAAATGATGTGGCCGCTCTGCTCGCCGCCCAGGCGGCAGGAGTTCATCATCATGTACTCATACACATACTTGTCGCCCACGGCGGTCTTGGCATAGTCGATGCCCAGCTCGTCGAAGGCCTTGTACAGGCCGAAATTGCTCATGACGGTAGTGACCACGGTGTTGCCGGGCAGCAGGCCCTTCTCCTTCATGTACTTGCCGCAGAAGTAGAGGATGTGGTCGCCGGTGACGATGCTGCCCTTTTCATCCACGCACAGGCACCGGTCCGCGTCGCCGTCGTAGGCGAAGCCCACGTCCAGTCCCTTCTCCAGCACGAAGCGCTGCAGGGCCTCAATGTGGGTGGAGCCCACGTCGTTGTTGATGTTGAAGCCGTCGGGCTCCGCGCCCATGACGTAGGTCTTGGCCCCCAGGGCATCGAACACGGACTTGGCGATGTTCCAGGAGCTGCCGTTGGCGCAGTCCAGGCCCACCTTGATCCCCTTGAAGGAGTAGATGCCCAGGGAGATCAGGTAGCCGATGTACCGGTTCCGGCCGGAAACGTAGTCCACGGTGCGGCCGATCTGATCCCGCTTGGCCAGGGGCAGAGTGTCCCACTTCCGGTCGAAGGCCACCAGCTCTCCGTCCAGATAAGCCTCCACCAGGGAGATGACGCTCTCGTCCATCTTCTCGCCGGAGCCGTTGATCAGCTTGATGCCGTTATCGTAATAGGGGTTGTGGCTGGCGGAGATCATGATGCCGCAGTCAAATCCGTCGGTCCGGGCCACATAGGCCACGGAGGGGGTGGTGGTCACGTGGAGCAGGTAGGCGTCCGCCCCGGAGGCAACCAGGCCGCCCACCAGAGAATATTCAAACATGTAGCTGGAGCGGCGGGTGTCCTTGCCGATGACGATCCGGGCGGGATCGTCAGAGCCGGAGCGGCGCTTCAGCTGGCAGTAGTACCAGCCCAGAAAACGGCCCACCTGGTAGGCGTGATCCGCAGTAAGGTTGCAGTTGGCTTCCCCCCGGAAGCCGTCGGTTCCAAAATATTTACCCATAAAAAACTCCTTTCAGGATCGGTCAAAAATCGGCATCTGCCGGACAAATTGGGATTGTGGTGCTTTAGCTTACGAATTGACAATTGACAATTAACAATTGACAATTATGGAATCCCCTTCGGGGATGATTATAAATGACAGTCAGGTGAGCGCGGCAGTCCGGCAATTTGGTGGTTGAACGTTCGTTAGAACTGTCATTGCGAGACCAGTGCGCACACTGGTCGTGGCAATCCCCCAACAATTCCGGACGGTTCGTTAGGGCGTTTGTCTGTTTTTCGTACCTCTCGGAAGATCCGGGGGATTGCCACATCGCTGCGCTCCCCGCAATGACAGCTCTATTGGAGCGTTTCAATCACCATTTTTTCGCTCTGTTTTCTATTCGTCCCGAAGGGACACCTTAATTGTCAATTGTCAATTGTTAATTGTCAATTCGTTCCCTAAACACTGCTTTCATCAATCAATTCCTATGGGCGCATTTATACCTTCTTCACCACCACGCCGCCGGTTTTCCAGATGCTGCCCTCGGGAACCACGCCCCGGACGCAGCTGGTGGGATAGATGTTGGTATGGCGGCCGATGACGGTGCCGGGATTGAGCACGCTGTTGCAGCCCACCTCCACAAAGTCGCCCAGCATGGCGCCCATTTTCTTTAAGCCCGTGGGGATCTGCTCCGCGCCGTCCTTCACCACCACCAGGGTCTTGTCGGACTTGACATTGGAGGTAAGGCTTCCCGCCCCCATGTGGGACTTGTAGCCCAGGATGCTGTCGCCCACATAATTATAGTGAGGCACCTGGACATTATCAAACAGGATCACATTTTTCAGCTCCACGGAATTGCCCACCACGCAGCCGTCCCCAACCAGGGCGCTGCCCCGGATGAAGGCGCAGTGGCGCACCTCGGTGCCCGCGCCGATGATGCAGGGTCCGCCCAGGAACGCGGTAGGAGCCACTTTGGCGGTCTTATGTACCCAGACCTGGGGCGAAACCTCGGTATATTCCTCACCCAGTTCCGGCCCCAAGGTCAGGATCAGCTCCTTGATTCCGGGCAGCGCCTGCCAGGGATACTCCCAGCCGGAAAGGTAAGCCCCGGCAAGGGAATGGGAGAAGTCATACAGCTCAACGGTTTTCAGCATGAAAAAGCCTCCTTATTTTCCAACGCTACAGGCCTTACTATACAGTATGGGAAGGAAAAAGTCAACGTCCTTCCCTTTGCATGTGCATAATTTAATTTTTTATTTACATATTTCAACTATTGTTCCAAAAAAACAGCCGCCCCCCAGGGGCGGCTAAGGGGATGGGAATTACCCCATCCTCTGTTCCACCAGCTGTGCAATCTGCTCCAGCTGCTCGCGAGTAATATCCGGCCGCTTCAGCAGCGCCTCAAACAGCCCCACAATCTCCGGCTTGTGCCGATGGCTGAAGACCGCCTGGGCAAAATATTCCTCACGGCTCATGGACGGGGCGAATACGCGGCCATAGGTTTTGCTTCGCTTTACCATGCCCGCCTCGTGAATCGCGCCCTTCTGGAGCAATCCGTTCAGCAAAATATGCACGGACCCATCCTTCCAGGTTTTCTCCTCAGACCGTCCCAATAAATCGGCACGGGACATGGGCTGACCGGATTCCCAGAGCACGTCCATAATTTCCATTTCGCTTTTTGTCAGTTCCATCCGCACACCTCCCGGATCATTCAATTGCTTTCATTATACCCTAATTAACAGTTTTTGTCAATTGCGTTCCGAAGATAATTCGACACTTTTTTGCTTCATTTGTTGTGATATATCTAATCATTCTATAATTATCCCGTAGTTTTTAAAAATTTTTAAAGGAAATATTTTCCTTTTTATGGCCGATTTCGGCCTATGCGCAGCATGGAAGTCCCTTTTCCAGAAGCCTTTGCAGCGCGGCAATATTGGGCTCCCAGTCGGCCTCCAGCACGGCCATTCCCCGCACCGTCCGGAAACGGTAAGTCCCCGGCACGGGGATTTGCATCGCGGAGACCTCCAGCCGGTTCAGAACCGGGGCCATCTGAAAAATCCAGCCCAGCAGCTGCACCGGGCTTATATCCGTGGATACCATGCCCATCACCTGTCCCGCCAGCTCCAGCAGCTCCCCGGTGTCCGCCTGCCGCCATTCCGCCAGCAGCGCCCGGAGAATGGCCTGCTGGCGGAGGGTCCGGCTGAAGTCCCCGTCGGCGTCCAGGGTGCGGATTCTGGCAAAACACAGGGCCTGCTCCCCATTCAGTTTTCTTTTGCCCTGGGTCAGGGCGCTGCCGGGGCAGCTGCGGTTGATGTGCTCCGCCTCGTCGGCGCGCAGCTCCAACTCCACGCCGCCCAGGGCGTCAATGAGCCTGGGAAATCCTTCAAAATCCAGCTCCACGCTGCCCTGGAGCTCCAGACCGAACCGCGCCTGGAGGGTTTCCCGCAGCAGCTGCCGGCCCCCGATGGCATAGGCGGCGTTGAGCCGGTTGCTCCCGTGGCCGGGAATGGGGATATAGAGGTCACGCAGGAAGGAGGTCATGACCACCCTGCCGCTTCCCGGCACAAAGGAGCACAGGAGGATGGCGTCGGAGCGGTTCCGGCCCTCCTCCGTCCGGCCGTCCACCCCCACCAGCAGGATGTGGACCGGTTCCCCGGCAGCCCGTGCCCCAGGGACGCAGGCCAGCAGCAACAGCAGCGCGCACAGCGCCCCCCAGCCCCTGCAAAGCCGCCTCCTCCAATTCATACGCATTCCACCTCAGCTTCTTTTCCGGTAGAATACGCCGAATCGGAAAAACTATGCAGCCCCGGAACCGGGGACGCGGACAGGAAAAATTGTTGTTTAACGACTTCGCCGAATTGAAAATTGACAATTGACAATTATTGTGTCCCTGCGGGACGAATTTTGAAATAAAAGCTGTTTATGGTCATGAAAATTATATAAATTCATCCCGAAGGGATTCCTTAATTGTCAATTGTCAATTGTTAATTGTCAATTAAATCCTTTTATGTGCCGAAAACAGGCCGCGCCCGGCTGTGGGGCGCGGCCTGATGGGTGCTTAGCCTCCGAAGTAGCGGCGGAAGTACTCGTACCACTCATCGAAGTCTCCCTCGCTGGGCATTTCTCCCTGGGAGGGCGTGGTACCGGCGGAGCCCAGGCTCTGGGGCCGCTCGTCCAGGGTTACGGTTACCGTCAACCGCTCTCCGCTGCGGATCAGGGTCATCTCCACGGTATCCCCCGCCTTATAGGACCGCAGGGCCCGGGTCAGGGTGGTGATGCTGGTGACCTCCTGGCCCCCCAGCGCCACAATAATATCCTTGGGCTGGATTCCCGCCCGCTCGGCGGCATAGCCGGGCTCCACGCTGACAACGTAGGCGCCGCTGATGCCGTAGGCGGAGGAGAACTCCGAAGCCACATCCTGCACCGTAACGCCCAGATACGCGCCGGTGACATAGCCGTAGCTGCGCAGGTCTCCGATGATCCCCTGAATATCGTCGATGGGAATGGCAAAGCCGATGCCCTCAATGGACGCGCCGGAGGAGGTGGTGCCGGAGTACTTGGCGGTGGTGATGCCGATGACCTCTCCCTTCATATTGAACAGGGGGCCGCCGGAGTTGCCGGGGTTAATGGCCGCGTCGGTCTGGATCATATTGATAATGGTGCCGCCGGTGGTGATCTCCCGGTCCTTGCCGCAGACATAGCCCACGGTTTGGGTGGAATTCAGTTCCCCCAGGGGGTTGCCGATGGCCACCACCATATCGCCTACGGTGAGCTCGGAGCTGCTGCCCAGGGTCACGGCGGGCAGGTTCTGGGCCTCCACCTTCAGCACGGCCACATCATTGGTGGAATCCGCGCCTACCACCTTGGCGTCCAGCTCGGTTCCGTCGCTCATAATCACGCTGACGGAGGTTCCGTCCTCCACCACATGGTAATTGGTGACCACATAGCCGTCCTCCGTCAGGATGAAGCCGGAGCCGGAGGAGGAGCCCTCCATCACCTGGCCGAAGCTCTGGGTCCGCACGGTGACGCTGACGGCCACCACGCTGTCCACATTCTGCTGGTACACCTGGGCCGGAGTCAGGTAGCCGGAGGAGGATACCGCGCTGCCGGAAACGGCGGGGGTATCGTTCTTCTCCTGAATCTGCCGCTCCAGCTCCTGGATTTTCTGCTCCAGCTCCAGGGTGGTTTTGGCCGTATTCTCCCGCCAGGTGTTGTTGACGCTGCGGGCGGTGATCAGGCAGCCGCCCGCCACCATGGCCGCCACCAGGCAAAGCGACAAAACCGTGCGTCCAAAGCCCTTTCCGCGCCGGTCCTTGGGGGTCTTGGGAGGCCGGGGCTGGGGCTCGTAATGAAATTCCTGCCGCTCATGGGGCGGGTTGCACACATAGGGAGAATTCTCATAGGGGGACTTTCTCCCGGGCCGCGCCGGGCCCTGCTCCTGAGCGTCGGAATTCTCCCCGGGGGCATTCTCCCACAGCGGCGGTGTCTGCCGCGGCCCATCCTCCTGAGGCATATCCTCCGGGAAAACGTCCTCCTGGAGCACATCCTCACGGGGAGCATCCTCCGGGGAAGCGGCATCCTCAGGCTCCGGAGCGTATTCTCCGGCAGCGGAGGGCTCCTCCTCCGGGAAAGACGGGACCTTCCATTGGGACTCCCCGCCGTTTAAATCCTTATTTTCAAAGTCATCCATGATCTGATGCCTCCTTGTATGTTTCTGCATTGTACTCTACCAACGGGTTGTGAAAAAAATATGTACCATTGAATAACGTTTTTTAAATCATACCCTTTTTTCCAGAAATCGTCAAGAGCCAGCTTTCGTCCCCCAGAATTCCCGGACGATAAATTGTTGTTTGTATAATAAACGCTGTCATTGCGAGCCAGTGCGCACACTGGCGTGGCAATCCCCCGGTTAGAGGTAAAATGTATCGACAATTGCCCTACAGAGCGGGGAAACCTCACGATTTTTGGTGGTAATCGTTACCAGGTTCCTTTCAACCGGGGGATTGCCACACCAGTCTGCGGACTGGTTCGCAATGACAGGTAATTTGTAACGCGCATCTTCAAACAGCAATTTACCGCACATCCTCCATCGCTGTATAAAATTTCCGCCAGGGGGTCCCTGGCGGAAAAAGGGGGCTCACTTCCGGTGGAAGGACATACAGTCGGTGCACTGGTCCACAGTGGGATCGCTCTCGTGGGTGCCCACCAGGATCCGGTCCAGGGAGCAGTAATTCTCGCTGCCGCAGTGATGGGTGCACTGGTGCACAGTGCATTCAATGGACTTGTTGGCATGACAATTCATAATCGCAACCTCCTTTCCCTTCGTAGGGTGCGCCGGGTAAGGAAATTTATGCGCATTGATTTTTCTAACATTATGTGATATGCTGTAGCAAAATTGACAAGGATGTGACGCGGCATGGCTCTTATTGCTCCCTCCATTTTGTCTGCGGATTTTGCCAATCTGGAGCGGGATATTCATGATATCGAGAAAAACGGCGCGGACTGGGTCCATGTGGACGTGATGGACGGAGTTTTCGTACCCAATATCTCCGTGGGGCTTCCCGTGGTGCGCTCCCTGCGGAAGGTGACGAAGCTGCCCCTGGACGTGCACCTGATGATTACGAAGCCCATCCGCTATACCGGGGAGTTCGTCCGGGCGGGCGCCGATATGCTCACCGTCCATGTGGAGGCGGACACGGAGGAAAATACCCTGGCCTGTCTCAAGGAAATCCGGGCCCTGGGCTGCCGGGCCGCCATATCCCTGAAGCCCGGCACCCCCGCCGAAGCCGCCCGGCCCTTCCTGCCCTGGTGCGACATGATTCTCGTCATGACCGTGGAGCCGGGCTTCGGCGGGCAGAAATTCATGGCCGACCAGATGGCCAAGCTCCGCGCCCTCCGTGAAATGCTCCGGGAGGAAAACCCCGGGTGCCTGCTCCAGGTGGACGGCGGCGTGGACCCGCAGACCTGCGGCGTCTGCAAGGAAAACGGCGCCCAGGTGCTGGTGGCAGGCTCCGCCTACTTCCGCGCCCCCGACCGGGCCGCCTTCGTCCGCCAGGTCCAGGCGGAGAAATAAGGAATCCCTGCCAGGTCCAGCGGCTCCGCCAAATTGACAATTGACAGTTGACAATGAATAGCGGTGTCATAAACGGGTCGATTTTGGAAGATAACACCCTGATTTCGCTCATTGATATTCTGTTTTCATCCCGAATGGATTCCTTAATTGTCAATTGTTAATTGTCAATTACAACGATTTATCTGCCTGCCATGCAATGCCGGCTGATACAATTCTTTTCCACTACAAAAAAGGAGGTTCCCGCCGTGGCGGAGGAACATGATGAACTGAATATGCGCCGCCGGAAACGGGAGGAGCTTCGCCAGAAGCAGCGCCGGGAGCAGCGGAGGCTCCGCATCACCCTGATTGCCGCCGCGGTGGTGCTGCTGGGCTGCGCAGCCGGAATCTTCTTCATTGCCCGGTCCTCCCAGACGAAGAGCGTCCAGACCGGAGCCCCCCTGCAGACCACGGCTCCCGCCACCCGGCCCAACCAGACCGAGGCCACCCAGGCCACCACCTCCCGGCAGCGCAATACCCAGACGGTGATCCACATCAAGGCTGCCGGTGACCTGAACATCACCAACAAGGTGGTGGAGTCCGGCCTTGCCGCCACCGGCTACGACTATACCCAGGCCTTTATGGACGTGGCCCCGGTGCTGGCCGACGCGGACCTGACAGTGCTGAACTTCGAGGGCAACATCTGCGGCGAGCCCTACGGCACCGAGCGGGCCTCAGCACCCCGGGAAATTCTCCAGGGCCTGCGCAGCGCCGGTGTGGACCTGGTGCAGACCGCCAATTCCTACTCCATTTTCAACGGCCTCATCGGCATGACCTCCACCCTGCGGGCCGTGGAGGAAGCCGGACTGCAGGGCGTGGGCGCCTTTGCCTCCGACGCGGACTACCGCAAATCCGGCGGCTACACCATCGTGGAGGTGCAGGGCGTCAAGGTGGCCTTCGTGGCCTTTACCAAGGGCCTGGGCGGCATGGGAATGCCCTCCGGCAGTGATAACCTGGTGAATCTATTGTACGAGGATTACGATTCCACCTACCGCACCATCGCCAAGGACGCCATCACCAAAACCCTGGACCGGGTCAACGCCCAGAAGCCGGACATCGTGGTGGCCCTGCTCCACTGGGGCAGCGAATACAACGACGTCATCAGCGACAGCCAGAAGAATATCGTCTCTCTTCTGCAGAAAAATGGCGTGGATGTGATCCTGGGCACCCATCCCCACCTGGTGCAGCAGGTGGAGTATGACCCCCTCACCGGAAAATTCGTGGCCTACTCCCTGGGAGACTTCTTCGGCGACGCCGTCCGCGGCGGCTCCAACTACTCCATCATCGTGGACCTGGAGATCACCAAGGATACGGACACCGGCTCCACCCGGGTCACGGACTGGAGCTACACCCCCATCTACACCCTCACCGAAACGGAGTGCGACGGCTACCGCCGGGTGGTGCGCATCCGGGAGGCCATGGCGGCCTACGAGGGCAACTTCGTGGATAAGGTCACCAAGGAATGCTACGATGCCATGACAAAGGCCCTGACGCGAATCACCGAACGTCTGAAGGGAGAGTAGCCGGATGCCTACAACCATCCCCGCCAAAATCCTCGCTTTCCTGAAGCGCTGGCTGTTTCTCGGCTGCTTTGTGGTCTGGTTTTTTCTGAGCCAGCTGAAAATGACCGGGCTGGGCAGCTTTCTGAGGATCCCCACCTATAATCTTTATCAGCTGTCAGATTACACCGTCCCCATCCTGCTGCTTGTTCGGATCGTGTTCTTCCAGACCTATTCCCGGAAGCAGCTGGCCGCCGTGATCGCGCTGACCGCCGTATTCGCGGTGTCCGCCTGGCTGGCCAAGCCCTGGGAGCTGCTGATGGTCTGGCTGTTTCTTGCCGCCGCCCGGGATCAGGACGCGGATGAGCTGGTGAAGGCCGGATATCTGACCCTGCTGTGCGCCACAATTTTCATCGTGATTTCCTTCTTCCTGGGCAGAATCGCTGAGGTAAGCTCCACCCGGGCGCAGCTTTCCCTGACGCGCCACTCCTGGGGCTACGGGCATCCCAACACCCTGGGCCTTGTGATCCTGCAGCTAACGGCCTGCAGGCTGTACCTGCACCGGAATTCCCTGCGGATGGAGGATTTCATTCTGACCGCGGGAGCCATGGCCTTTGTATACGCGGTGCCCAATTCCCAGTCCTCGGCCATCTGCCTGCTGATGCTCCTGGCGCTGGCCCTTATATGTCTGGTCTGGCCCAGGCTTCCGCGGAAGCTGAGACGGCCGCTGCTGGGCTGCTTCCTGCCGGCCGCGGTTTTCTGCAACCTGTTCACCGTGTTCACCTCCCTGTGCTACCGCCCCGGCGGCTGGCTGGAACCCATCAACGAGCTTCTCTCCACCCGCCCCTCCTGCGCGAACAGAATCTATTCCATATACGGAGTTTCTCTTTTCGGCAGAAGGCTGGCTGCCATGTACACCCAGGCGGAATACAATGGTGTCAGCTTCTATATGCCCTGGCTTGATTCCTCCTATATGAACCTGCTGCTCCGGTTTGGCCTTCTGTCCTATTTCAGCTGCTCCGCCCTGTACCTTCTGGGGATGCGACGTGTCCGCAAAGCCGGGAACGTGATGCTGCTGGGCATTCTGACCATCTACGCTGCCCACGCCGTCATGGAAACCAGCCTGTACAGCCCGCAGTACAATCTGTTCCCCATCGTCATGTTTGCCGCCCTGCAGCCCCCGGCGCATACCGAAATCCCTTCACACAATTTCATAGGAACTTAATATTTATCCCCTTTTTTTCTTCACAACTTCGGGGTACAATATAGACAAATGATTCTTCAATATCTTTTTCATTTTTCCTCTCCTCTTTTGTGAAAACCCCGGATTCGTCCGGGGTTTTTGCATTGCCCGGAAAACTCCGCCCATCCCGAATCAACAAAACGACAAATTGTTGTTTAAAATTGACAATTAACAATTGACAATTGACAATTAAGGAATCCCTTCGGGATGAATTTAAAATAAAATAGGCCGAAAACAGGCTACTTTATTTTTAAATTGTCTCGTTGGGACACAATAATTGTCAATTTTCAATTGTCAATTGTCAATTTGGCGAAGCCGTTTAAACACCAATTTATCGCTCCGGCCATCTTCCGATAATGATTGACATTTGACATCCTTCCCGCTATAATATATGCGGAAAATCCCGGGGATCCGGTCCGTAAATCCAAAGGCGGTCACCGCCTTTTGAAAGAAAGGAAATTTGCCATGATTTACAGTGCAGAAGTACAGAATATGTGCTCCGTGGCCAAGGGCGCCTATCACGGCCCCGCTCCCATTCCCGAAGAGGGCAAGTGGGTCCAAGCCAAGGAAATCAAGGACATCAGCGGTTTCACCCACGGTGTGGGCTGGTGCGCTCCCCAGCAGGGCGCCTGCAAGCTGACCCTGAACGTCAAGGACGGCATCATTGAGGAGGCCCTGGTGGAGACCCTGGGCTGCTCCGGCATGACCCACTCCGCCGCTATGGCCGCCGAGATTCTCATCGGCAAGACGCTGCTGGAGGCTCTGAACACCGACCTGGTGTGCGACGCCATCAACACCGCCATGCGGGAGCTGTTCCTGCAGATCGTCTACGGCCGCAGCCAGTCCGCTTTCTCCGAGGGCGGCCTTGCCGTGGGCGCTTCCCTGGAGGACCTGGGCAAGGGTCTGCGCAGCCAGGTGGGCACCATGTTCGCCACCCGGGCCAAGGGCCCCCGCTACCTGGAGATGGCCGAGGGCTACGTCACCCGGGTCGCTCTGGACGAGGAGAACCTGATCATCGGCTACGAGTTCATCAACCTGGGCAAGATGATGGACTTCATCAAGAAGGGCGACGATGCCAACGAGGCGCTGAAGAAGGCCAAGGGCTCCTACGGCCGTTTCGCCGGCGCTGCCAAGTACATCGATCCCCGTCACGAATAAGAGGAGGACACCACAATGGCTTTGTTTGAAGGTTACGAGAGAAAAATCGACAAGATCAACGGCGTCCTCGCTCAGTACGGCCTGGGTTCCGTTGAGGAGTGCCGCGAAATCTGCCAGGGCAAGGGCTTCGACCCCTATGAGATCGTCAAGGGCATTCAGCCCATCTGCTTCGAGGACGTGGCCTGGGCCTACTGCGTGGGCGCCGCCATCGCGCTGAAGAAGGGTGTCAAGACCGCCGCCGAGGCCGCCGAGGCCATCGGCATCGGCCTGCAGGCCTTCTGCATCCCCGGCTCCGTTGCCGAGGACCGGAAGGTTGGCCTGGGCCACGGCAACCTGGGCGCCATGCTGCTGCGGGACGAGACCAAGTGCTTCGCCTTCCTGGCCGGCCACGAGTCCTTCGCCGCCGCCGAGGGCGCCATTGGCATCGCCCGCTCCGCCAACAAGGCCCGGAAGGAGCCCCTGCGGGTCATCCTGAACGGCCTGGGCAAGGACGCCGCACAGATCATTTCCCGGATCAACGGCTTCACCTATGTGCAGACCAAGTTCGACTACTACACCAGCGAGCTGACCGTGGTCAAGGAGTACAAGTACTCCGACGGCGAGCGGGCCGCCGTCCGCTGCTACGGCGCCGACGACGTCCGCGAGGGCGTGGCCATCATGCACAAGGAGGGTGTGGACGTGTCCATCACCGGCAACTCCACCAACCCCACCCGGTTCCAGCACCCCGTGGCCGGCACCTACAAGAAAGAGTGCATCGAGCAGGGCAAGAAGTACTTCTCCGTCGCTTCCGGCGGCGGCACGGGCCGTACCCTGCACCCGGACAACATGGCCGCCGGCCCCGCCAGCTACGGCATGACCGACACCATGGGCCGTATGCACTCCGACGCCCAGTTCGCCGGCTCCTCCTCCGTCCCCGCCCATGTGGAAATGATGGGCTTCCTGGGTGCGGGCAACAATCCCATGGTCGGTATGACCGTCTCCGTGGCTGTGGCTGTTGAGGAAAGCCTGAAGTAAGCTCCTGATTTCAAAGCGCAAAAGAAGCACATCCCGACGGAGAAATCCGAAAGGATGTGCTTCCTTTTTTATCCAATCGCGTCCAGGCGGCGAAATTGGTGTATGCACGTTCGTTAGAACTGTCATTGCGAACCAGCGCGCACGCTGGTGTGGCAATCCCCCCGTTTTTCCGAGCACCTCTTGCCCGCCAAGCAATCATTTGTCCTTCCTGCCTTCTCAGGGAATTCTTTTTACCCTGTCGTGGGGAGGAAGCGGCACCACAGCCCTTCCGCCCAAAAATATGTGAAAACCTATGCAGCCAGCTAATGTTTTTCCATAACAGGGACGTGTAATATGAGTGTAAATGCCTTTACAAGTGCTTGTCTATGGAGCGTTTCGTGTCAATAGGGACGGTTCTCATTGACACCCGTCTCTTTTGGCTTGTTGTCAATTGGAACCGTCCCCGTTGACACACGCTGCTTATGGCTCTTTTGGCTTGTTGTCAATTGGAACCGTCCCCGTTGACACACGCTGCTTAGTGTTCTTCATCATATTCCCCCACTACATCCACGGCATCCCCGCGGGAGAGAATCGACAGAATCGCGGGAACATGATCTGCCAGAATAGTTGCCTCCTCCGTCTGGGGCAGCGGCTCCGTGGGAGGAGCCGTTGTCTCAGTTGGAGCAGTTGTGGGCTGCGTAGTTGCCTCTGTGGTGACCACGGGTTCCTGCTTGGCACAGCCTGCGGTCAGGAGTAGGGCGAGGCACAGGAGAACAAGTGCGATTCTTTTCATTTTTTGTCCTCCTTACTTCCGATATTCGGAATCATACTTTGTGCCATAAACGTTGTGGATGATGCTCCAGACGTATTCATAGGCAGCAGATCCAGGCTGGAATGCGTTGCGGTTCTGATAGGCGATGTAGCCGATGCTGCGGTAGACGATGCTGCCGTAGATGACGACTTCTTCACCATTTTCATCCAGCAGCTTCATGTATGGACGCATGGCGATGTCTTCCTTGCATTGTTCATCGTTGAAGCCTATTAGAACGTTTGTGTACTGAATCAGGCCATTTGCGTACTTGAACACCGGGTCAGCAACGCCCTTCTTGTAGGCATAGTTGGATTTTACATAGTCACCGCCACCCAGAACAAGCGGGTTGTTCCTCAGCTTGCTGGTCTGGGCAAGGAGCGTGCCGTATTCCAGCAGCTTGAACCCAGCCAGACCGTTTCCAGTCAGTTTGTTTCGGGTATCCTGATTGACCGAGGTAATCATGCGAATGCCCTTGTTGCCTGTGATGCGGATGGAACTGCCGGAGTATTGCAGGAGGTTGGTAAAGGCATCGATTTTTTCCAGTTTTGCAATTCCATCATCGCTGTGGACAATGCGATAGACCATCATCCCTCAGGGTAACGCAGATGCACGTCATCAGAATTACTATTATGGATTTGATAGGAAGTCGCAAAACCTGCGTCACGGGGAATATTAACACAGCGCCCATTAGAGCTTTCAATTGGATACGGAACACCATCAATGAAGATTTCTGTCTGATTGTTGAAATCATCATACGGGCTCAAATCGAGTCGATTGAAGAGTTCCTCCACAGTAAAGGATATGTCAGAAGTCTTCCCGTCAGTGAATGAGAAATAAAGCGAATGCT
>SFHI01000136.1 GCA_004555705.1 Clostridiales bacterium | reverse complement strand
CCCAGGATCATGCCGTGGGAGGTGCGCTTGGCATAGGGTTCCGGGGTGTGGACAACGCCGATGTCATACAGGAACTTGTGCCAGAAGCGGCTGTACAGCAGGTGCAGGGTGGTGTGCTCCATGCCGCCGTTGTACCAGTCCACCGGGCCCCAGTATTCCTCGGCCTCCTTGCTGACCAGCTCCTGATCGTTGTGGGGGTCCATGTACCGCAGGAAGTACCAGCTGCTGCCGGCCCACTGGGGCATGGTGTCGGTCTCCCGCTTGGCGGGGCCGCCGCAGCAGGGGCAGGTGGTGTTGACCCAGTCGGTCATCTTGCTCAGGGGGCTTTCGCCGTCGTCGGTAGGCTCATAGCTCTCCACCTGAGGCAGAACCAGGGGCAGCTCGCTCTCCGGCAGAGGGACCCAGCCGCACTTGGGGCAGTTGACCAGGGGGATGGGCTCGCCCCAGTAGCGCTGACGGGAGAAGACCCAGTCGCGGAGCTTGTAGTTGACCTTCTCAACGCCCCAGCCCTGCTCCACCACATACTTCTTCATGGCGGGGATAGCCTCTTTCACGGTCATTCCGTTGAGGAAGCCGGAGTTGACCATGATGGCGCTGTCGTCCTTGGCAACAAAGGCCTCCTTGGTGATGTCGCCGCCGCTGACCACCTCAATGATGGGCAGGCCGAACTTGGTGGCAAACTCCCAGTCGCGCTGGTCATGGCCGGGCACGCCCATGACGATGCCGGTGCCGTAGCCCATCAGCACGTAGTCAGAGACGAACATGGGCACATGCTCGCCGGTAGCGGGGTTCATGACCTCAATACCCTGCAGGCGCACACCGGTCTTGTCCTTGTTCAGCTCGCCCCGTTCAAAGTCGGACTTGTGGGCGGCGGCGTCCTGATAGGCGGCCACCTCGTCCCAGTTCTGGATCTTATCCTTCCACTGCTTCAGCAGGGGATGCTCCGGGGAGATGACCATATAGGTCACGCCGAAGAGGGTGTCGGGCCGGGTGGTGTATACGGTGACCTTGTCGCCGGTGTTGGTGTCAAAGGTCAGCTCCGCACCGGTGGAGCGGCCGATCCAGTTCTTCTGCTGGGTCTTCACCCGCTCGATGTAATCCAGGTCGTCCAGATCGTCGATCAGCCGCTGGGCGTACTTGGTGATGGCCAGCATCCACTGGCTCTTCTCCTTGCGGATCACCTCGCTGCCGCAGCGCTCGCACACGCCGTTGACCACTTCCTCGTTGGCCAGCACGCACTTGCAGCTGGTGCACCAGTTGACGGGCATGGTAGTCTTATAGGCCAGGCCCTTCTTGAACAGCTGCAGGAAGATCCACTGGGTCCACTTGTAGTACTTGGGGTCGGTGGTGTCCACGCAGCGGTCCCAGTCAAAGCCGTAGCCCAGCATCTTCAGCTGGCGGGTGAAGTTCTGGATGTTGTTGCGGGTGACAACGGCGGGGTGGATGTGGTTCTTGATGGCATAGTTCTCCGTGGGCAGACCGAAGGCGTCAAAGCCGATGGGGAACAGCACATTGTAACCCTCCATCCGCTTTTTGCGGGTGACGATGTCCATGGCGGTGAAGGGCCGGGGATGGCCCACATGCAGGCCCTGGCCGGAGGGATAGGGGAACTCGATCAGGCCGTAGAACTTGGGCTTGTCGCTGCCGGTCTCGGCGGCGTAGGGCTTGGTCTCTTCCCACTTGGCCTGCCACTTTTTCTCTATTCTTGCAAAATCGTATTTCATGATGGATCAACTCTTTCTGTTAAATTTTGTCTCTTGTCCGGTTCCGCCCCATGGGGTCAAAGCAGAACCCAGGCCCTGCCGGGCCTGAGCGCTTCAGCCTCAGGGGCTGGGAAGGGATGAGACATCCACCACCTCAGCGTCACTCCAGAGGCGCTCCAGATTGTAGAACTTTCTGGCCTCATCGGTAAACACGTGGACGATCACGCAGCCAAAATCCATCAGCACCCAGATGTCGGAGCGCAGGCCTTCCCGGCGCATGGGGGGCTCCCCTGCTTCGGAAAGCTGCTTGTCCACCTCGTCCACCAGGGCCTTGATATGGGTGGAGGAGGTACCGTTGCAGATGACAAAGTAATCCGCCAGCACGGTCTGCTCCGTGGTTTTCAGGACCTTCACATCTCTGGCCTTTTTCTCGTCCAGGGCTTTTGCGGCAATTGCCGCGATTTGGGCGGGAGTAAGCATATCATTCTCCATTCTGCCGCCTTAACGGCCAGCGGCGCGCCATAATTAAACCTTTTCTCACCGGCTCTCGCTTACCGGCCGCCTTCGCTGTACCAGAGATAGGCCTCCAGGGAAGCACGGTGGGGCTCCACATTCTGGCGGCGGATCTCCTCCAGGCTCATTTCCAGGCCCAAAGCCATGGCCTTGTCCAGGTCTTCATAGGCAAGCGCTCTCAGCTTGTCCAGCCCCTCAAAGTCACGGGTAGGCTCGATATAATCCGCGAGATAGATTATTTTTTCCAGGGTGGTCATGTCCGGCTTGCCGGTGGTATGCCAGCGGATGGCCTCATATATCTCCTCCGACACGCCGAAAAGGTCCCTGGCCATGGCCGCGCCGGTGATGGCGTGGAGC
>SFHI01000135.1 GCA_004555705.1 Clostridiales bacterium | reverse complement strand
ATTGGCGAACAGCCAAACCCTTGGGACCTGCTCCAGCCCCAGGATGCGATGAGCCGACATCGAGGTGCCAAACTTTCCCGTCGATGTGAACTCTTGGGGAAAATCAGCCTGTTATCCCCGGAGTACCTTTTGTCCGTTAAGTGACGGCCCTTCCACTCGGAACCGCCAGATCACTAAGACCTGCTTTCGCACCTGCCCGGCATGTCTGCCTCGCAGTCAAGCCCCCTTGTGCCTTTACACTCGCGCTCCGATTCCCAACCGGAGTGAGGGGACCTTCGCGCGCCTCCGTTACTGTTTGGGAGGCGACCGCCCCAGTCAAACCGCCCGCCTAGCCCTGTCCCCGCCCCCGCTCAAGGGGCCGGGTTAGAAACCCCATCCGGCAGGGCTGGTATTTCACCGGCGCCTCCGCGCAGCCTGACGGCCACGCCTCGCAGGCTCCCAGCTATCCTACACATGCCGAATAGGGTCCCAGCGCTAAGCTGCGGTGAAGGTTCACGGGGTCTTTCCGTCTAATTGCGGGTATCCGGCTTCTTTACCGGAACATAAATTTCACCGAGTCTCGCGTTGAGACAGCGCCCAGAATCGTTACACCATTCATGCGGGTCGGAACTTACCCGACAAGGAATTTCGCTACCTTAGGACCGTTATAGTTACGGCCGCCGTTTACCGGGGCTTCGGTTCGCAGCTTCGCCTTGCGGCTGACCGCTCCCCTTAACCTTCCGGCACCGGGCAGGTGTCACCACCTATACGTCCCATCGCTGGTTCGCAGATGGCTGTGTTTTTGATAAACAGTCGCCTGGGCCTGCTTTCTGCCGCTCATTATCATCTCTAACATGAGCCGCACTTCTCCCGAAGTTACGTGCGCATTTTGCCGAGTTCCTTAACGCGAGGTCGCTCGTGCGCCTCGGATTTCTCATCCTGCCCACCTGTGTCGGTTTGCGGTACGGTTCCCCCATGCCTGGCCTTAGACAGTATTTCCCGGCACCATGGCTGCGCCAGCTTCGCTTCGACTTTCTCTCCGCTCGCTCACGGCTCGGCTCGGGCGGTGGATTTGCCTGCCGCCCTCGACGCCTCGCCGCTCCGGCCGGAACTACCGTTCTCCGGCCTGGCCTCGCCTCATGCGTCCTGCCCTCGAAACATGGGGAAGCATCGGACTATGGACCGATTTCCCATCGGCTACGGCTTTCGCCCTCGCCTTAGGGGCCGGCTTACCCAGGGCAGATTGCCTTTACCCTGGAAACCTCGGGCTTCCGGCGGACGGGGATCGCACCCGTCTTTTCGTTACTTATGCCTGCATTCTCTCTTCCGCCTCCTCCAGCGCCCCTCGCGGGCGCGCCTTCATGGGTCAGCGGAATGCTCCCCTACCAGTCGCGCCATAAGGCGCGAATCCGCGGCTTCGGCGCCATGCTTAGCCCCGCTACATTGTCTGCGCGCGGATGCTCGACCAGTGAGCTGTTACGCACTCTTTCAAGGAATGGCTGCTTCTGAGCCAACCTCCTGGCTGTCTGCGCATCCGCACCTCATTTCACACTCAGCATGGCTTTGGGGCCTTGGCCGGCGGTCCGGGCTGTTTCCCTCTCGACTACGGACCTTGTCGCTCGCAGTCTCACTCCCGCGCGACAGGCGCCGGCATTCGCAGTTTGGTCGGAACCGGTAGGATTTGACTCCCCCTCTCCCGTCCAGAGCTCTACCTCCGGCGTCCCTGCGCGAGGCTGTCCCTAAAGGCATTTCGGGGAGAGCCAGCTATCTCCATGTTTGTTTAGCCTTTCACTCCTTACCACAGGTCATCGCTACCTTTTTTAACAGATTACCGTGCGGGCCTCCACAGGGTCTCACCCCTGCTTCACCCTGCCCATGGTAAGATCACATTGGCTTCGGGTCCGCGACGCGCGACTTTCTCCGCCCTGTTCGGACTCGGTTTCCCTCCGGCTCCGGGACTGCAATCCCTTGGCCTCGCCGCGCACCGCGACTCGCAGGCTTATTCTACAAAAGACACGCCGCAAGCTCCTGTGCCCGCGGCATCTTGGCGGTCCATGGTTTCAGGTTCTCTTTCACTCCCCTCGCCGGGGTTCTTTTCGCCTTTCCCTCACGGTACTTCTTCGCTATCGGTGGCCGCAGAGTATTCAGCCTTGGATCGTGGTCGACCCGGATTCAGGCAGGGTTCCTCGTGCCCCGCCCTACTCAGGCACCGCATCACGGAGGCGGGGCGCGTTGCGCGTACGGGGCTGTCACCCTCTCCGGCGGAGCTCTCCGGCTCCTTCCGCTGCGCGTCCCGATTCGTTCCCCTCCGCGGGTCATCCCCATGCGGCCCTACAACCCCGCTCTAGGCGGTTTGGGCTCCTCCCCTTCCGCTCGCCGCTACTCAGGGAATCTCTGTTGATTTCTTCTCCCGCGTTACTTAGATGGTTCACTTCACGCGGTGTGGCTCCGCCGGGCTATTTCATTCGCCCGCGCGGTGCGCGCCTCCCGGCGCGCGGGTTGCCCCATTCGGCTACCCCGGGATCACAGGATGTGTGCTCCTCCCCCGGGCTTTTCGCAGCTTGCCGCGGCCTTCATCGCCTTGCGGCCCCAAGGCATCCGCCATGGACCTGTTCTCGCTTGGCCATATTGCCTCTTCGGACCTGTTCTCGCTTGGCCATATTGCCTCTTCCTCTTTCTTACCTTCTCGTCTCGTCTTCCTTCCCTATCAGTTTCAAACAGCTTTCTTCGTTACTGGGACAGAATAGAGTTGAACTATTGACCCCCGCCTTATCAGAGCGGTGCTCTAACCAACTGAGCTACTGTCCCGTCCGCCGCCATAATGGCAGCTTGAGGCAAGGAAAGAAGAACTCCATGAAAAGAGCGCGCATTGCGGCGCACACTTGCCGCTCCCCTTCTCTTAGAAAGGAGGTGATCCAGCCGCACCTTCCGGTACGACTACCTTGTTACGACTTCACCCCCCTCGCCGGGC
>SFHI01000030.1 GCA_004555705.1 Clostridiales bacterium | reverse complement strand
TTGACGGAAATTCATACCAAATAACGCTAGAACTACCACTTCATACAGCAGGAATTTATGCACTATGATAGCTAGGTCCAATCTTTTAAACTAACACGATTATATTTTTGTGAAATATCTTGTCCGCCCCCGGCACAATATGATATACTATAGAAAAAGGGTCACAGGAGGAACTATGGAAGAGAATTTTGATCGGAACGTCCAGGAGCGCGCGGTGCTGGTGGGGCTCAACGCGGACTGCTTTACGGAGGAGCAGACCGCCACAGAGGAGAGTCTGGAGGAACTGGACGACCTGCTGGAAACCGCCGGAGGCTTCTGCACCGGGAAAATCCTTCAGAACCGCCATGCCCCCGATCCCCACAGCTTCATCGGCGAGGGAAAGGCCCTGGAGGTAAAAATGCTGGTGGAGGCCACGGAGTCCACCATGGTTATCTTTGACAACGAGCTTTCCCCGGGGAATATCCGTGCCCTGGAGGAGATCATCGGGGTTACGGTGCTGGACCGCAGCGCTCTGATTCTGGATATTTTCGCCCAGCGGGCAAAAACCAAGGAGGGCCGCCTCCAGGTTGAGCTGGCCCAGTACCAATATCTGCTGCCGAGACTCTCCGGTATGGGAAAGAGCCTGTCCCGCCAGGGCGGCGGCATCGGCACCCGGGGCCCCGGCGAAACCAAGCTGGAAACGGACCGCCGGCATATTCGGGAACGCATCAACCGCCTGGAAGAGGAACTGGAACAGGTGCGCAAGGTCCGCAGCGTCCAGCGGGAGCGGAGAATGAAGAACTCCGTGCCGGTGGTGGCCATTGTGGGCTACACCAACGCGGGCAAATCCACCCTTTTAAACCAACTGACCGGGGCGGGGATTCCCGCCAACAACCGGCTCTTTGACACCCTGGATACCACTTCCCGGCAGCTGACGGTTTCGGACAATCTGGATGTGATCCTGTCCGACACCGTGGGCTTCATCTCCAAGCTGCCCCATCATCTGGTGAACGCCTTCCACGCGACGCTGGAGGAGCTGGAATACGCGGATTTGCTGCTCCATGTCATCGATGCCTCCGACCCCAACCTGGAAAAGCACATCGCCGTGGTGGAGAAGCTCATTGCCCAGCTGGCAAAGCCCGGGGTTCCGGTGCTGAAGTGCTACAACAAGGCAGACCTTGTCTACTCCGAGGATATCCCGGTGGGCAGGGATGTGGTTGCCATCTCCGCCAAGCGGGGCTACAACATGGATGGTCTCCTGAGGGCCATCGAGGAAGCGCTGGGAGCGTCCCGGCATCATGTGGTGGTTCGGCTACCCTATTCCATGGGCGGCATGGTGGAAACCCTCCACGACGGCGCCCAGGTCAAGAGCGTGGAGTACGGCGCTGAGGGGATCGAAGTGGAAGCGGTCCTGGACGATATTCTCTTCGGACGGCTTCGGGCGTATATCATTAAGGAGTGCTGACGCTTGGACGAGTATCTGGTGCCCTCCGGCTTTGGTGAGGATGAATTCATTGAAAAAAAGTCCCGCTTCATCGGAAGGGTGTGGCTGGTGGAGACGGAAGAGGAAGCCCTTCAAAAGATTCAGCAGATGAAAAAGAAGCACTACGACGCCACCCACAACTGCTGGGCCTATATCATCCGGGACGGAGCGGTCCGGTTCTCCGACGACGGGGAGCCGGGGGGCACTGCCGGGATGCCCATGCTGCAGGTGCTGCAGCGGGAGGGGTTGTATAACGTGGTCTGCGTGGTGACCCGGTATTTCGGCGGGATTCTGCTGGGGGCCGGGGGACTGGTGCGGGCCTACACCAAAGGAGCCAAAATCGCCGTGGACGCGGCGGGGAAGTCCATGAAGCGGGTATGGACGGCACTTTATGTGCCCTGCCCCTACACCTACTACGAGCGGGTGAAGCTGGAGGTGGCCGCCTATGGCGGCATTGTCCGGAAAACCGACTTCGGCGCGGAGGTGGAGCTGGAGCTGCTGTTTCCGGAGAATCAGGCCCAGCCGTTTCTGGATGCCCTGACGGACCTTACGGCGGGAAGTGTGGAGGGAATGGAAACCGGGAAGGAATACCGGGCATTTCCTTTGCAAAAGGGGGAAACGTGAATGGAAAATGAAATGAACATTGTATCGGTTAGAGAGAATCCTTCTTACACGGACGCGGCCATTGCCTATTTTCAGAAGCACTGGGCCAGTGAGGACAGCGCGATGGTATACGATGACTGCATCCGCCACTGCGTCAGCGCCGAGGCGCCCCTGCCCCAATGGTATCTGCTGCGGGATGGGGAAAGGGTCATGGGCTGCGCGGGACTGATTACCAATGATTTTATCAGCCGGATGGACCTGTATCCCTGGCTGTGCGCATTGTACATCGAACCGGAATACCGGGGCCATGGGTATGGTAAGCTGCTGATTGACAAGTGCAGGGAGGATGCCAGCAGAGGCGGCTTTTCCAGGCTGTACCTCTGTACGGACCATATCGGCTATTACGAGCATTACGGCTTTTCTTTCATCGGCACCGGGTATCATCCCTGGGGGGAGACCTCCAGGATATACGAGGCCCGGCTGTAATCTTTCTGACGGGGGGCATTCCGATGACAGTACGGGAAGAACTGGAGCAGGCTGAGCACGACAGGCTGAGTCCCATGGCGGCCTTTGCCGATCAATCCCGGGGACGGCCCCGGCAGGAGGAGCCCAGGGAGGAGGACGTGCGGACCTGCTACCAGCGGGACATTGACCGGATCGTCCACTCCAAGGCTTTCCGGCGGCTGATGCACAAGACCCAGGTGTTCCTGCGGCCGGAGGGGGACCATTACCGCACCCGGATGACCCATACTTTGGAGGTGTCCCGGATCGCGGGAACCATTACCCGGGCCCTGGGGCTCAACGAGGACCTGGCTGAGGCCATTGCCATGGGCCATGATCTGGGCCACACCCCCTTCGGACACGCCGGAGAAACCGCCCTGACGGAATGCTGGGGGCAGCCCTTCCGCCACAATGAACAGAGCCTGCGGGTGGTGGACATCCTGGAGAAGGACGGCCAGGGACTGAACTTAAGCTTCGAGGTGCGCATGGGAATTCTGGGTCATACGGGGCCCAGCGTGCCGGAAACCCTGGAGGGCCAGATTGTCCGCCGTTCGGATCAGATTGCCTATGTGAACCATGACATTGACGATGCCATTCGGGCGGGAATTCTGACCAACGAGGACATTCCCAAAAGTATTTCGGGTCTGCTGGGTATAAACCACAGCCAGCGGATCAACACCCTGGTCTGCGACATGATCCGCACTTCCCGGGAGGCGGGGAGCATCTGTATGACGCCGGAGGTGGACAAGGCCCTGCGGGACCTGCGTGGCTTCATGTTCGAACGGGTTTACCGCAACCCCATTGCCAAGGGGGAGGAGAGCAAGGCACGGGCCATGCTTCAGCGGCTCTACGCATACTACATCGAGCACCCGGAGGCGCTGCCGGAGGATTTCCAGCCCCAGCTCAGCTTCGACGGCCTGGGCCGGACGGTGTGCGACTACATCGCCGGCATGACGGACAAGTACGCCGTGGACAAATATACGGAGATTTTTATTCCCTCGGGCTGGAATGTTCGGGGATAATGTGGTATAATCAAAAGTCCTGGGAGGATGTCTATGAACAAACAGAAGATTCTGAAGCTCCTGCTGATCGTGCTGCCTGTCATGGCAGTGCTGCTGGCGACAACGGTGGACAGCGTGATGGTGTTTGACAGCAATGCGGGCAGTGTTCAGTATTACTCCTATTTTTCTCTGATTCCGGGCCTTGGGGTCCAGATGGTGGTTCCCATGGCCGCGATATTGTGCATTGTGAGCACCGTGCTTGCGGTGGCGGCGGTGGCGCTGAAGAAGAACGGCCTCGTCACTGCCGTGAAGTGGACGGCCTTTGCCGCGGCCACCGCTGCGGTACTGCCGGTGGTTTTTCGGGGGGAAACGGTGGTGGTGCCCAATGTGCTGCTGCCTGTGCTGATGCTGGGAGAATTCGTAGCCGCTTTCCTTTTGAACAAGGAGAACGCGCGCGAGTCCTCCGGAAAAACAGGGGAGCGGATCAGGAAGCAGCATTCCTGAGGCTGCTTGATATGGACGGATGTTGTTCTTTCGTGAATTAGTTGACAGTTGAAAGTTGACAGTGGACAGTTGTGGTATCCCCTTCGGGGATGATTAAAAATGACCGTCAGATGATCGCGGCAGTCCGGTAAATTGGTGTTTGTAAGGGTGCGTTGCAAATTACCTGTCATTGCGAACCAGTGCGCACACTGGTGTGGCAATCCCCCGGATAGAGGGGAAATGTACCGAAAATTACCCGAAAAAACGGAGATTGTTACGGTTCTTGGTTGTAATCGTTACCTGGTTCCATTCAACCGGGGGATTGCCACGACCAGTGTGCGCACTGGTCTCGCAATGACAGCGTTTACTCGCCA
This sequence comes from Clostridiales bacterium, assembly GCA_004555705.1. Lineage (GTDB taxonomy): Bacteria > Bacillota > Clostridia > Oscillospirales > Oscillospiraceae > Faecousia. The sequence goes on along the minus strand of SFHI01000030.1, from coordinate 10,518 downwards.
AACACCTATTTATCGATTTCTTTTCTATTCGTCCCGAAGGGACACCTTAACTGTCCACTGTCAACTGTCCACTGATTCACAATTCAACTATTAAGCTGGTTAGGGGGTGAGGGGATGGCGTTTCCTCCCGCGTTTATCGATGAGCTGACGGCTCGCAATCCAATTGAAGACGTGGTGGGGCAGTATGTCACCCTGAAGCGCTCCGGCTCCAACCTCTTTGGCCTGTGTCCCTTCCACGGGGAGAAAACCGCCTCCTTCTCGGTGTCTCCCGACAAGGGGATATACTACTGCTTCGGCTGCCACAAAGGCGGCGGGGTGATCAATTTCCAGATGGAAATCGAGGGCCTGAGCTACCCGGACGCCGTCCGGGCCCTGGCCAAACGGGTTGGTATGGAGGTGCCTGACGACGAACAGTACCAGAGCCGCTACCGCCAGCAGGAGCGGCTGTGGGCCCTGAGCAAGGAGGCTGCCCGGTTCTTCAATGCCCAGCTCTATGCCCCCCAGGGGCGCGCGGGTCTGGAGTACGCGAAGAAGCGGGGAATGCCCCAGTCCACCCTGACGAAATTCGGCATCGGCTTTGCCCCTGATTCCTGGGACGCTTTGACAAAGGCCATGCTGGCCAAGGGCTATACCGAGGAGGAGCTGAAGGAAAGCGGCCTGGTGTCCGTTTCCCAGAAGAACGGCAGAATCTACGACCGGTTCCGCAACCGACTGATGTTCCCCATCATCGATGTCCGGGGCAACGTCATCGGCTTCGGCGGCCGGGTGATGGATGATTCCACCCCCAAATACTTAAATTCCCCGGAAACCCTTATTTTCAACAAGCGGAAAAACCTCTTTGCCCTGAATCTGGCCAGGAAAAGCAAGCTGGGCTATCTGATCCTGGTGGAGGGATACATGGACGCGGTGGCGCTGCACCAGTATGGCTTCGACTGCGCCGTGGCTTCCCTGGGAACCTCCCTGACGGAGGAGCACGCAACCCTGCTCAGCCGCTACACCGAGCAGGTGGTGCTGATCTACGACGGGGATCAGGCGGGGCAGAACGCCACCCAGCGGGCCATTCCCATGCTGGAAAAAGCGGGCCTTCAGGTAAAGGTGCTGAAAATGCGGGATGCCAAGGACCCCGATGAATACTTAAAAAAGTTCGGAGCCGATCGGTTTAAGCTGCTGCTGGAGGAATCCTCCAACCGGGTGGAGTATCAGCTGAATGCCATCCTGAGAAAATACGATCTGAGTCAGGACGAAGAGCGGGTTCGTTTCATTGCCGAGGCTTCGGAGTTTATCGCTGGGCTTGGGAATGCTGTCCAGCGGGAGATTTACGGCACCCGGGCGGCGGAGGCGGCCTCTATCAGCTATGACGCCATCAAAATTGAGATCAACAAGGCCTATAAGCGGCTCCAGGCCAGGGAGAAGAAAAAGCAGGAGAAGATTGACCTTTCCCCGGCCAGAAACCTGCAGCCCAAGGTTCGGAGCATCCGCTACGACAATATGAAATCCGCCATGGCGGAGGAGGAAATCCTTGCCATGGTTCTGCGGGAACCGGCGCTGCTGGACAGTGTTACGAGTCTGCGTGAGGAGATGTTTTCCTGCCCGCTGCTGGGACGGGTGTTCAGCCAGCTGGAGCGGCGGCACGGGGAAGGCCTGGAGGTGTCACTTTCCGTGCTGGAGGACCTGACGCCGGAGGAAATGTCCCATATGGCGGGCATTCTCCAGCGGCAGCAGGGTCCGGTATCGGAACGGGCGCTTCAGGACTGTGTGCGCACGGTGCAGCAGGAGTACCAGTCCGCCAATGTCCGCAGCGAGGATGACCTGATGCTGCTGCGGAATAAGATGAAGGAAAGAAAAGGAATCAAAGCATGACAGAATTACTGGATCGTGAGGAGCAGACACCCATCAGCAGCGGAGAAGAGGATGCCCGCCAGTTTTTGAGTGAAATCCGCAGATATCCGCTGCTGACCGCCGAGGAAGAGCGGGAGCTGGCCCGGCGCTGTGCTCAGGGGGACGAGGACGCCATCCGGCAGATGGTGAATTCCAATCTGCGGCTGGTGGTCAGCGTCGCCAGAGAGTACGCCGGGCGGGGCGTGCCGCTGATGGACCTGATTCAGGAGGGGTCCATCGGCCTGCTGGCGGCGGCCAGAAAATTTGACTATACCCTGGACTACCGGTTCTCCACCTATGCCACCAAATGGATTCGGCAGGGAGTGACCCGGTGCCTCATGAATCACGGCTGCCTGATCCGGGTGCCCATGCACACCGCCGAGCGGATGCGCAAGGTCAATCAGGTCCGCAATGCCCTCCGGCAGGAAACCGGCGAGGAGCCCACCAGCTGGGAAATTGCCGGGAAAACCGGCATCCCCCAGGCAAAGGTGGAGGAGCTGCTGCAGCTGACCCCCGAAATCTGCTCGCTGGACGTGCCCACCGGGGACGGGGAGGACGGCACGCTGGGAATGCTGCTGGAGGACATCCAGGCCCCCCAGCCCCAGGAGGAGCTGGTTCGTCAGGAGCTGGTGTCCACCATGGACTCCCTGCTCTCCGCCCTCAATGAACGCCAGCAGCGGATACTGCGGCTCCATTTCGGCATGGAGGACGGCCGCATCCATTCCCTGGAGGAGATCGGCCAGATGCTGGGTATTTCCAAGGAGCGGGTCCGGCAGATTGAAATGCAGGCCATGGACAAGCTCCACAAAATGGGCGCGGGCGTTGGATTGGAGGACTTTTTGGAATGATGGAATTGGAGTATTCCTTTGGGCGGACTCCCTGGGAGGCGTTTTTAAGCACCCGACAGGCGGGGGATACGGTATTCGCCGGGAAAATGCTTGCCCTGCTGGAGGGGGAGGGCGGTGACGCTCTGGAGGACGCGCTGCATAGCCTGGAGGAGGCGTGCATGAACCTCTCTGTGGCGGATCTGCCCCGGCCCACGATTACCGGTGAAGCCGGACTGCGGCTGCGCCGGGAGGCGGAGCTGGTGAAAACCGGGCTTTCGCCCCGAAAACTGGAGGAGGGAGACCCGCTGCGGCTGTATCTGGAGGAGCTGGCCGGACTTCCTGCCTGTGGGGATGAGCGTATCCTGGCGGAGCGCTGCGCCGCGGGGGACGAGAGCGCCAGAGAGCCTCTGACCAACCTGGGGTTAAGCCGGGTGATTCAGCTGGCAGGGGAGTACACGGGCTTCGGCGTCCTGCTGCTGGATTTGATCCAGGAGGGAAGCTTGGGGCTGTGGGAAGCGGTGCAAAGCTACTCCGGAGGAGATTATCCCGCCCTCCGGGACCGCCTGATCCGCTTCTATATGGCAAAAGCGGTGGTAGTTTCCGCCCGGGACGCGGGCGTGGGACAGAGAATCCGGCAGGCTATGGAGGATTACCGGGCGGTGGACCAGCGGCTCCTGGCGGAGCTGGGAAGGAACCCCACCCTGGAGGAGATTGCCGAGGAGCTACATATGAGCCCGGAAACCACACGGACGGTGAAGAAAATGCTCTCCGATGCCAATGCGCTGGAACGGACGGCCCGGGCGGCACAGCCGGAGGAAACCCAGGAGGAGGCAGACCAGCCGGTGGAAAACACGGCCCTGTTCCAGATGCGCCAGAGAATTCAGGAGCTGCTGTCGGTGCTTGATGAGGAGGACGGCAGGCTGCTGACCCTCCGGTTCGGACTGGAGGGGGGACTTCCCCTGAGCCCGGAGGAAACGGGAAAAAGGCTGGGCCTGACCCCGGAGAAGGTCCTTTCCCGGGAGGCTGCCGCCTTGGCCAGTCTGAGAAACTCATAGATACAGGAGGAAAGCACTATGGAGAAAAAGATTTCCATTGCCATTGACGGCCCTGCCGGGGCGGGAAAGAGCACTATTGCCCGCCGCCTTGCCCGGGAGCTGGGCTGCCGCTATGTGGATACCGGGGCCATCTACCGGACGGTGGCCTACTTTATGGACCTGTGGGGCGTCAGCCCCAAGGACGTGGATGGGGTCACCCGGTACATTGACGAGCTTACCGTTGGAATCGAATATGATGACGACGGTGTTCAGCATATGATCATGAACGGCATGGACGTGACGGAGGATATCCGCAGCCAGGAGATTTCCCAGAAGGCCAGTCTGATATCCGCCCATGCTGTGGTGCGGGAGATGCTGCTGGATATGCAGCGGGAGGTGGCCCAGCGGTTCAACGTGATCATGGACGGCCGGGACATCGGCACGGTGGTGCTGCCCAAGGCCACGGTGAAGATTTTCCTCACCGCTTCTGCGGAGGTCCGTGCCAGACGCCGCACCGATGAGCTGCTGGCCAAGGGGCAGAAGGCGAACTTCGACACCGTGCTGAAGGAAATCCGTCAGCGGGATTACCAGGACACCCACCGGGAGATCGCTCCGCTGAAAATGGCCCGGGACTCCATCAAGGTGGACACCTCCGACATGAATCTGGATCAGGCGGTGGAGGCCATCCGGGAAATCATCCTGAAGAAGGTGGGCTCATGAGCGTTACGGTTGCCCAGAGCGCCGGCTTCTGCTTTGGAGTGAGCCGTGCGGTGGAGCTGGTGGAGCAGGCGGCCCGGGCGGGAAAACGGGTGGTGACCCTGGGGCCGATTATCCACAACCGCCATGTGGTGGAAAAATTCGCATCCCTGGGCATCCGGGTGATTGAAACGCCTGAGGAGGCGGCTCCGGGGGAGACGGTGATTATCCGCTCCCATGGTGTCGCCAGGGATATCTGCCGCCGGCTGGAGGCCCGGGGTGTGGAGGTAATCGACGCCACCTGCCCCTTCGTAAAGCGGATTCATGGAATTGTCAGCCGGGCGGAGGAGGAAGGAAGGCTCCCCGTGATCATCGGAACACCCACCCACCCGGAAGTGGAGGGAATCGCCGGATGGTGCGGCGACTGCCGGGTATTTCGGGATGCCGAAGAGCTGGAAAAATGGGTGAGAGAATGCGAAATCCCACAGGATTTGGCAATTTGCATGGTTTCACAGACAACTTCCACGGAATCTTTGTGGAAATTGTGCGGTGAATTTGCAAAAAAACAGTTTACTAACTTGAAAATATTTGATACAATATGTAAAGCAACGGAGTATAGGCAAAGCGAAGCAGCGCAGTTGAGTCAAAAATCCCAGGCTATGGTCGTTGTAGGGGACCCCAAAAGCTCCAACACAGGCCGTCTCGCCATGATTTGCCGAGAACACTGCGACCGGGTTTTTCAGGTGGATTGCGCCGCCGACCTGAACCCGATGGACTTTCGTGGTGTCACTGATGTTGGAATCACTGCCGGAGCATCGACCCCGGCGTGGATTATAAAGGAGGTCAACAAGACGATGAGCGAAATTACCAATGTTGAGGCTGTACAGGAGGAGAACTTTGCGGAGCTTCTCGAGCAGTCCATCAAAACTTTAAATACAGGAGATAAGGTTATTGGAACCGTTACCGGTATCGGCAACACCGAAGTCCAGGTCGACCTGGGCACCAAGCATGCCGGTTACATCCCTTATGACGAAGTCAGCACCGATCCTTCTGTAAAGCCCGAGGATGTCCTGAAGGTTGGCGACGAGATCGAGGTATTCGTGGTCCGCGTCAACGATCAGGAGGGCACCGTGCAGCTGAGCAAGAAGAAGCTGGACGGCCTGAAGGTGTGGGACGACATGGCTGCCTACGCCGAGGATAAGACCACCGTGGAAGGCACCATCACCGAGGAGAACAAGGGCGGCCTGGTGTGCAATGTGAAGGGCATCCGGGTGTTCATCCCCGCTTCCCAGTCCGGCATTGCCAAGGGCGGCGACATGGCCGGCATGGTTGGCAAGACCGTGCAGCTGAAGATCACCGAGGTCAACCGGGCCCGGCGCCGTGTCATCGGCTCCATCCGTGCCGTTACCTCCGAGGCCCGCAAGGCTGCCCAGGAGAAGATCTGGGCCGAGATCGAGAACGGCAAGAAGTATCATGGCGTGGTCAAGTCCCTGACTTCCTACGGCGCCTTTGTGGACATCGGCGGTGTGGACGGCATGGTGCACGTCTCCGAGCTGAGCTGGAACCGGATCAAGACCCCCGCCGATGTGGTGAAGGTCGGCGACGAGATCGACGTTTATGTCATCTCCTTTGATCCCGAGAAGCACAAGATTTCGCTGGGCTACAAGACTGCCGAGATGAACCCCTGGAACCAGTTCATGACGAACTACCATGTGGGCGACGTGGTGGAGGCCAAGGTGGTTAAGCTGATGACCTTCGGCGCCTTTGCCGAGATTCTGCCCGGTGTGGACGGCCTGATTCACATCTCCCAGATCGCTGACCGCCGGATCGGCAAGCCCGAGGACGCTCTGTCCGAGGGTCAGGTGGTTCGGGTGAAGATTACCGATGTGGACGCCGAGAACAAGCGGATCTCCCTGTCCATCCGCGCTCTGCTGGAGGAGTCCGGCGACGCCGAGTAATTCGCAAGCCAAAATACCGGGGCAGTCTTACCGCCCCGGTATTTTTTCTGAAAACGCTGATTGGGGCTGCGCGGCAGAGGGATAAATTGTTGCCTGAAGTTTTCAGACACGTTGCGTTTTTACCGTAGGGGCGGATATTATCCGCCCGAAACGTTCCATTTTGAATCATTTTCGATAAAACAGGGCGCTTTCATAGACGAAAGGCTGCGGGCGGCTAATAGCCGCCCCTACGGTAGCAGCGTAACATGTTTGTAAACTGTAAACCACAATTTGCCTGTGCGTGTTTTCCTGAATCTGCCCATAAAATGAGGTGTTCCATGGATATCGTGTATATTCTTTTCTCCTTCGCGCTGGCAGTGTTCAATCTGTTCAGGGCCCTGAATGGGCTGAATGCCATGAACTTCATTTTTTCAATCCTGTGGTTGGGAATTGGCATTGTCCTCGCGGTGAGATACTGGAAGAAAAACAGACATAACAAGGAGGATTAAGATTATGGTCAAGCATATCGTACTTTATACCCTGAAGGAAGGCGTGGACAAGGAGGAGGCGGTCAAGCTGATTGCCTCCGTCCTGGAGCCGCTGGTGGGGAAGATTCCGGGTCTGAAGCATCTGGAAATCCGCCGTGCTTTCAACGGAATGGACTACGCCCTCTACTCCGAGTTTGAAAGCCGGGAGGCACTGACGGCTTATGCTTCCCACCCGCTGCATCTGGAAGCCAAGACCCATTTCCACCATCTGCTGAATACCCGGGTGGCCGCCGACTACGAGTGCTGAGGAGAAAAACATGAAAGCGATTGTTACCGTTGTGGGCCAGGACCGGGTGGGCATTATTGCAGGGGTGTGCACCGCGCTGGCGGAATTCAACGTGAATGTGCTGGACATCAGCCAGACTGTCATGCAGGGCTACTTTACCATGATGATGGCTGTGGAGGTTTCCGGTTGCAGCGTGCCCCTGGGGGAGCTTGCTACCCGGATGGAGGCCAAGGGTAAGGAAATGGGCCTGTCCATTCGTGTTCAGCGGGAGGATATTTTCCAGGCTATGCACCGGATTTGAGGAATTGCCATGTTGAATCAACACGATATTTTGCAGACCCTGGATATGATCGACAAGCGGCATCTGGATATCCGTACCATTACCATGGGTATCAATCTGCTGGACTGCAGCGATCCGGACCCGGACCGGTGCTGCGAGAAAATCTACGAGAAAATCACCCGCTCCGCCAGCCGCCTGGTGAAGGTCGGGGAGGATATTGAGAAGGAATTCGGAATCCCCATTGTAAACAAGCGGATTTCCGTGACGCCCATTGCCCTGGTGGCGGCAGCCTGCCGGACGGACTCCTATGTGGAAATGGCGAAAACCCTGGACCGGGCAGCCAAGACCTGCGGCGTGAACTTCATTGGCGGTTTCTCCGCCCTGGTTCAGAAGGGGGCCACGGAAGCGGACTGGAAACTGATCCGTTCCATTCCTCAGGCCATGGCCGCCACGGAGCGGGTCTGCGCCAGCGTGAATGTGGGCTCCACCCGAGCGGGCATCAATATGGATGCCGTTGCGGAGATGGGCCGGATTGTGAAGAAAACCGCGGAGCTGACCGCAGACAATGACGGTCTGGGCTGCGCCAAGGTGGTGGTTTTTGCCAACGCGGTGGAGGACAACCCCTTTATGGCGGGGGCGTTCCACGGGGTTGGGGAGCCGGAGTGCGTGCTGAATGTGGGCGTTTCCGGCCCGGGCGTGGTGTATCACGCCCTGCAGAGTGTGAAGGGACAGCCCTTTGACGTGGTTGCGGAAACCGTGAAGAAAACCGCCTTCCAGATCACCCGAATGGGTCAGATTGTGGGCCGGGAGGCCTCCAAGCGGCTGGGCGTTCCCTTTGGCATCGTGGATCTGAGTCTCGCCCCCACCCCTGCTGTGGGGGACAGCGTGGCCAGAATCCTGGAGGAAATGGGCCTGGAAGTCTGCGGAACCCACGGAACCACTGCCGCACTGGCACTGCTGAACGACGCAGTGAAAAAGGGCGGCGTCATGGCTTCCAACCATGTGGGCGGGCTTTCCGGCGCGTTTATTCCCGTGTCCGAGGACGAGGGCATGATTGCCGCCGCGGAGTCAGGCACTCTGGTGCTGGACAAGCTGGAGGCCATGACCTGCGTCTGCTCCGTGGGACTGGACATGATTGCCGTTCCCGGGGATACCTCTGCCGCAACGATCTCGGCCATCATCGCCGACGAGGCGGCCATTGGTATGGTTAACTCCAAGACCACTGCCGTCCGGATCATCCCCGCCCCTGGGAAGGTTGTGGGGGATCGGGTGGAGATGGGAGGCTTGCTGGGCAGCGCCCCGGTAATGCCGGTTCATCCGGAGTCTCCGGAGCGGTTTGTGGCCCGGGGCGGCAGAATCCCCGCGCCGCTGCAGAGCCTGAAAAACTGAGCGGGCCACAGATCATCCGCATCCGACCTTGCATTGCGGGAATGGATATGGTATGATTTTTGCAGTCCAACAATAGAGAAGGACGTGAAGAGCGTGAGAAAGCTGAGCCGCGGCGCTTATGAGGATACCAAGGGCTCCGTCCGGGCGGCGGAAGCCTTGGCTGAGGTTACCCTGCTGACGGTTGTGTACTACCTGGTGTGGAGAAACCTGTATGATTTCTCCATGTTTGCCTACAAGGGCAAATATGTGCTGGCGGGAGTGTACGCCGCGCTGCTGTTCCTGATTTTTGAGAATTCGGAATGCACCAAATTCGGTCAGCTTCACTGGACGGATCTGGCGGTGGGACAGATTATTTCCCTGGTGCTGGTGAATGTGGTCACCTACTTCCAGCTGTGTCTGATTGCCAACGGAATGATTTCCGCTGCCCCCATGCTGATTCTGACGGTGGTGGAGGCGGTGCTGGCGCTGCTGGCTGTGATTGCCTTTGACAAGCTCTATTTTAAACTCTATCCGCCCCATGATATGCTGCTGATTTTCGGCAGCGAGTCGGCGCTGGGCCTGAAATTCAAGATGGACTCCCGGAAGGAGAAATACCGGGTTACCGGGGTAATTTCCACCCAGGCGGGGCTGGACAGGATTCTGGAGGAAGCGGCAAAATATGACGCCGTGATTCTCAACGAGGTTCCTTCCGCCCTTCGAAACGACATCCTGAAATTCTGTTACCGCTACCGAATCCGGGTTTATCTGGCTCCGGATTTGACGGACATCATGATTCGCGGCGCCAAGAACAATACCCTCTTTGACACACCGCTGCTTACGGTGAAGGGCACCGGCCTGAGTCCCGTGCAGCGGGTGGTGAAGCGGACCATGGATATTGCGCTTTGCGGCCTGGCCATGGTGGTGGCGGCGCCCATTATGCTGGTGGTGGCGGCAGCCATCAAGCTGGAGGACGGCGGTCCTGTGTTCTACAAGCAGGATCGGCTGACCCGGGGCGGACGGGAGTTCAAGATTCTGAAATTCCGCAGCATGATTGTGGATGCGGAGAAGTATGCCGGGGCGGTACTGGCCTCCGGGAATGACCCCAGAATCACCAGGGTGGGGAAGGTCATCCGGGCTACCCGGCTGGATGAGCTGCCCCAGCTTCTGAACATCCTGAAGGGGGACATGAGCATTGTCGGCCCCCGGCCGGAGCGGAAGTGCCTGGCGGACGAGATCACCAGGGAGGTGCCGGAGTTCCCCTACCGGCTGAAGGTGCGCGGAGGCCTCACAGGCTACGCCCAGATTTTCGGAAAGTACAATACCAGCGCCTATGACAAGCTGCGGCTGGACCTGATCTATATCGAGAATTATTCGCTGCTGCTGGATATCAAGCTGATCATTCTCACCCTTCGGATCATTTTCAGCAAGGAGAGCACCGAGGGAATTGACAAGGCGCAGGAAATCCAGGAGAAGAGCCGGGAGCTTTTGGAAGAACTCCAAAAGCAGGAGCAATGACAACATCCCGCACATTTCACGCTTTTGCGTGGAATGTGCGGGATCCTGTATTTTCAAGAGGGGAAAGAAAGATAAATTGTTGTTTACAGTTTTCAAACACCTTGTGTTGTTACCGTAGTAGATAGTCCCTCATAAAACTTTACTTTATTGAACATTTATGGTATACTAAAAGAAAAGGCAAAGGAGTGTACCAAAAATGTTAAATAAAG
>SFHI01000134.1 GCA_004555705.1 Clostridiales bacterium | reverse complement strand
GGACGAGGCGGTGGACATCCTGCGGATGCAGTACAAGCGGGGCAACAACGGCTATGTGAAAACCAAGTATGTGACCCTGACCATCGAGGCGGAGAACCTTCCCGCAGCGCGGGCGCGGTTTGCCCGCATTGAGACCGATACTCTCAACCGCTTCAAGGTCATGGGGGCGGCGGCTCATGTGCTGGACGGAAAGGAACGGCTGGAGCTGCTTTACAACATCCTCCACCCGGAGGGCGGGCAGTTCGCCTTTGAATGGGACTGGCTCCCCGCCAGCGGCCTTTCGGTGAAGGACTTCATATCCCCGTCCTCTTTCCACTTTGGGGAAACCCGCACCTTCCGCATCGGCAGACGGTACGGGGCGGTGTCCTTCCTGCAAATCCTGGCGCCGGAGATGCACGACCGTATCCTCACCGACTTCATGGAGGCGGACGGGAATATTATGGTCACCATGCACATCCGCGGCATCAACCAGAACGAGGCCATCAAAATGGTCAAGCGGAAGATCACCGACCTGGATGCCATGAAGATACAGGAGCAGAAGCGGGCGGTACGCAGCGGCTACGATATGGACATCCTTCCTTCCGACCTCTCCACCTATGGCGGTGCGGCAAAGGACCTTCTCACCGACCTGCAATCCCGCAACGAGAGAATGTTCAACATGACATTCCTGGTGCTGCACACGGCGGAGACCCGGCAAAAGCTGGAGATCGCCGTGTCCCAGGCGGCCAGCGTCGCCCAGACCTATAACTGCCTTCTGACCCGGCTGGACTTCCAGCAGGAGGACGGGCTTATGAGCAGCCTTCCCCTGGGTCTTAACCGCATCAAGATCGAACGGAGCCTGACCACTTCGGCTCTGGCGGTGTTCGTTCCCTTCGTCACCCAGGAGGTGTTCATGGGCGGCGACGCCATGTACTACGGTCTCAATGCACTCTCCAACAATATGATCCTGCTGGACCGCAAGCAATCCCGCTGTCCCAACGGCCTTGTGTTCGGCACGCCCGGCAGCGGCAAATCCATGAGCTGCAAACGGGAGATCACCTTTATCATGCTGATGACCCAGGATAATATCATCATCTGCGACCCGGAGGACGAGTATTCGCCCCTGGTGAAGCGGCTGGGCGGTCAGGTGATTCGGCTGTCCCCGTCCAGCACCGACTATGTGAACCCCCTGGACATCAACCTCAACTACTCCGAGGAAGAAAACCCGCTGGCGCTGAAATCCGACTTTGTCCTGTCCTTCTGCGAGCTCATCATGGGCAGCAAGACGGGCCTGGAGGCCATCGAAAAGACGGTCATCGACCGGGCGGTGCAGATGATCTACCAGCCCTACTTTGCCGACCCCCGGCCGGAGAATATGCCGATCCTGGGCGACCTGATGAACGCCCTGCTGTCCCAGCACATCCCGGAGGCCGACCGGGTGGCCCAGGCGCTGGACCTCTATGTGAACGGTTCGCTGAACTTCTTCAACCACCGCACCACCGTGGACATCTCCAACCGTCTTGTCTGCTTCGACATCAAGGGACTGGGCAAAAACCTGAAAAAGCCCGGTATGCTCATTGTCCAGGATGCGGTGTGGAACACCGTCACCATCAACCGTGCCATTGGCCGGTCTACCTGGTACTTCGTGGACGAGTTCCACCTTCTGCTGAAGGAGGAACAGACCGCGGCATACAGCGCTGAGATTTGGAAGCGGTTCCGAAAGTGGGGCGGCATCCCCACCGGGGCGACCCAGAACCCCAAAGACCTGCTTTCCTCCCCGGAGATCGAAAACATTCTGGAGAACAGCGACTTCATCTATATGCTCAACCAGGCGGCGGGCGACCGGAAGATACTGGCGGAGCGGCTGAACATCTCCTCCGAACAGCTTGCCTATGTGACCAACTCCGAGCCGGGCCACGGGTTGCTGTTCTTCAATAATGTCATTCTGCCCTTTGCGGATGACTTCCCGAAAGATACCGAGCTTTATAAACTGCTCACCACCAAACCCAGTGAGGTGGAACATGAGGAAAGGATGGGATAAGGATATGGAACAGGAAAAGCTGTATGTCATCGAGGAAAAGACCTATGAGGCGCATATCGACGAGGAAGTCCATCTCTACGGGCTGCTCCACCAGCTGGCCTTCCTTGCCGGGAAAATCAAGGATTGCCGGGATATGGAGAACCTGATCGACACCGCCCGACACTACGGAGATATTGCCGACCAGATGTTTGACCGCTGGAGCATCCCCGGCCGCTACCTGGTGTTTGGCGACAAGGCCGACCTTGCCCGGCTGAAGGCCCTGGAGCTGTGTGAACTGGATGCCTTCTATGTAGACTGCGAGGATGACGAGGACCAGCCCCATGCCTGACCGCCTCACCCATGTCAGCCTCTTTTCCGGCATCGGTGGGCTGGACCTGGCGGCAGAGGCGGCGGGCTTTGAAACGGTCTGTCAATGCGAGTGGGCGGATTATCCCTACTCCATCCTGGAAAAGCATTGGCCGGATGTGCCGAAATTCCGGGACATCACCACATTCACGAAGGAGGCGTTTTTTGAGAAAACAGGACTTGAAACCATCACCATCCTCTCCGGCGGATTCCCGTGCCAGCCCTTCTCCACCGCAGGAAAGCGGCGTGGCTTTGCGGATGAACGCTACCTGTGGCCGGAAATGTGCCGCATTATTACCGAGCTGCGGCCCCGTTGGGTGCTTGGGGAAAATGTTGTTGGCTTCATCAATATGGGGCTCGACAAAACGATTTTTGACCTGGCAAAAGCGGGATACGCTGTTCTCCCATTCGTATTTCCGGCTTGCGGCGTCGGCGC
>SFHI01000133.1 GCA_004555705.1 Clostridiales bacterium | reverse complement strand
CGATACATTTCCTCTCTAACCGGGGGATTGCCACACCAGTCTGCGGACTGGTTCGCAATGACAGATAATCTGGGCCGCATCGCTGTAAACAACAATTTACCGCCCGGAGAGGGTTTGGTTTGAAGCAGATAAGGAGGCGTTTTATTTGAAATTGGTAATCGCGTCGGATATTCACGGAAGCGCCCGGTGGTGCCGGGAGCTGATGGCTCTGGTGGAGCGGGAGAATCCGGACAAATTGATCCTTTTGGGGGACCTTCTCTACCACGGTCCCCGCAACGACCTGCCGGAGGAGTACGCGCCCAAGCAGGTGATCCCGCTGCTCAGCGCCTGGGCGGAAAAAATCATTGCCGTCCGGGGCAACTGCGAGGCGGAGGTGGACCAGATGGTGCTGCCCTTCCCCTGTATGGCAGACTTTTCCCAGCTGATGGTGGATGGGAAAACCCTCTACCTGACCCACGGCCATCACGCCTCCCCGGAAAACCTGCCCCCATTGCCCGCGGGCAGCGTGTTCCTCTCCGGCCACACCCATGTGAAGCGGGATGAGGTAGTCCGCGGCATCCGCTGCCTGAACCCGGGCAGCGTGTCCATTCCCAAGGACGGCAGCCACAGCTGTCTGATTTACAAGGACGGAGAATTTTCTTTCCGAATTTTGGGAGGCTGAGCGTGGATTCGACAGAATGTGAAAGCTGTTGGTATTATGATTATGACGAGGAGTACGAGGAGTACTATTGCATGATGGACCTGGATGAGGACGAGGTCTGGCGCATTACGAACTCCCCCTCCCGCCACTGTCCCTTCTATCGGCAGGGCGATGATTACACTCTGGCGAGGAGACAGTAGCTTATGAAGCGCGCCCCGGTTTTGTTCCTGATGCTGATTCTGCTCTGCGGCTGTACTGTAAGGGCCGCCCCCCAGGAGGGGGGAGACCTGCAGTCCATCCCTTCCGCCCCGGCGGAGGAGGGGCCGCTTTATGAGCCGGAGAGCCCTATGGAACAGATTACCGGCGGCGCGCTGCGCGTTTATCCCCTGCGGGGCGGAAGCTGCTGCGGTCTCTGGGTCATGGGGGAGGATTTGCTGATGCTGCTGAGCAGCGGGGACGGCTGTGTCCTGGTCAAATATTCCGGCGATGAGCTGACGGAGACTGCCCGTCGGGAACTGAAAGAGCGGACGGTTCGGGTCACCCCGGAAGGAGTAAGCTATTATGACCGGGCCGGGGCCTGCGTTGTGGCGCTGGACGGGGCGCTTCGGGAGCGGAGCCGGGTGGCGGTGCCGGAGGACGCGGTGGGCACGCCCCTGCTGAGCGGCAAAGGGGACGCGCTGTACTACTGCACGGAAAACGCCCTGCGATGCCTGGAAACGGAAACCGGCATCAGCAGGGTGGTTCGGGAGCTGTCCGCCCCCGGCGTTACGGTGCGGGAGCTGCTGCTGGAGGATACGGTGGTGCAGTGCGGCTATGTGGACGAAAACCTGGGTCAGCGGTACCTGTTCCTCTCCGCCGCCACGGGGGAGACCCTCTGGGAGGGGGGCGGGGACCTGACGGTGAAAACCGGGGAGGGGCGGTATTACGCCAGCTTCCCCAACGGGGCCGCGCCCTCGCTGGTATTCGGCGAGCCGGGGGAGGAGCCCCGGACCCTGCTGCTGCCGGAGCCGGGGACGGACTGCGTTTTCGCGCCCCTGGCGGATGCCGCCATCACCCTGGCCCAGGCGCCGGATGGCCGGGCCATGACGCTGGGGTACTATGCCCTTTCCGACGGGACGCGCCGGTCAAACCTGACACTGCCCACGGAGGGCTACCCCTGGTACATCACAGCCTCCCGGGATGGATTTGTCTGGTTCGTCCTCTACGACCCGGAATACGGCGATGTGGTCTGCCGCTGGGAGCCGGAGGCCGGCGGGGAGGAGACCTGTTATGTGGGCGCTTTCCATTCCGCCGAATATCCGGACCTGGAAGGCCTGGCCCAATGCGCGGAGCTGGCCGGGAGAATCGGGGAGCGTTACGGCATTCGGGTGCGGGTCTGGGAGGACGCGGTGTCACAGCCTCCCTGGGACTACCGGCTGGAGCCGGAATACCGCCCGGAGCTGATATGGCAGCAGCTGCAGGCACTGGACGGCTGGCTGGGGCGGTACCCGGAGGGATTTTTCGGTGAGCTGTGTGACGATTTGGAGCTGTGCCTGGTGCGCAGCATCACCGGCTCCCCGGAGTCCGGCAGCCTGGAAGCGGTCAGCGGAATCCAGTTCTGGGAGGGCAGCCGCGCCCGGGTGGTGCTGGCCATCGGCGCCGGGTGCGAGGGGAGTCTGTACCATGAGCTGTGCCACGTCATCGACTCCCGGGTGCTCAGCCAGAGCAGCGCCTATGACCGGTGGGACAAGCTGAATCCCGGGGATTTCCGGTATGACTATGACTATGAAAAGAACCGGCAGCGCCGGGACTACCAGTTTCTCCAGGAGCACTCCCGTTCCTTTGTGGATATGTACTCCATGAGCTTTCCCAAGGAGGACCGGGCCAGAATCATGGAATACGCCATGAGGCCGGGCAACGAAGGGCTGTTCCGCAGTCCCATTCTCCAGCAGAAGCTGAGAACCATGTGCGCCGGCATCCGGGAGGCCTTCGGACTAAAAGAATATTCCCAGGCCCTGGCCTGGGAATATTACCTGACGAACCCCCTGTACCCCCAGCCGGGGGAGGATTAGGGCTGCGTTGGAGGAAAGATAAATTGTTGTTTACAGCGATGCGGCCCAGATTATCTGTCATTGCGAACCAGTCCGCAGACTGGTGTGGCAATCCCCCGGTTAGAGAGGAAATGT
>SFHI01000132.1 GCA_004555705.1 Clostridiales bacterium | reverse complement strand
TACCTGGTTCCATTCAACCGGGGGATTGCCACGCCAGTGTGCGCACTGGCTCGCAATGACAGCGTTTTTTGAGCACACCCTTTCAAACAACAATTTATCGTCCCGGTGAGTTTGCTGCTTTGTGTGGGGGGTTATGGATGGGCAGAGGGCGGGGCCGCTCTGCCTGTGGATGCGTTTCTCAGAAGTCCAGGGTATTCATTTTGTCACTGATGGTGTCGGATACCCTCCAGGCCACATCCTCCATCTTGTTGGCGGCTTTTGCGGCCAGGCGGCGGGTGGGGTTGTTTCGCGGCATCATCAGCACGGCCACCGCCCCCACGGCGGCTCCCAGGCCTGCGGTAATGGCCCATCCTTTCACATTCATTATGGGTCCTCCTTTCCTGTGGGGATGGGATTAGTATGCCCATGCTGAGCACGTTGTATTCCTACCGTAGGGGCGGCTATTAGCCGCCCGAAACGTCCCGATTTTTGAGCATTTACGGATAAAACGGACATTTCTGTAGCCGTTAGTTTGCGGGCGGCTAATAGCCGCCCCTACAATAACGAATCGTAAACAACAATTTATGAAAGAAACAAAGGAGAATGGATATGCTGACGGTTTATGGAATGATGATCTGCCCGGATTGTGTGAAGTGCCGGGAGGAGCTGGACGGGGCGGGGGTTTTGTATGAATTCCGGGATTTCGCGGAAAGCACGAAGCATCTGAAGGAATTTCTGGCCCTGCGGGACACCAATCCGATTTTTGAGGGCCCCCGGCGGGAGGGAAAAATCGGGATTCCCTGCCTGGTGACCTCCAAAGGACGGGTTACGCTCTCCTGGGATGCGTTTTTGGAGAATTGAGAAAACCGGGACGTACCGCGCATCTGCTCGGCACGTCCCGGCATTGTTCCGAAACCGCTCCGTTGGTTTCACCCGCCCGGATTTCCCTGGGAATCAGTAGCTCCGGGGCATGGCGCCGCGGGCGCGGTTCTGGCCGGTGGGTTCACTTTCGCCGGCGCCGGTGCTCCCGACGCTCTCCTCACCGGGCAGTTCGGTTCCGGTGGAGGGCTGGATGGAGGGTTCCGTCGCTTGGGTGGTGGGCTGCGTGGTGGCCTGGGTGGTGGGTGCCGTTGTGGGCATGGTGGTCGGCATGGTGGTGGGCTGGTTTTGCCCGCTCCGGCATCCGGCGGTCAGCACAGCGACAGAAAGTACAATTGCGGCAACAATGGTATATCGTTTCATTTTCTTTCCTCCAAAGGTTTCGTGTTACGCAGGTAGTATTTCCGGGAAAGAGGGCTTTAGACAGGGAAATTGTTCCTGAAAAGTATTTTTTCGGTTTTCCGATTTTGACCATTGCTATTTTTGGAGAATGTTGTATAATAAGCAAAGAATAAAACAAAAAGGAGAATCCTCAGGTATGAAGAAGCTCTCGGTTAAGAAAAATGGGCAGTGCATGGCGTGTCTGGAGTGTGTCCGGGCCTGCTCGGAGGCGTTCTATAAGGAGTTCCACCAGGACTACTCCTGCATCCGGATCGTTGCCAAGGGGGACGGCGCCAAGCCCAATACCTGCATCCAGTGCGGCAAATGCTTCCGCACCTGTGAGCATGAGGCCATTACCCAGAATCCCAAGACCGGCGTGTACATGATCAACAAGAAGAAATGTGTCGGCTGCGGCAAGTGCGTGGAGGCCTGCCCCATGAAGGTCATCGTGCTCAAACCCGAAAATCCCGCTTCCAAGTGCACTGCCTGCGGCATCTGCGCCAAGGCTTGCCCCATGGAGATCCTGGAGATCGTTGAGAAGTAAGCTGCCAACGGATGAGCGGCCCTTGGGCCGCTCATTTTCTTAAGCGGGAAGATTTTTCCCTGTTGCCAGGCGGCGGCAGGATGTGCTATAATGCTGCGTATCCCATGTTTTCAGGAGGAGAACCATGAGCAAAGGCGGACGCTACCTAAACCAAAAACAACCCAAAAAGCCCAAAAAAGTGTGGAAGATCATTCTGATCGTGCTGGCAGTGATTGTGCTGCTGCTGGCGCTTCTCGCGGTGGGCCTTTGGATCTATATACGCTCCATGCTGGGCCTGGTGAACCAGGTACAGGAAACTGACCCGTCCTTCGTGGCAACGGAGAATACCCAGCCTGCCAGCACCGGCGTCACGGAGGGAACCCAGGGAGAAGCCGAGGCAACGGAGGAATCCACGGAGCCGGAGCAGACCTGGCCCCAGGTGGTCTCCACCCAGAACGTCACCACCATTATGCTGGTGGGTCAGGACAACCGGGAGGGGGAGAGCGCGGAGCAGCACAAGCTGTCCGACTCCATGATCATGTGCACCATCAACCGGGAGACCAAGACCCTGACCATGACCTCCATCCTGCGCGACTGCTATGTGCCCCTGCCGGCCTACGCAGGTCACGGCGCGGGCCGGAACCGGATCAATGTGTGCTACAATCTGGGAACCGAGTGGACCGGCTCCTCCAAGGGCGGCATGGAGATGC
Source organism: Clostridiales bacterium (assembly GCA_004555705.1). Lineage (GTDB taxonomy): Bacteria > Bacillota > Clostridia > Oscillospirales > Oscillospiraceae > Faecousia. The sequence goes on along the minus strand of SFHI01000132.1, from coordinate 761 downwards.
TGGCGCTGTGTGTGGAGCAGAATTTCGGTATTCCCATCGATCACACCATCGAGGTGGGGTTTGACTCCTTTGAGCAGATCATCAACCTGATGGGCGGCGTGGACATCGAGCTGACCGAGGCGGAGGCCAAGTACATGACCGAGAAGATCGGCTATGTGGGCGATATGGAGCCCGGCTATCAGACCCTGGACGGCCTGGAGGCCCTGGCCTATGCCCGAATCCGGAAGATCGACGCCGACGGCGACTTCTCCCGCACCAACCGGCAGCGGACCATCATCACCTCCCTGCTGTCCAAATGCGTGAAGATGAATCTGTGGGACCTGCACAAGCTGGCCACCGAAATCCTCCCGCTGATCACCACGGATATGACCACCGATGAAATGAGCAATTACATTTGGGAGTTTCTGCCCATGCTGAAGGACCTGACCATCGTGTCCCAGAAGATTCCGTTGGAGAAGAGCCAGCTTGAAGGAGCCTGGAGCTACAAGGGCATCGAAGTGGATGGCATTGGCAACGTCATGGAGCTGAACCTCTGGTCCCATAAGAAGGCTTTGCAGGAGATGCTTGGCTACGCGGACGTGGAGTAAACATTTTTTACATTCCCCGAAAGCCCGAACCTCGGTTCGGGCTTTCGCTATGCCCGGGAATACGGGGTGGGGGGAGGAAGATAAATTGTTGTTTACAAGTGCGCGCTATATAAAACACTGTCATTGCGAGCCAGTGCGCACACTGGCGTGGCAATCCCCCGGATCTTCCGGAAT
>SFHI01000029.1 GCA_004555705.1 Clostridiales bacterium | reverse complement strand
TTTACAGTTTTCAAGCGCACTTCGTCCTTACTGTAGGGGAGCCATTCATGGCTCCCGTAGAGCAGTACGTTTTCGCCGAAATGCTGAGAATATCAGAACATTTCACCGCCGGGAGCCATGAATGGCTCCCCTACAGTGTGTTTCCAACATTTCCAATACAATCCAATAAACAACAATTTACCGCTCTTTGATTTCTTATTATACATATTTCTTCCCGGAAAGATAGGGGGTAAACGCAAATAATTCCTTTCTTTGGAAAGAATTAAGGGTATCTTAAAGAATACCCCTCTTTCATCTTAATAATCTTGATGCTATAATGATGCCACAAAGAGGAAAAAGGAGGCGCTTCGAGGCCTTCAACGGAAAGCAGGCTCTGGACATCGTCCGGGAGAACGACATCCACCTGATTCTGCTGGATGTGATGATGCCGGTGATGGACGGGATTACGGCCACGGCCCGCATCCGGGAGCTTTCCAACGCGCCCATCATCCTGCTCACCGCCAAGTCCGAAACCGAGGACAAGGTGTTGGGACTGAATGTGGGGGCGGATGACTACATCACCAAGCCCTTCGTTCCCGTGGAGGTGCTGGCGAGAGTCCGCAGCCAGCTGCGCCGCTATGCCAAGCTGGGCAGCCGCCCGGAGGAGGGCGGTGAGAACATCACCATCGGGGGCATCTCCCTGGACGACCGGACCAAGTCCGTGGTGGTAGAGGGGGAGAACGTGGCCCTGACCCCCACGGAGTACGCCATCCTCCGGCTGCTGATGAAAAACCCGGGGAAGGTCTACTCCACCAAAAACCTCTACGAAGCGGTGTGGCAGGAGGCGGCCCTGGGCAGCGAGGGGGCCGTGGCCGTCCATATCCGACACCTGCGGGAGAAAATCGAAATCAATCCCTCCGAACCCCGCTACCTGAAGGTGGTCTGGGGCCAGGGGTACAAGATCGAGGGGAATGCCAAATGAAATACCACATTACGATTAAATTCCTGGCGGTGGTGCTCTGCGCGGTTTTTCTGCTGGTGAGTCTGGGCAGCGCGGCGGGAATTCTGGTGCTGGCCAGCCAGGGGCTGTACGGTGCCTCTGTGGATACAATGCTGGAGCATGCGGAGGAGAACGCGCTTGAGCGCTATGCCCAGTATGTGGGGGCCCGCTTTGCCAGCGTGAATCTGGGCGGCTGTCCGGAGGAGATGATCTATGCCCTGGACGACTGGATTGAGGAGGATTACGCCCAAAACCAGTTCCAGCCCGGAGCCGTGGGCTTTATCATCCAGGATGACCAGGGAAACGTGGTGGAGGACCGGGGGCTGGAAAGCTACAGCCGGGTGGTGAACTTCCCCTTTGCCGATACCTACCGGGTACTGGTTTCGCTGAGGACCCAGGAGGAGTACGACCATCAGAGCGCACCTGCCATCGACCAGAATGCGCTGCTGTATAACGCCGTTCCGTCCCAGGGCGCCATGGTGTCCGCAGCACATTTCTATGATGAAAACGGAAATGAGCTGGTTTCTACCACGGAAACCGGCGTGTCCGCCCTGGCCTACTACAGCCAGGAGGGGAATGTGGTTCTGCGCACTACGGAGCCCATGGAACTGATGCTGCCGGATATGGTGGTGGCGGGAGCCAGCTTCTTCGACAGCAACGGCGGGATGCTGTACCAGACCTTTTCTGCGGAGGGTGTAGGCACCATCCGGTTGGATGAGGAGGGCTTCCTGTGCTTTGCCGCCTACGCAGCCGGGGACGACGCATCGACGGATATCCCGGCAGAGGGCGTGGAGGTTTACAGCATCAGCCTGACCTTTGACGGCGAACGCTCCGAGAGTGTGGGCAGTGTGGAGCCTCTGGGAATTCTGGCCCCCATGGAGGACGGCCGCCTCCGCTTCCGCTCTGCCGCTGGAGAGGTAATCCCGGTGACGGAGGAGGACAAGGTGACGGCCATATCCTTCCGGGACGACAAGGGCAATATGCTGCTGGAGGTCGAAGGGGGAAGCGTGACCCTGGAGGACGGTGTGTTCACCTGGGAAGAGGTGCCGGTTGCCATTGGGGATGCTGTCCTCTCGGAGCCTGCCGAAGCCGCCGGGGAGGAAACCACCGCTTCGGAGCCTGCCGAAGTCACCGGGGAAGAAACCACCCCACCGGAGACTGCCGTCCCCTCGGAGCCGGAGGAAACAGTCGCTTCGGAAGAACGGCTCCCCACGGTGTCGGTTCCCACCCGCAAAATCCACTCCTATTCCTACTATGACAGCGGATACAAGGATGTCATGGTGGCGGAGTTCTATTATCAGGAGCTGACCGGCTACACCGTGAGCCTGACTCTTCAGGAGCCGGTCATGCGTCACTCGGAGCTTGCCGACGCCCTGCGGCTGCTGTGGAATTACCGCAATGCCCTGTTCGTGATTCTGGCGGTGAATCTGCTGCTGTTCGCGGTGTGCGCGGTGTACCTGTGCTGCGCCGCCGGCCGGAAGCCCGGCAGGGATACCGTGAAGGCCGGTGGACTGAATCTGATTCCTCTGGATGCCTACGCGGTGGGCGCAGGCTTGGCGGACGTGGGAATTGTCTGGCTGCTGGCAGAGGGTATGGAGTATCTGTTCAATCAGGGTCTCCTCTTTGCGGCCGGGGCAACGGCCGCAGCGGGATATGTGGGATGCCTGCTGTTTGTGGGCTTCTGCTTTGCCTTTGCCGCACAGGTTAAGACCCCCGGCGGCATCTGGTGGAGAAACAGTCTCTGCGGGTTCGCTGTCCGGCTGTGCGTATGGTGCTGCAAAACGGGCCTGCGGTGCCTGGTTTGGTGCTGGCAGCGGGCGGTGCCGCTGGCAAAACGGCTCGTCCGGGCAGCCTGGAAGCTGGTGAAATTCTTCGCTCTGGAGCTGGGAAAGCTGTGGAAATGGACGCTTTCCCTGGTGAAAAGGGGAGCGGCCTGGCTGGGAAGAGGGCTTCAGCGGTTCTTTTCCATGCTGCCGCTGATCTGGCAGTGGCTGACGGTGGGGCTGGTGCTGCTGCTGTGGCTGTTCCTCGCCGTGGCGAACCGGTCGGAGGGATTGCTTGTGCTGTGGGCCTGCTTCGGCATCGGGATCGTGCTCTACGGCTCCCACTGCTTCGGCACCCTGCTGGAAAGCGCCAAGCGGATGCGCCGGGGGGACCTGGATACCAAGGTGGACGATGCTTTGCTGGTGGGTTGCTTCCGGGACTTCGCCCAGGAGCTGAACGGACTGGCGGATGTGGCGGTGGTGGCCGCCCAGAAGCAGCTGAAATCCGAACGGATGAAAACCGAACTGATCACCAACGTGTCCCATGATATCAAAACGCCCCTGACATCCATCATCAACTATGTGGACCTGATGAGCAAGCCCCACAGCGAGGAGGAACAGGAGCTGTACCTGGAGGTGCTTTCCCGGCAGTCCCAGCGCTTAAAGAAGCTCATTGACGACCTGATGGAGATGAGCAAGGCCAGCACGGGAAATATAAACGTGGATATCGCCAGGGTGGACGCGGCGGAGGCCGTAAACCAGGCCCTGGGGGAATTCGCGGACAAGCTGGCAAAGGCAAATCTGACCCCTGTGTTCCGGCATCCTGAGGAACCGGTGGAAATGCTGGCGGACGGACGGCTGGTCTGGCGGGTGCTCAGCAATGTGTTGAGCAACGCGGTGAAATACGCTCTGCCGGGGACACGGCTGTATGTGGACCTGACCACCCTGGAGGGCAAGGTGCTGATCTCCCTGAAGAACATCTCCCGGGAGGAGCTGAACGTGGAGGCCGATGAGCTGATGGAACGGTTTGTCCGGGGGGACGCCTCCCGGAATACCGAGGGCAGCGGCCTGGGGCTGAACATTGCCAAGAGCCTGATGGAGCTGCAGAAGGGCCAGCTTCAGCTGCTGGTGGACGGAGATTTGTTCAAGGTGACCCTGATTTTCCCCCAGGCGTGAGGAAACAATACGCCCGCACGAACAGAAGAAACGGAGCGTTAAATTGTTGTTTGAAATTGTGCGCTAAAAAACGCTGTCATTGCGAACCAGTCCGCAGACTGGTGTGGCAATCCCCCGGATAGAGGGGGAATGTGCCGAAAAGCACCCAGAAAGATGGAAGTCACTGCGATTTTTAGTAGCAATCGTTACCTGGCTCCATTCAACCGGGGGATTGCCACGCCAGTGTGCGCACTGGCTCGCAATGACAGCGTTTTATTAGGCGCGCACGCGTAAACAACAATTTATCGCTTAGCGGTTCTATTGGATTTTATTCACAAAATGGTCGAATTTTGTTTTCAAATCCGTTATTGGATGTTCAAAACCGGAAGGTATTTTATACACAGAAAGGTTGCGGAAGCCGTGAGCCGCTTCCTTTCCACTCAAGTAGATCCTCTTTTCTACCTCTCTTCTTTCCAATCCCTTTTGCAGAAAACCCCCGCTGCCAAAAGCAGCGGGGGTTTTCTCGGTACGGGGGAGGTAAAGATAAATTGTTGTTTACGCGTTCGAACTGAAAAAGCTGTAATTGCGAGACCAGTCCGCAGACTGGTCGTGGCAATCCCCCGGTTAGAGGGGAAATGTACCGAATAGTTCCCGGAATAGCAGGAGACACAGCGAATTTTGGTGGTAATTGTTCCTGGCCCCATTCAACCGGGGGATTGCCACGCCAGTGTGCGCACTGGCTCGCAATGACAGCGTTTATTCGGGTCCGCACGCGTAAACAACAATTTCCCGGAGAAATCAGGGGAGGGGCTGGGGGAGGATTTGGGCGGTGAGGGCGGAGATTTCGTAGGCGGTTTTCTGCTGGGAGCCTTCCTCGGTGACCTTGGTGTAGACCCGGCTCTGGAGGCGGCCGGTGATGCGGAGGCTGTCCCGGGTGTGGCAGCGGGAGATTTCCTGGGCCGTCCGGCCCCATAGAATGCAGGGCAGGTAATCCGCCCGCTGAAAGGCCCGGGGCACTGCCAGCATCACGTCGCAGATTTCCCGGCCCAGGGGGGTGCGGCGGTAGGTGGGCTCCCGGCAGAGGAAGCCCTCCAGGGTGACCTGGTTTGCCGGTTCCCCGTCCTGGAGAGCAAGGGAGGAGGCAAACACGAAAATCAGCAGGTGGCGCTTCCCGTCACTGCGCAGGTTGTGGGAGCGCACCTGGCCTGTCACGCACAGGAGGGCCCCTTCCTCCAGAAGCGTGGATTCCAGCAGAGCCTCCGGGGCCACAATGGGCAGGGTGTCCACCGCCGAGGACAGGCGGGGTACGTCCAGATAAAAACGGAAAAACCGCTTGCCGTGGTTCTCGTGGGAAAACCGGGGCGCGGATGCCAGCGTTCCCCGGAGGATTACCTGATTCGTGATTTGTTCCATAGTACCACCTCATAGCCTAGTGTGTGGTACAGGCTATGCGGCGGCGGACGGATTGAGAACCGGCGGATGCAGCCGCATTCATCAAGCACTCCGCCATGGCGGGGACGTTTGACAACGAAAAATTGTTGTTTGAACGGCTTCGCCGAATTGACAATTGACAATTGAAAATTTTGAAAATTGACAATTATTGTGTCCCTACGGGACGATTTTGAAATAATATGCTGTATTTTCAACGCAATTAATTTAAAATATATCCCGAAGGGATTCCTGAATTGTCAATTGTTAATTGTCAATTGTCAATTCTAAACAACAATTTGCCGGCCTTTCATTTAATGCAGGCGAGGGAGAAAAACAGCGGCCGCGTTTGGCGGCCGCTGAGGGGCTTGTTTACTGAATGTGGGTGTGGTTGCTGATATGATCCTGGCAGTAACAGTAGTAACCCTTGCACCGGGAGCAGTAGCGGAACTCCAGGTCCGGGTCCGACACGTCCGTCCGGCCGCAGACGGTGCAGCGGTGGAGATAGGGCGCCTTGGGCTGGGCGGTGGAGGCCTCATAGGAGGGCGCGCCGTTGAAGGGAATTACCTTGGCCCGGGGGGCGGAGGAGCGTTTTCCGCGGTGGAACAGCCGCCGGGCATTGAGGCGCCAGGACATGGGGATCACGTTGGCCACGTCCTTGCCGAAGAACAGGAAATAGTTAGCCAGGGCCACCAGGGGGAAAAGGTTGTAGGGGAAGTAGAACACGGGCACCGACAGCATAATCACGTTGATCAGCGTGATGGCCAGGTCGAACAGGGCGAAAATCCAGGCCTTGATGGGGATGATGAAGAAGAGCAGGAAATGGGCGTCGGGATACAGGGTGGCGTAGGCCAGGAACAGACTCATGTTCAGGTAGTTCACCGAGGCGTTGCAGGGGAAGATCAGACAGTAGACATCCATCAGCACCAGGCCCGACAGGTAAAACAGGTTGAACCGGAAGGTTCCCCAATGGTTTTCAATGGCCCGGCCCAGGGAGAAGTAGCATAACAGGCCGATGGCGGTGTACAGGATGTTGCCGCCGTTGTAGGTCAGCGCGTAGGTAAACAGCCGCCACACCTGGCCCCGGAGAATCAGCGTCCGGTCAAAATAGAGAATATTATACAGCACGGCATTCTGGGTGAGCTGGGTCATCAGGTACACCACGGCGCTGCCGATGCAGATATACAGCATCAGATTGGGAATGCCTTTGTCCCGGTTGCGGTAGCACAGCCGGTCAAATTTCCTGCGAAGATTTTTCAATTGCACTCAACTCCTAAAGCTTTCTGGGGTTATTCTATCAGCAAGCGCCGAAAAAGTCCATAGCGGAATTGTAAACGTTGCGCGCGAAGTTGATACCTGTGCCTGAAAAAAACTCCGGTGAAGGAGGGGAGATGCTTGACAAATTGGGGAAAAGGAGTATAATAAACCGAAACTGCATACAAGCCTTATCAAGAGTGGTGGAGGGAACGGCCCGATGAAACCCGGCAACCTGTTTATTCAAGGTGCCAAATCCGGCGGCAACGACAGATGAGGATTCGATTCACGCACATCGAATCTTCGGTGTGCGGTTTTTGTTGGATAATCCCAAAAAACAGAATCGAAAGGAAAAGAAACATGGAAGAAAGACTTTTTACCTCGGAATGTGTTACCTGCGGGCATCCGGACAAGGTGGCGGATGCCATTTCCGATGCCATCCTGGACGCCTGCCTTCAGCAGGACCCCGGCTCCCGGGTGGCCTGTGAGACCATGGTTACCACGAACTTCTGCCTGATCTGCGGGGAAATTACCACGAAAGCTCAGGTGGACTATGCTGCCGTGGCCCGGGAGACCATCCGGGGGATCGGCTACGTGTACCCCGGCGATGGCTTTGACGCGGACAGCGTGGAAATTCAGTGCCGGATTCACACCCAGTCCGCGGACATTGCCCTGGGCACCAATGATGATGTGGGCGGCGCGGGGGATCAGGGGATGATGTTCGGCGGCGCCTGCACCCAGACCCCGGAGCTGATGCCCCTGCCCGCTGCCCTGGCCCGGGCCCTGTGCAGCCGCCTGACGGAGTGCGTCCGCTCCACGGATTTGCTGCGGCCCGACGGGAAAACCCAGGTGACCGTGGCCTACGATGAAGCGGGGAATGTGCTGGGGGTGGATACCGTGGTAGTTTCCATCATGCACAGCGCGGATTTTGAAATCGGGGAGCTGCGGCGCTATATCCGGCAGGGCGTCATTGCTCCTGTGCTGCAGCAGTACGGCTTCTCCATTGACCAGGTGAAGCACATCCACATCAATCCCACCGGGAATTTTGTCATCGGCGGGCCCAACGGCGATACGGGCCTCACCGGGCGGAAGATCATCGTGGATACCTACGGAGGCTTCTTCTCCCACGGCGGCGGGGCATTCTCCGGGAAGGACCCCACCAAGGTGGACCGGAGCGCGGCCTACATGGCCCGGTACATGGCCAAGAACCTGGTGGCGGCGGGCCTGGCCAGCCGGGTGCAGGTGCAGCTGGCCTACGCCATCGGCGTGGCGGAGCCGGTTTCCCTCCGGGTGGACAGCTTCGGCACCGGGGTGGTATCCGACGGGCGAATGACGGAAATTTTGAGGCAGTGCTGCGATATGACTCCCGCCGGAATCATCCGGAAGCTGGACCTGCGCCGTCCCATCTACGCGGACACGGCCTCCCGCGGCCACTTCGGCGTAGAGGGCAGACCCTGGGAGCGGACCGACCTGGCGCCCAGACTGAAGGAACTGGCGGGGGTTTGAGGAAGCGCAAAGCGGGAAGTTAAATTGTCCCTAACAAACCGTCCTGAATTGTTGGGGGATTGCCACACCAGTCTGCGGACTGGTTCGCAATGACAGTCCTTTTTTAGTGCTGTAAACAACAATTTATTGTACCGTTATTGGAAAACAAGGTGATCCGGCAGCGAATGCTGCCGGATCGTTTTTATAGGAGGATGGGCTGAAGCTGTTTCCCTTCCAGGGCCAGGCGGAGGGCCTCCGGCAGGGCGGAGAAGTCCGCCACCAGGGAGGTGGGCTTCCCTACGGGGTCATCCTGGCGGAAGGGGACGAAGTAATAGTGCTTCCGGGCCAGGAGCCTTCCGATATTCTCCGCCGCGCCAGCCAGACCATCGTTGGTGGATACGGCCACCACAATGGGCCGGGCGTTGCGCAGATGGCTTTTGGCCGCCATGGTCACCGGGGTGTCCGCAATGCTGTGGGAGAGCTTTGCCAGGGTGTTCCCGGTGCAGGGGGCGATGACCAGAGCATCCAGCAGTTTTTTGGGGCCGATGGGCTCCACCTGGGCGATGGTGTCAAGGGGCGGACGGCCGCAGATGTCCTCCGCCCTTGCCCCGAATTCCTCCGGGGTGCCGAAGCGGCTGGAAACGGTGGACACGGCCTGGGAGAAAATGGGAATCAGGTCATATTCCTCCGACAGCTTCCGCATCACCGGAAACACAGCGGAAAAGGTGCAGAACGAGCCGCACAGGGCAAAACCGATGGTCATTTCTCCGCCTCCTTCCCAAGCCGCAGAAGAGTGTCGGCGATCAGCGCGCCGGAGCTTTCCGGGGCGTGGATGCCGGGAAGGCCCCTGGCCCAGACCGCGTCCGTTCCGGGCAGGCCCCGCCGGGAGGCCAGGTCCAGCTTGACGGCCCGGGGGCAGCGCTCCAACTGTTCGGTCGTGAGCAGGGGAAGGGGAACGGTGTTGACGATGAGCCGGAAGGGAGCCAGGTCCAGCTCCCGTGCCTCCCCCGCGCCATAGCCCAGGGCCAGGAGCATGGCCCGGTGGGCGGGGTTCCGGGCGGCAACGGTCACACCGGTCCCCAGACCTTTCAGGAGCTGGGCAAGGCATTTTCCGATTCTGCCCCAGCCCAGAATCAGGGTGGGAGCCTCCTCCAGGGTGACGGGGAGCAGGGAAGCGGCGATCTGAAGGGTGCATTGGGCGGTGATGGCGGCGTTTTTGGCTAAGTAGGTTTCATCCCGGAGCAGGTCCAGGAGCGGGAGCCCCTCCAGCAGGGGATGGTTCAGGTTTCCGCCCGCAATGACGGCGTCGTCGGGAAGCTCCCGAAGCAAATCCTCCAGCCTGCCCCCGCCCCGGATGGCTCCGGAAGGGTCAAAGCTGGGAACATCCAGCAGCAGGCACCCGGTCTCCTCTCCCAGGGTGTGGGCGATGGGGACGCCCCGCTGGACGAGCAGCTCCGCGGCATACCGGACGGCGGGGGTGCTTCCGGCGCAGTAAATTGGCCTTTGCAGCATGGCAATACCTCCTTCCTGCCAGACTATGCGGCAAAGGATATGCCGGTGCTTGATTTTTTCCCAGGATCGGGTATAATGAAATTCATGGAGAGATAAATTGTTTTTTATAATTGACAATTAACAATTGACAATTGACAATTAAGGAATCCCTTCGGGATGAAAATTAAAATATTAATGGTCGGAAACAAGGCGTTTTATTTCAAAATCGCCCCGTTTATGACACAATAATTGTCAACTGTCAATTGTCAATTGTCAATTCGGCGAAGCCGCTGAACAACAATTTATCGCTGTGGTCAGAAGTTTTCCGAAAAGACAAAGGGGGGACGCTCTGTGCAGGGTGTGGGATTTATTCATGATATGATGGATGTGAAAGCGCTGATTCTCTTTGTGATGGCCAGGGTCAACTATCCTGCCACTGAGCAGCAGATTTATGAGCTGTGCTTTCAGAATGAGTTTCTGAGCTATTTTGATGTGCGGACGGCCATCCCCCAGATGGTGGAAACCGGCCACCTGGAGCGCAACGGGGAACAGTTCACCATCACGGAGAAGGGCCGCAGCGACGGGGCAGTGGTGGAGAATTCCGTGCCCTATACCGTCCGGCAGAAGGCGGAGGATGCGGTGCTCCGGTTCAACCGGGAGATCCACCGCAGCAGCTTTGTCAAGACCAGGGTGGAGCCCAAGCCCTCCGGGGATTTCGGTGTGGTGCTGGAGCTCAGCGACGAGATGGGCAGCCTCATGACCATGGAGCTGACGGCACCCAACCAGCGGCAGGCTGTCCGGCTCCAGAAGCTGATGGAGAAGAAGGCGGAAGCGGTCTACAACCTGGCCATGGCGGAGCTGCTGGACGAGGAAGAAGAACTGGACTGAGGGCCGGCCCCTTGCCGATTGCCGCATTTCGTGGTATAGTAGAAGTACACCGGATGACCGGTGACACGAAAGGAGCTGCCGCATATGAAATTTCAGTACAGCGAGAAGAAAGTCAAACTCCCGGAGAACGTGCACGCCTATGCCGAAAAGAAAGTGATGAAGCTGGGCCGTTATTTCGAGGGGGATGCGGAGGCACTTGTGGTCTTTTCCGTGGAGAAGAACCGGAACGTGGTGGAGCTCACCGTGCGGGGAGCGGGTACCTGGTTCCGGGCCTGCGAGGCCACATCGGATATGTTTGCTTCCATCGACGCGGCGGTGGGCACCATTGAAGGACAAATCCGCAAGAACAAGACCCGTCTGGCCAAGCGGCTGCGCAAGGACGCTTTCGTCCGGTCCGTGCAGGAGGAGACCTCCTTCACGCCCGAGCAGGATGAGGACGACCTGAGCATTGTCCGCGTGAAGCAGTTCTACTTCCGGCCCATGACCCGGGAGGAAGCGGTGCTGCAGATGAATCTGCTGGGCCACAATTTCTTCGCCTTCCGGGACGAGGACAACGGAGGCTGCTTTGCCGTGGTCTACCGCCGGGAGAGCGGCGGATACGGTCTGCTCGACGATATGGAATAAAATGAAAAGGGCTTGAAAGCCCTCTGTATCCCCACAGCCGGTGCCGCAAGGCACCGGCTGTGTGTTTCTTGTTTTCAAGTGCTTCGGGATTGGAATGGCGTTCATTGGCCCTTATGCGAAGAAATTGACTTTGCGCCCGAGCTGTAATACAATATGAAAAAGCGCATTTTCTTGCAGTGGGTCAAATTGTTGTTTATAAGTGTGCGCTAAATAAAACGCTGTCATTGCGAGCCAGTGCGCACACTGGCGTGGCAATCCCCCGGATATTCCGAAATGTACGAAAAACGGAAAAACGCCCTAACAAACCGTCCTGAATTGTTGGGGGATTGCCACACCAGTCTGCGGACTGGTTCGCAATGACAGTTCTTTTTTAGTGCTGTAAACAACAATTTGCCGATTTGCGCTCTTACGATAAGCATTTCCTGAGAAAATGGAGGACGGACGTGGGGAGGGCAATCTGCTGTTTCGGGAACAGAGGGTGAGGAAACAGATATGAAAGCGAAAAAAAGCTGGGATCACAAATGGTACACCGATGAATTCCTGGCGGAGCTGAAGGCCACCGCCTGTACCGTGATGGACGGCGGGCTGCCGGTGACGGTCAAATACGCGCCGGACGCGGGGTCGGAGCTGGCCATCGACCCGCGGCTGCTGGGGGGCCCGCTGGGGCGGAACGCCAAAAAAATGGCCCTGCTGCCGGACTTCCTGCTGAACCGGGTGAAAATGCGGACGGACCCCAAGGGCATCGCGGCGTTCCGGAAAAACTGCGACCAGGTCTCCAGTGCCGTCTGTGTGCGGGGCGGCATGGAACTACTGGACAGGACGGTTATCGCCGCGGACGGCTATGAGATTCCCATCCGGGTCTACCGGAGCGAGGGCTGCCAGCCGGACTGCCCCTGCCTGTATTTTATGCACGGGGGTGGATTCATCGGCGGCGGAATCCGGCCCTATGACGAGGTATGGAAGGTGTTTGTGGAAAAATTCCACGTGGTCGTGGTCAGCGCAGCCTACCGCCTGCTGCCGGAAAATCCCTATCCCATGCCCTATGAGGACTGCTTCCGGGTGCTGGAATGGATTCATACCAATGCTGCCCTGCTGGATATCGATCCGGCCAGGATTTTCGTGACCGGCGACAGCGCGGGGGGAAATCTGGCCCAGTACTGCTCCACCCGGGCCAAGGGAACCGGTATGGTGCGGGGACAGCTGCTATTGTATCCGACGCTGAATATGTTCTGCGTGGAGGACGCCTATTACCGGCTGGACGGCAGAAATTTTACCTTCGACCCGAAGCAGAAAAAGCTGTCCCGGTGTGTGGTGCGGCAGACGGAGCTGATGGTCCGGAGCCTGGACGCCTCCTTGGGAATCCCGGGGCCGGACCCAATGTGCAATCCCTACACCTTTGAAGCTGCCGGGAATCCGCCCACGTTCCTCTCGGTGGGGGCGCTGGACTTCCTGAAAAACGACACCATCGCCTGGGCCCATAAGCTGCAGGACGCGGGGGTTCCGGTGAAGGTCGTGGTCTACAACGGCATGGGGCATGGCTATCTGAATGCCATGGGCGTCTTTCCCCAGGCGGAGGACGTGGTGGATGAGATGGGGCGGTTCCTACGGGAATTCTGCTGACGGGTATGCCGTCGAATAGCTGGTTTTTTCGGATTCCGGCAGCGCCGCTTGCATCCATTACGGGATTGGGCTATCACCTAGGGGAGGATATTTTTAAGGAGGGGACGGATATGTTCTTTTTTGCGCCTTTGATCGCAGCGCCAATTTACTATCTGATGATCGTCTATGTTTTGGCTGCCATTCTTCCGGCTGTTTTTCTCATGCGGTATGTGTACAGACAGGACCGGATCGAACGGGAGCCGCCCTGGCTGCTTGGCAGTCTGGTGCTGATGGGCATTCTCGCGGCCCTGGCTTCCATTGTGCTGGAGGTTCTCGGCGAGTCGGTTCTGAACGCTCTGGTATCGCCGGATAATCCGAAGTACATCACCCTGCTGGCCTTCCTGGTGGTGGCGGTGGTGGAGGAGGGGACAAAATTCTTCTTCCTGTACAAAAGAACCTGGCGTGACCCCAATTTCAATTTCCGGTTCGATGCCATCGTCTATGCCGTTTTTGTGTCTCTCGGCTTTGCTGCCTTCGAGAACGTGAAGTATGTGTTCAGCTACGGTCTTTCCGTTGCGCTGCCCCGTGCCATCCTGGCGGTTCCGGGGCATATGGGCTTCGCCGTGTTTATGGGCATTTTCTACGGCAGGGCAAAGCTCCGCTTTGACTGGGGAAACCGCTTTGGCTGCAGGCTCAACCTGATCCTGGGCTACCTGGCGGCGGTGTTCCTCCACGGGGTCTACGACACCTGCTGCATGAGCGGGACCACCCGGTCTACGCTGGTGTTCGTCGCCTTTGTGCTGGTGATGTATCTGACGGTGTTCCTCCTGATTAAGCACGAGTCGAAAACAGACGCGCCGGTCTGATTCCCCCGGGGGTTCCGGGCAGGTGCAGAAAAACAGCCTGACTGTACCGAAGGGGTACAGCCGGGCTGTTTTTGCTGGGGGGACAAATCCGTATGGAACACAGAGAAGTGAAATATTGGTGGCGGGTCGGGGGTTCCCTCGCCTCAACGGAGCCGGGACCGAATCAGACGGAGGAAGCCAGAAGCCCGGCCACATCCGCCTCCGCGCCGGTTTCTCCGGAGGACAGCCGCTCCTGCAGGGCCTCCCGGGAGAAGCGGCATCCGGTCAGCGCCTGCTCCAGCCTGGGGGCCACCGACCAGTCCATGGCGTCGGAATAGACCTTCGCCTGCCGCACAACGCCGCTTTCCACCTGCAGGGCGATCTGCACGCCGCCCCAGGGGAACCGCTCCTCGCATTCAAAGGTAAAGGGAATCTTCTGACCATACAGCCATTCCCAGCTTCCGTTGCGCTGCCGCAGGGCGTCAATACGGGACCTGTCCAGAGCTTCCTCCGGGTAACGGCTCAGAGTCAGACCGTAAACCTTGGCAAAGGCCTCCGCCATGGCAGCTTTTAGCTTTGGAATGGTGATCTCCGGATTCAGCTCCCGCAGGTTCACCACCCGGGAGCGGACGGAATCGCCCTTGGACTGGAGCTTGGCCTTGGAGGGGTCGAAGCTGGCGCTCTCATAGAGCGCGATGCGCTGGATCATGGCTGATACCGCACAACAGGATTCCGGGAGGCCTGCACCTCGTCGGGACGGCCGATCTGGGCATGATGGGGGGGGGCGTGCATATACGCCGGGTCTTCCTGCGCCAGGGCGTAGAGCTGGCGGAATACCTCCGCCGCCCAGTCCAGCGTCTCCCGGCTCTCGGTCTCCGTGGGCTCCAGCATCAGGGCCTCGTGGACAATCATGGGGAAGTACATCGTGGGCGGATGCATGCCATAGTCAATCAGGGTCTTGGCCACATCCAGGGCGGAGACACCGATCTCCTTCTTGAAGCGGCTCAGGTCCAGCACGAATTCGTGCATACAGATCCGGTCAAAGGCAGGCTCGAAGGTGCCCTTGATCTTCGCCATCAGGTAGTTGGCGTTGAGCACGGCGTTCCGGGCGGCCTCGGGAATGCCCTCCCGGCCCAGGGTCAGAATGTAGGTCAGGGCCTTGACCACCACCAGGAAGTTGCCCGCGAAGGAGCGAATCTGAATGTGGTCACCACCGTCCATCAGGGCGGATTTCGGCAGAAATTCGGCCAGATGGGCCTTGCAGCCCACAGCCCCCGCGCCGGGCCAGCCGCCGCCGTGGGGCGTGGCGAAGGTCTTGTGCAGGTTCAGGTGGACGCAGTCGAAGCCCATATCGCCGGGCCGGACCACACCCATGACCGCGTTCAGGTTGGCACCGTCGTAGCAGCACAGGCCCCCGGCCTCATGAACCAGACGGGTGATCTCCAGAATGTTCTCGTCAAAAATGCCCACGGTATTGGGGTTTGTCAGCATCAGTCCGGCGGTGTCCTCGCCAAGAACGGCCTTCAGGGCCTCCAGGTCCACGCAGCCATCGGGAGCGGAGGGAATGTTCACCACCTGGAAGCCGCACATGGCCGCGGCCTCGGCGGCAGCGGTGGCCCCGTCATAGACGGAGGCGTTGGACACGTCCATGCCCGTCAGCTCGCAGATGTCCGTCTGGTATTCAAAAATGGACTGCAGAATGCCCTGGCTCATTTCCGCCTGGTAGGGGGTGTAGGCGGTGAGGAATTCCTCCTTGACGGGAATGTACCTGACAATGCTGGGGATGTAGTGGTCGTAAGCCCCTGCGCCCCGCAGCACGGTGGGGAATACATGGTTCTTCGCGGCCATGGCGCTGACCTGTCTGCGGACCTCCAGCTCGCTCATGCCATCCGGCAGGTTCAGGCCCTGCTCCAGATACATCTGGGCGGGGACATCCCGGTACAGCTCACGGAAGCTGCTCACCCCCACGGTTCGCAGCATTTCCTGCCGCTCCTCCAAAGTGGAGGGAATGTAGCTTGCCATATTTTTAGCCCTCCTCGGCGCAGAATGCCTCGTAGGCGTCGGCGTCCAGCAGCTCCTCTTCTTCGGTGATGTTCTCCACTTTGATGATCCAGGAACCGTAGGGGTCCTCGTTCAGGTTCTCGGGGGCGTCCTCCAGCTCCTCGTTGAGGGCGCAGACCACGCCGGAGACGGGGCAGATCAGGTCGGAAACCGCCTTGACGGACTCCACATCGCCGAAGCTCTCCCCGGCGACGACCTCGTCACCCACTGCGGGCAGGTTGACGAACACAACATCGCCCAAAGCGTCCTGGGCATAGTCGGAAATGCCGATGACAGCCACGCCGTCCTCGGTCTTGATCCACTCGTGGGTCTTGGAATACTTCAGTTCAGCAGGATAGTTCATAATGGTACCTCCATATTTGAATGATTTATTGCGCTTATCGGCTTTCCACAGCAGAAGGTAGATTGTTGTTTACAGTTTTCAAACACCTTACGTTGCTACCGTAGGGGCGGATATTATCCGCCCGAAACGTTCCGATTTTTGAGCGTTTTCAATAGAACAGGGCGCTTTGGTAGACGAAAGCAAAGCGGGCGGCTACTAGCCGCCCCTACGGCAAAATCTCAGTAAACAACAGGGCACCTCTAAAAACTACCCTTTTGGGTTTTGGACGGATCTTTTGTCCCAACAATGCGTTTTGAAAAGCCCGCAATACACCAAGTATTCCGGCCTTTCCAAAACTTTTGCTGGAACAAAATCTCTCGCCCAAAACACCAAAAAGTAGTTTTTAGAGGTCGCCAACAATTTATCTGCCTCCTGGGGCAAGCAGGTATATGTAAAACCATCTCCGGTGCAGAAAAAGCTGCGCCGGAGATGGTTCTGGATTTTATTGGAGGATATCCCGGATATGGGACTGGATTTTCTCGGACAGACGGTTGTGCTGTTCCAATTCCTCGGGCAGGAGGGACGCCAGACGGGCGGCTTCGCAGTCCTGCCGGGCGGTTTCCAGATCTTCCAGCACGGGCTTTGCCGCCTCGGAAAAGGAGATGTCCATCCGCTTGGCCCGCTCTTTTTCCTGTCGGATATCCGTGATTTTGATCAGGCCGCGGCTTGTCAGCTTCTGCAGGGAGAGGGAAACCGTACTCCGGGGCAGGTTCGCGAAATCTGCCGCCTCCCGGTGGGTGGGCTGGAAATTCAGCTCCCGCAGTGCCAGCAGAAGCCTGGCGTCGGAAAGCGTCAGGTCGTTTTTCAGAGCGGCTGTTTCCAGATAGCGGTCCAGCAGCTTTCGCTCCCGGAAAGCGTCATACAGCACGCCCTCACCGTCCAGAACATAGGGGGAGACCTTCATCCGTTCATCCCCCAGCTTCCGGGAATTGGGGTGCACCGCGGGCGGAACGGAACCGTCCCCGGCGGCGTCCAGCAGGAACCGGTAGACTTTCAGACGGCTTTTTTCGTATTCCTCCTCGTCCAGTACCGTTTTGAAAAACCGGTGATAGTATTCAAAGACCGTCAGCTTCATTTTCACAACCTGGCTGATGGACATGCTCTGGGAAACCAGGGAACCCTTGGTCTTGACATAATAGTAAATGGGAATCTGGATGGCCCGGAAGGTTTCCGCGTAGCGGATGTACTCCAGATTGAACATGAAGTCCTCGCACCAGCTGATCTCCGGGTTCATCCGCAAATGGTATTCCTCCACGATGGAGCGGCGGTAGAGCTTGTTCCACAGGACACCGTAGTAGAAATCGGCGGGATTTTCCATCATGTGGGAAGCGTACTCCTCGCGGGTCATCATGCCGTCCTCATCGATATCGCCCTTCTGGGAGACCCGTTCCCCCACGACCCGGTAGAAATCGGAGACCACCATGTCACAGGGGCCCTGTTCCATTGTACGGACCAGGGAACTGGTGGCGTCAGGCGTGATCCAGTCGTCGCTGTCCAGGAACTGGAGGTAGGTGCCTCCGGCATGGTCCAGGGCCAGGTTTCGGCTGGAGGAAACACCGGCATTCTCTTTGTGAAAGACCTGGACGCGGCTGTCCCTGGCCGCGTATGTGTCGCAGATGGCGCCGGAACTGTCCGTGCTGCCATCGTCAACCAGCAGCAGCTCAAAATCGGAATAATCCTGGTTCAGAATACTGTCAACGCAGCGGCTGATGGTGCGCTCCGCGTTATAAACCGGGACAATGATACTGACGGTGGGGCTCATAAACGTACTCCTTTTGGGGAAATGATGAATGGAACGCGGCGGAGCGGAAAATTGCGGCCCGTTCACAGGGGAGCTTTCACGGGCGAAAGGAACCGGGAGGAGGCCCCCGCAATGCCCCGCAGGAAACAGCGGTTCAGCCTGCCCGGTTCAGGGAGCGGACAGACAAATTGTTGTTTAGCGCACTAAAAAAGAACTGTCATTGCGAACCAGGCCGCAGCCTGGTGTGGCAATCCCCCAACAATTCAGGACGGTTTGTTAGGGCGTTTGTCCGTTTTTTGGACTTCTCGGAATATCCGGGGGATTGCCACGCCAGTGTGCGCACTGGCTCGCAATGACAGCGTTTTTTGGGTGCGCACGCGTAAAAAACAATTTCTGTGTTTTCCGGTTTGCCGGGGGTTACGAAAAACGCGCTTTCGCTTATTTTAGCATGGACGAAGGACCGGCGCAAGATGTTGGGGAGAAATTCGGAGTCCTTTTTCCTGACGACCGTTTCCGCCAGAGGGCCGTGAGCCCTGCGGCCTCTTCACGCGGTTTCCCCGGTATAATACTGGGCCTGGGTGTGCCAGAGCTCGTAGTATTTTCCGGTTTCGTCGGCTACCAGCTGGGCGTGGGTGCCCTGCTGGATGACGGCGCCCTCATGGAATACGGCAATCTCGTCGCAGAATTTGCAGCTGGACAGGCGGTGGCTGATGTAGATGGCGGTTTTGTCCCCGGCGATGTCGTTGAACTTGCTGTAGATTTCCGCTTCCGCCATGGGGTCCAGGGCGGCGGTGGGCTCGTCCAGGATGATAAAGGGAGCGTCCTTGTAAAGCGCCCGGGCAATGGCAATTTTCTGGGCCTCTCCTCCGGAAATCTCCACGCCGGACTTGTCCAGGTCCTTGTAGAGATAGGTGTCCAGGCCGGCGGGCATTGCATCCAGGCGGTCGCCAAAGCCTGCTTTCCGCAGACAATCCTCCGCTCTTGCCCGGTCGTAATCGGCTGAGGCCGCCACATTCTGGCCCAGGGGCAGGGCCACCAACTGGAAGTCCTGGAACACAACGGAGAAAATGTTCATGTAATCATTGTAGTTATATTTGCGGATGTCGATGCCGTTCAGGAGAATCTGTCCCTCGGTGGGATCGTAAAGGCGGCACAGGAGCTTGATGAAGGTGGTCTTGCCGGAGCCGTTCATGCCCACAACAGCCAGCCGGGAGCCGACCCTGAACCTCATGTTCACATGGCGAAGGGCCCAATTATCGGAGCCGGGGTATTTGAAGGACACATCCCGAAATTCCACCTGATACTCCCGGTCATCCCGCTTTTCCGTGGGCAGACTGCCCTGGTACATATCGTTGGGAATTTCCATGAATTGACGAATGACATAGAGATAATTCGCGTTATTCGGAAGGTCTCCGATTGCGCCGAACAGTTCGGAAATGCCTCTGCATAGATTGGTAATTGCACCCACATACTGGGTCACAGAGCCGATGCCGAAGGCACCTGCCCAGGCTTTCAGGCACACGAACACATAGGAGATTCCGACCAGCAGTACGCTGACCGCGCCGGAGGCTGCCTTGAGCGGTCCGATTTCTCCGAACATGATCTTGCAGGCCGGAGAATTGGGGGGATAGGAATAACTGCTTTCCAGCATCTCTATCGCCATGTTCTGCTGGTTATACATCCGAACATCTACCGCCTGTTTGCTTTTGGTTCCGATTGAGGCATAGGTATTCAGACAGCGGTTGTATTTGTTGGTGTAGGGCCATGTTTTGGCATAGCCTGCTGTGGCTTTGGCAGAAAGCCAGGGAGAAAAGATTGTTCCGGCCAATAAGGTGAAGATTACCAGAACGGACGTACAATTGCTGTTCAGAACAATCAGTTTTCCGGCAGTGTCCGGAACCCGCTGTGTAAACAGGCTGACGGTCAGCACCAATGCTCCCAAAACAGATGTAATGCCGCCGATGATCTTACTGATATACCAGTTATGGATTTTATTAAAGCCATAGACATTTCCCATCTGGAACTTTCGGATGGCGATCCGAAGGTCGTTGGTTTCCGGTGATTTCACGGCGGCGAAGTCCATATCCATCATTTTGTCCGCCAGAAGCTTGTCCTCGTAATCCCATTCCAGGGCATGAACTGCCGTCATCCAGTGATACAGCGCTTCGGACAGCAGTTTTAAGCCTGCGGTGATACACACCGTCAGAATGACCCACTCCCAAAGAATGTCCGGGTTTCGTCCGCCTGACAGTTCATTGATGATCTGTGCCGACAGCCAGATCGTGATGTAGGGGGTCAGAGCATCCACGGTTTCCAGAAGGCCCGTGGAAAGAAACAGCTTTGGGTTGATTCCCCACCAAACCTTGGTCGCCCAGATATGAACACCGGGAACATCGCGCCAGTTGGTCTTATGCTTCATCCAACTTACCTCCTTCCCGGTAATACTTGCTCTGGACATTGAAAAGGTTGCAGTATCCTCCGCCCAGGGCCATCAGCTCGTCATGGGTTCCTTCCTCGGCGATATTTCCGTTTTCCAGGAAGAGGATGCGGTCACAGAACCTTGTGGACGCCAAACGATGGGAGATGTAGACGGAGGTTCGCCCATGGGTCATTTCATTGTACTTCCGGTAAATCTCATTCTCCGCGATAGGGTCCAGCGCCGCCGTGGGTTCGTCCAGCAGCAGAATGGGAGCGTCTTTGTACAGCGCTCTTGCCAGCATCAGCCGCTGCGTCTGGCCGCCGGAAAGCTCAATGCCATGGTCATTCATGATCTTTCCCAAAGTGGTGTCCAGACCGTGGGGAAGCTCCGCGAGAGCCTGGGTGAGTCCGGCCTTATCCACACATTCCGCCAAGCGCTCCCGGTCAATATTCGAGATGCTCTGAGCGACATTCTGGGCAATGCTCACCTGCAGTCGGGGAAAGTCCTGGAACACAGCCGTAAACAGGGTGTAATAATCCTTTCGGTTGAAATCCCGGATATCCTGTCCGTTCAGCAGCACCCGGCCCTCCGTTGGGTCCAGAAAACCGCAAAGCAGTTTGATGAGCGTGGTTTTGCCCGCACCATTTAAGCCCACAATTGCCAGTTTCTCCCCGGGATGGATGGTCAGATTCATGTGGGAGATGGTGTCTTTCTCACTTTCGGGGTAACGGTAAGTCACATCCTCCAGCCGAAGTTCAAAACGCTCAAAATCCGATTTGCTGATGCGCTTTCCTTCCTCAAATCGGAAGGGCTCCGGCCAATCCAAGTATTCCCGGAAGCGGCAGACCTGTAAACTGATTTTATTCATTGCAGAGGCGCTGTTTAAGAGCGCTGTGACCCAGTTCGTAAAACCGGTCACCGCAGAGAAATACAGCAGAAATTCGGACGCACTCAGATTGTCATTCAGCGCCATATGGATGAGATACACATAGGCAATGCCGTTTCTCGCGAAAGCCAGCGCGGCATCCGCCGCTTTTGTCAGAAAAATCTTCTTCTCACAGCGATTGCATAAGCTCCTCCACAGAGTGAGCGTTTTGTCCCATACATCATCCAGCCATTCCCGCATTCCAAAGATTCGGATATCCTTGGGCATTTCGTTTCCCATGGCCAGATTGATGATGTACATTTTGCGGTTGCGAATCCCCATGGATTCCTCTCCGGTATTGTAATGCCATTCATCGGTGCGCCGGGTAATGAGGTAACTGATCGCCGCGGTAACAACAACCACCGCCAACAGGAGCGGATGAAGCCCCCGCAAAACCAGCAGATACAGAAGAAACCCAATCAGCGAAGCGGAAAACGCCATGGCCTCCGGAAACATGGCGGTCAGGCCTTTGCTGCCCTCGTTATATACAGAGATCGTTGCGTTAATCTGCTTTTCCCGGAACCTGGTATCCAGCATATTGGCATAAGACGTTGTACAGGACTTGTATATCAGAATCTTGCTCAGAGCGTGCATCAGCCGGGACTCTCCGACAAATTTGGTTTCCGTCAGGTATGTGTTGATGGAATTACATGCCATCAATGCCAGGGTGAACAAGCCGATTGTAAGGAACAGCTCCGTCAGCGGGACGGATTGTTCCACTTTCCGTAAGATAATCGGAGCGATATACAGCTGTACAAGGCTTGTCATTATCCCAACCAGCGAAGAAGCCGTGGTGAAGAACAGCAGAAGTCTGGATTCTTTCCATACCAGTTTCACGACATAGCTCAGATTTTGCAGTATGGAGTACTGTGGTTTTTGGTTATCTTTCATTGTGCCACCTCCTGCGCTCATGATACATCGCCCAAAGCAAAAAAACGGCAATTCGCGCGCGAATGGTTCGATTTCGAGCGCGAATTGCACGGGAATGGCTTACAGCGGCAGCATGACCTCCGTGGCGAAGGCCCCGGGCTCATTCTGCCGGTTTACATAACCATCATATTTGTCCGCCAGGCGGTCAATGCGCATCAGGCCGAAGCCGTGGGCATCGGAATCCTTGGTGGAGAGGTAGGTTTTGCCCACCTTCTTAATCTCGCCGCCTGCGGAGTTGGTGACGCAGATGTAAAGCTGCTGCTTCAGGATGCCGATATAGACCCGGATGAACCGCTCCTCCGATTCCCTCTGCCGCAGGCAGGCTTCCATGGCGTTGTCCAGGAGATTGCCGAGAATGGCACAAAGGTCGATTTCGGAGATCCGCAGCTCTGCGGGAACGGTCGCCTTTGCGTTGACGGTGATGTTTTTGGACTTGATTAAGGACAGCTTGCTGTTTAGGATCGCGTCCACCATCACATTGCCGGTTTTCAGCACCGTGTCCACGGTGGTCAGATCATCGTTCAGCTTCCACAGGTACTGCCGCAGCTCCTCCGGGCTGTCGGTCAGGGCCAGCATGGCCTGGATGTGGTTGTGATAGTCGTGCCGCCAGCCCCGCATGGTGCGGTAGATGTTGTCCACCTCGTCGCAGTGCCTGGCAATCAGGTCATTTTGGTAGGCGGCAATGCGGCGGTCAATGGCTTTGCCGAAAAGAAGGTCAAACAGTTTCATCTTGGTCACCTGTGTAGTAGGAAATGAACGCCTGATGCACCAGGGGGGCGGCGCTTCTGGACAGGGGCAGGGCCTTGCCGCTGTCCAGAATGACTTCCGTTTTGGAAAGGCGGGCGATGTATTTCAGCCCCGCCAGATAGGAGCGGTGGCAGCGGACAAAGCCCTCACCCAGCAGCTTCTCGATCTCAGAGATGGGCATTTTGACCTGGATGGTGTCCGTCCCGGTGACGATGGCCACGCTGTGGGAGAAGGCTTCCACATACTGCACCTGGGTCACGGGCAGGCGCAGCATCTCTCCGCCCACCGGGAGCAGAACAAATCGCTCTGCTTTCTGCAAGACGGCAGCGGCCCGGTCCAGGACGGCGAAAAGCTTGTCCTCCCGCACGGGCTTCATCAGGTAATGAAGGGCCGACACCTCATAGCCCTCCGCTATGTAATCCGCAAAGCCGGTGATGAACACGATCTGCACAGATTCGTTGTCCCGACGCACCCGCTTTGCCAAGGTCACGCCGTCCATGGCCCCCATTTCAATGTCCAGCAGCAGAATGTCCCAGTCCTTGTCCCCCGCGTACCGGAACAGGAAACGCTCTGCCGAGGAGAACACCTCCGCCTGGATGTCCGCCTGCCGCTGAAGCGCCCAGTGATTCAATATACCTTGTACAAATTCCGCGTCCTTTCCGCTGTCATCGCAGATCGCGATACGGTAAGCCATGGGTTCACCCGCTTTCGTTTTTGGGTATGTGCTGATCGGGACAACTCATCAGTCCGGAAAATTGATGTTTGAAATTGTGCGCTAAAAAACGCTGTCATTGCGAGCCAGTGCGCCAGACTGTCTAACGAATCACACTCTTAGGCAGCTTGGTACCGTTTCGTATTCATTTTCCGAGGAAATCA
>SFHI01000131.1 GCA_004555705.1 Clostridiales bacterium | reverse complement strand
GACTGGTCTCGCAATGACAGAAAACTTGATAACGAAGCGACAAACACCAATTTATCGGTCCGGCTGCGGGGGCGGAATTGTCAATTGTCAATTCGCTTCCTCCACTTGGGTCTTGTCCGAAGCGTTACCCGCAGTTCCCGGAAAAAGTCCGTGAGTACTTGGGCGCACTCCTCCTCCAGCACCCCGGCTTCCACCTGGGGGCGGTGGTTGTAGGCCATGGAAAACAGGTCGCACACCGAGCCGCAGGAGCCGGCCTTGGCGTCCTTCGCGCCGTAGACAACCCGGGGAATCCGGGCGTTCACAATGGCCCCCGCGCACATGGGGCAGGGCTCCAAGGTCACATACAGGGTGCACTCCCACAGCCGCCAGCCCCCCAGGGTACGGCAGGCCTCCGAGATGGCCTCCAGCTCCGCGTGGGCGAGAGCGGATTTGCCCTCCTCCCGGCGGTTGCGGCCCCGGCCCACGATTTCGTCCCCC
Source organism: Clostridiales bacterium (assembly GCA_004555705.1). Lineage (GTDB taxonomy): Bacteria > Bacillota > Clostridia > Oscillospirales > Oscillospiraceae > Faecousia. The sequence goes on along the minus strand of SFHI01000131.1, from coordinate 3,416 downwards.
CGGACGACGACGCAGCCCACGGGCACCTCCCCGGCCTCACGCGCCTCCCGGGCAAGGGCCAGAGCCTCCAGCATATATTCCCGGTCCGTCATACCCGGCCTCCTTCCATAGCATAGCACCACCCCGGTGCGGAGAAAAGGGAAACACGGCCCCGCCGCGGCGGGGCCGAATTGACAATTTACAATGATTCCGCCCTTTCGGGACATTTTAAGAAGATTCCACCGAAGTTCGGCAAATTGGTGTTTGAAAAATAAAACTGTCATTGCGAACCAGTGCGCACACTGGTGTGGCAATCCCCCGGTTAGAGGGATAATGTACCGAAAAGCACCAGGAAAAGTGGGAGTCACTGCGTTTTTTGGTGGTAATCGTTACCTGGTTCCATGGGGCCGGGGGATTGCCACACCAGTCTGCGGACTGGTTCGCAATGACAGGTAATTTGGGACGCATCCCGTCAATCACCAATTTGTCGACCTGTTTTTTCGTCCCGAAGGGACACCTTAACTGTCAACTGTCCACTGTCAATTGTCCACTGATCTTTCCGCGTTCAGGGGGTCCACGCGGATGTCGGGGTAGGGGTTCACCACGGCGGTGCGGTAGGTGTGGTAGATCACCATGCCGGGCTTGCCGCTTTTGATGCGCTTGACCTGCTTCACGGGGGTCACATCCACGGGAATGTTCTGGCCTCCGCCGGACTCGGAATACCAGGCCGCCAGCTGGGCCGCCTGGGTCACGGTGTCGTCCGGGGGCTGCTTGCCGCCGCAGGAGATCACCACATGGGAGCCGTGGACCTTGGAGGCGTGGCACCAGATATCGTCCTTCCGTGCCAGCTTAAAGGTCAGCTCGTCGTTCTGCCGGTTGTTCCTGCCCACGAAAATGGGGAAGCCGTCGGTGCTCTCGAACCGCAGGGGCGGCAGCTTTTTCTGCTTCATCCTCCCCCGGGAACCCATGTCCCGGACGTAGCCGCCCTCGGACAGCTCCTGGCGGATTTCCTCCAGCTCGGCCTCGCTTCCCGCCCGGTTCAGCTCCTCCAGAACGCTCTGAAGGTACTCCAGTTCCTCCCGGCCCAGGGAAAGCTGGTGGCTCAGCTCCTTCTCCGCGTTTTTCATCCGGGCGTAGTCTTTGTAGTATTTCGCCGCGTTCTGCTGGGGGGAGAGGGTGGGGGACAGGGGGATCTCCACCATGGCCATGTTCTCGTCGTAAAAATCCTCGCAGAGGGCCTTGGTCTGCCCCTTTGTCAGGTTGTGGAGGTTCGCCGTCAGGATGTCCCCAAACTGGCGCAGCCGCTCCCGGTCGTAGGTGGCGGTGAGCTCCTTCTCCTGATTGGCGATTTTCCGCTTCGTCCGGGTGACGAGATTCTGCACCTGCTTCCGCAGGCCCTGGCTCTTCTGGCGCATCACATCCCGGTGGGAGCGTTGGGTGTAGAACCCGTCCAGCAGCGCCCCGAAGGATTCCAGCCGCTCCGACTCCCCGTACTCCCGCAGGGGGCAGAAGGCATACTGCCCCGCCTCCCGGGAAAGCCAGGGGGCCGGATGGTTCAGGTGCTCCCGGAAGAAGAGGTACAGCTTCTCCCCCTCGTCCCCGGTCACCCGGGCATCCACGGCTCCACCGGCGTAGAGCGCCGCCTCCCGGCAGACCAGGGGGGACAGACCGCCCAAGGCATCCATCAGCCGGGCACTCAGCAAATCCGCCCCGGGGGTGTTGACGAGGTTAACATAATCTCGTTCCTCCAGCTTCCCCGGGTCCAGCTTGGTGATTTTCTCCGGGGGCTGGTAGTTGAGCCCCGGCAGGGCGGGCCGGGCGGACTCGTCCAGGCCGACGCGGCGCAGGCAGTCCAGGATGCGCCCCTCCCCGGAGAGCAGGTACAGGTTGCAGGTTCTTCCCATCAGCTCCGCCACCAGTTTCTTCTGCACGGGAAAGCCCATTTCGTCGGTGCAGTCGAAGGTGAACTCCGCGCACCGCTCCATGGGGGGCTGGGTGATGTCCGTGAGCCGCGCTCCCAGCAGGTGCTTGCGCAGCAGCATACAGAACATGGGCGGCTCCGCCGGATTTTCCGGGGAGGAGGACGTGAGATGCAGCCGGGGGGCGGTGGGGTTCGCCGCGAAGAGCAGCTTCTCCCGCCCCTCCCGGCAGCGCAGGTGGATGATTAAGGTATCCCGGCTGGGCTGGTGAAGCTTGTCCACCCGGGCCCCCAGGCACTTTTGCCGGATCTCCTCCAGCACCGCGGTCATGAAATATGCGTCAAAGGCCATAAAATCCTCCTAAGGTCGAATTGACAATGCTGGTATCAGCCCGACAAATTGGTGTTTGTCACGCCACTTCCGGGAACAAATCGATACATTTCCCCTCTAACCGGGGGATTGCCACGACCAGTCTGCGGACTGGTCTCGCAATGACAGGAAACTTTAACACGCAGCAACAAACACCAATTTGTCGTTCCCCATTCCTCCGCAGGGAATTGTCCACTGTCAATTGTCAATTGTCAATTGAAACAGTTCATTGAGCCGCTCCGTTTTTCCCATCAGGTACAGGGCGCCGAAGAGGGCTTCCAGGCCGGTGGCTTTGGCGTACTGCTCCCGGGTGGCACCCTTGGGGACGGTGTGGACGTGGGCGTTCTTGCCCCGGCGGTAGTAGGCAAGCTCCTCCTCGGTAAGCCTGGGCAGCAGCCGGTCGGCGAAGGCCGCCTGGGCGGGGGCCTTCACCAGCTGAATGGTGTCGTGGTGGAGCCGCTCCACGGTTTTCTCCCCCCGGGCGCAGAGGTGGCTGCGGCACAGCACCTCAAAAACAGCGTCCCCGATGTGGGCAAGCCCCAGGTTGGAGATGGCGGCCACCTGCTCCGGGGTGAAGGTCATTGCAAAAAGGTTTTCCATAGACGGCCTCCGTGATTAATGAGAAATTGGGCGCTTAAGCCCGTAAACAGTCCCGTAACCACCGAAATACCGATCATCACGGGAAGATAGACCGCAAGCTCCGGGGTTCCGGAGATCACAATGGCCGCGGCCATCTGCCCGATGGAATGGGCCACGGCCCCCAGGGCTCCCGCCACAAAGAGCTGGTTTAATTTCAATACCTTTTTTAATAGTATAGTGACCACAATGGCGCAGGCGCCCCCCGCCGCGCTGTAGAAAATAGTACTGAAATTCCCGGCGAACACCGCCCCCAGGAACACCCGGACGGTGAGCACCGCCACCCCTTCCTTCGGCCCCAGGACGAACACGGTGAACACCGTGACGATGTTGGCCAGGCCCAGCTTCACCCCGGGCAGGGGAAGCAGGGGCGGCAGCTGAGCCTCCAGCATAAAAATGGTCAGGGCAATGGCACTGAGCAGGCCCAAAAGACAGAGTTTCTTCGCTTTCATTGGTTCACAGCCTTTCTGCGCTACAGCATAGCAGAATTTCGGAGAAAAGTAAAGGGAAGGG
>SFHI01000130.1 GCA_004555705.1 Clostridiales bacterium | reverse complement strand
AATGTATTGACAATTGCCCTGCAGAGTAGGGAAACCTTACGATTTTTGGTGGCAATCGTTACCTGGTTCCATGGGGCCGGGGGATTGCCACACCAGTCTTCGGACTGGTTCGCAATGACAGGAAATTTGAAATGTATAGTGTAAACAACAATTTATCTCTTTCAGCAACTGCCGGAATTACTAAAATGGGGGGCAATCATTTGGAGAAAGCATGAATTGCGGGACGGCGGTTTCAAAGGTATAATAATACTATAAAACCCACCTGAAGGAGGAATAGAATATGCGTTCCAAACTGACACGGCCCCTGGCGCTGCTTTTGGCGCTGGTGCTGGGAATTCTCGGCTGCATGTGCATTGCCCACGGAATCCAGACCGACCACGGAAACGTCCGGGTATCCCTGGGGACGATTGAAATGAATGCGGGGGATTTGACCTACAAGCTGTACGTCCCCGACAATGCCACCGCGGAGAACCCGGCGCCCGGTGTGCTGCTGCTCCACGGATACCAGAATGACCACGAAACCTGCGCGGCCTATGCCATCGAGCTGGCCCGGCGGGGCGTGGTGGTGATGGCTCTGGACGAGTACGGCCACGGCGACAGCGAGGTGGGGCTGCTGGAAAGAGGTTATGTTAACCAACGCTCCAAGGTGAATTTCGGCGAGGACAGCGCCTCCGACGGAACCTTTGTGGAAATCGGCGGAAGCAAACGCTACCGGCTGCTGATGAATTTCTCCAACCTCTCCTTCTTTGATGAACATTACACTGTGGACGCGGAGGGGAACACCATCTCCGACAGCTCCTGCGGCGGCATTGCCGCCTACGCGGTGCTGGCAGCCATGGACAATGTGGACGCCGGACGGCTGGGCCTCAGCGGACACTCCATGGGCACCTGGTCCAGCTGGTCCGTGGCCGCGGCCTATGCCGGGGCGGTGAACGCGGACGGTGTGGATATCACGCCGAAAGCCACGGTGCTGCAGTGCGGCGAGCTGTTCCGGGACAGCGCCTATGATTCGGAGAACATCTATTTCAACAACGTGCTGCTGCTCCAGGCGAAGTATGACGAGTTCAGCTATTTCCGGGACTACAAGCCCTTCGTTAATGACGAGGTGCTTCACAGTGATCTCCGGGCGGAGTTCCTGGGCTGCGCCAACGAGGACGCGGCATGGAACAACACCTTCGGCAGCTTCGCGGATGGCACGGCCCGGCGGATGGAGCTGCTGGCCACCAACCACCGCCTGACCACCCATCACAGCGGGGGACTGGAAACCGCGCTGGACTGGTTTGACCAGACCATCGGATTCCCGAAGGAACTGCCCAGTTCCGACCAGGTCTATATGACCAAGGAAGTGCTGGTGTTCGCGGCCACGCTGATGGCCATTGTCGCCATGCTGCCGCTGATGGAGCTGCTGCTGGGGACAAAGTTCTTTGGCGGTGTTGCCAAGCCCCTTCCGGCCAAGGAGGGAATCCTGCCGAAGGGCCGCTGGTGGAAGAACGCAGTGATCACAATCCTGCTGGCGGGAGTTACCTTCCCCTTTATGACCCAGCTGGGCCACGCGCTGTTCCCCTTCCCGGAGAATGTGTTCCGCATGACCATCGGCGACGGGTTCCTGTGCTGGTACCTGCTGCTGATCGTGGTGATGCTGGTGACCACCGGGCTGTCCCTGCGCCGGGCGAAGAAGAATGGGCAGGCTCCCTGGAACGGACTGGGCTTCTCCGGGCCGGAGCGTGCTGCGAAGCTTGACTGGAAGCTCTTCGGAAAGAGCGCCCTGCTGACGGTATGTATGCTGGGACTGATGTATCTTCTCGTGGCGGTGTGCCAGAAGCTGTTCCTGCTGGACTTCCGGTTTATCTGGCCCTTCTTCAAGACCTTCAGCGGCGCCCGGTTCCTCCAGTTCCTGGTTTACTTCCCCTTCTTTGCCCTGTTCTTCCTGCTGAACAACAGCAAGATTTTCGCTGGAATGCGCACAGAGGCTGCCTATACCCCGGGCTGGAAGGGCTTCCTCTCCTGCTGGTGGCGCAGTGCCCTGCTGATGATCGGCGGCGTGCTGCTGATCGTTCTGATCGAGTATGTTCCCTTCTTCGCGGGGATCGGGCCGGGAGCGGACCTGCTGTTCGGCGCCACCTTCGGCGGACCCTTTATGAGCATCCTCATTGTATTTGTGCCCCAGGTGCTGGTGTTCAGCGTCCTCGGCACCTACATCTACCGCAGAACCGGCAATGTCTACACCGGCGCGCTGACCATCGCGGCCATGGCCGCCTGGATCATCACCGGCGGTTCCGCGATCCTGTAAGGAGGTATCCATGGTTCGGGAGCTTATACATGATCCGATCCTTTTGGGGCGGAAGTCCGCCCCGGCAGGGGAGGAGGACCTGCAGACAGCCCGGGATTTGCTGGACACCCTGGCGGCCCACCGGGAGACCTGTGTGGGCATGGCCGCCAATATGATCGGCGTGTGCAAACGGATCATCGCCTTTGACAACGGGGGAACGCCCATGGTGATGCTGAACCCGGAGATTGTGAAGCAGTCGGGGGAGTACGAAACGGAGGAAAGCTGCCTGTCCCTGCTGGGCGGGCCCCGGAAAACAAAGCGGTACGAGAAAATCAAGGTACGGTACCAGACCATGGAGCTGGAGGTGAGGCTCAAAACCTTCACCGGGTGGACGGCACAGATCATTCAGCACGAGGTTGACCACTGCAACGGCGTGCTGATCTGACCCGCCGGTTGGTCATTCTCCCGGAAAGGCTTATCGACCTTGCGCAGGGGGAAGATAAATTGTTGTTTACAGCTCTATAGCGCACTGAAAAAGGACTGTCATTGCGAACCAGCGCGCACGCTGGTGTGGCAATCCCCCAACAATTCAGGACGGTTTGTTAGGGCGTTTGTCCGTT
>SFHI01000129.1 GCA_004555705.1 Clostridiales bacterium | reverse complement strand
GTTGCAAATTACCTGTCATTGCGAACCAGTCCGCAGACTGGTGTGGCAATCCCCCGGATGAATGGAACCAGGTGACAATTACCACCAAGAATCGCAACGCTTTCCCACTCTGTATGGCACTTTTCGATACATTTCCCCTCTAACCGGGGGATTGCCACGCCAGTGTGAGCACTGGCTCGCAATGACAGCATTTATTTGACAAACACCAATTTATCGTATTGCCGCCCGGGTCCAATATGCGCGGAAACCAAAAAAGTGTCATCCCCCACAAATCCGGGGATGACACTTTTTTCGTCTATTGGGGTATTTCCCCTTCCTCCCAGGGGAAGGGTTTGCCCTGCAGCACCTCCCGGCGCAGATACCGGAAGGTTTCCTCCTCGCCGCGGTCGCGGAGCATGGTGAGAATGTAGCGCAGCTCTCGCTCGGTCTGGGGGTGCAGCAGTTTTTTCTCCCAGCTCCTGTCCAGGTAGTTCAGGGGCGACGCGGGGATGTAGGCCGCCCCCTCGTAGGTCTTGCAGGCGGCCCGGCGGTCCATGACCATCTCCACCAGGTACCTGCGGGGCATGGGGATGGGCTCATAGCAGTGGCTTTCCCGGTTCATGTCCGTCCAGTATTCATAGTGGTGGGGATTGCGGCCCTTGTGGTGCATCCAGGCCTCGCTGTAGCCCTTGTCCTCCCGCTCGGCGGCGTTGGGGCTGCGATTGCCCTGGTAATACCGGGCCCCGTTCCAAAACTCCGCGGGGGAATACTTGGACAGGTCGTGGCATAGCCCCTGGCGGATAAGCCCCACCCGGAAGCACCCCTCCAGCACAAGCATCCGATGCTTTGTAATTGTCACAAAATGCCGCCACGCGTGCATACGCCGCCTCCTTTCCCTTTGACAAATTGGTGTTTGTAGGTGTGCGCCCCAAAAAAGCTGTCATTGCGAACCAGTCCGCAGACTGGTGTGGCAATCCCCCGGTTGAAAGGAACTAAGTAACGATTACCACCAAAAAACGCGACAATTCCCGTTTTCCCGGGAACATTTCGATACATTTCCCCTCTATCCGGGGGATTGCCACGCCAGTGTGCGCACTGGCTCGCAATGACAGCGTTTATTTGACAAACACCAATTTATCGCACAATTTGTCTTGTTTATCCTTCCTCCACCACGATCTCCTTCACCTTCAGGCCCGGATTCTTCCGGCAGGTGAAGTCGATGGCCCAGAAGCTGGAATACACCAGCAGGTTCCGCCCGTGGTAGTCCTCCAGCAGTTCGGCATCACTGCCCAGGTTCAGGTCCGTCAGGTCCCCGGGGTACGCGTCGATGAGCCGGATTTCCTCGTAGGGCAGCATCTCCATCCGCAGCTCCACGCCATATTCGCTCTTCATGCGGTACTGGAACACGTCAAACTGCAGCGTGCCCACCACGCCCACGATGACCTCCTCCATGCCGGAGTTGGGTACTTTGAAAATCTGGATGGCGCCCTCCTGGGCGATCTGCTCTGTGCCCTTGACGAACTGCTTGCGCTTCATGGAGTCCTTGGCAGACACCCGGCAGAAGTGCTCCGGGGCAAAGGTGGGGATGCCGGAATACTTGAATTTCTTCCCCGGCACGGTGATGGTATCGCCGATGGAGAAGATGCCCGGGTCGAACACGCCAATCACGTCCCCGGCGTAGGCCTCCTCCACGATTTCCCGCTCGGCGGCCATCAGCTGCTGGGGCTGAGAAAGCCGCATTTTCTTGTTGCCCTGAACGTGGTAGTATTCCGCGTCCCGCTGGAACTTGCCGGAGCAGATGCGCATGAAGGCCAGCCGGTCCCGGTGGGCCTTGTTCATGTTGGCCTGAATTTTAAAGACAAAGGCAGAGAAATCCGGGCTGAACACGTCCACGGTGCCCGAGTCCGACACCCTCGCCAGCGGGGGCGGGGTCAGCTTCAGGAAGGCCTCCAGGAAGGGTTCGATGCCGAAGTTGGTCAGGGCGGAGCCGAAGAACACCGGGCTCAGCTGCCCATTGCGGACGGCTTCCAGGTCCATCTCCCGCCCGGCGGACAGCAGCTCCACATCGTCAATGAGCTGACGGTGTTTCTCTTCGCTGTCCAGCAGCTGGGCCACGATGGGGTCGTACAGGTCCACCTCCTGCTTGTCCGCCCGCTTCTTGCCGGAAACGCCGGAGAAGAACAGCAGCTCCGCCTTCTCCCGGTCATACACGCCCTGAAAATCCTTGCCGGAGCCGATGGGCCAGTTCATGGCGTAGGTCTCAATGCCCAGCTCCCGCTCCACCTCGTCCAGGAGGTCGAAGGGGTCCTTGGTCTCCCGGTCCATCTTGTTGACGAAGGTGAAAATAGGAATGTGCCGCATGGCGCAGACCTTGAAAAGCTTTCTCGTCTGGGGCTCCACGCCCTTGGCCCCATCAATGACCATGACGGCGGAGTCCGCGGCCATGAGGGTCCGGTAGGTGTCCTCGGAGAAGTCCTGGTGGCCCGGGGTGTCCAGAATGTTGATGCAGAAGCCGCCGTACTGGAACTGCATGACGGACGAAGTGACGGAAATACCACGCTGCTTTTCGATCTCCATCCAGTCGGAGGTTGCGGCCCGGGAGTTCTTCTTTCCCTTGACCACGCCCGCCTGGGCAATGGCCCCGCCGTAGAGCAGGAATTTTTCCGGATGATGGCAAAGGTTCTCCGGCGGCTGATTTCGTCGATGAGATTTGACATATTGTAATCCTCCAAATTTCAGAATAATCCGATTCGGAGGGGCTAGGGTGGAGTAAGAAACCGCATAATTTCCTCCAAAACAGGTAAATTTCCTTAACCTATTCAGTCTACCACAAAAGGAGGGAAGTTACAAGCCCAAATCAAAATTTCCGGCAACACGAAAACGTGTCAGGGTAGAGGCCCCCTGACACGTTCCATACCGGACAGATAAATTGGTGTTTGTCGGCTTCGTCTCAAGTTTTCTGTCATTGCGAACCAGTGCGCACACTGGTGTGGCAATCCCCCGGTTGAATGGAACCAGATAACGATTACCACCAAAAATCGCAAACGAACCCATTTCCCTGGGAACTTTTCGGTACATTTTTCCTCTAACCGGGGGATTGCCACGCCAGTTTGCGAACTGGCTCGCAATGACAGCATTTTTTAAGCGCACGCTTTCAAACACCAATTTGCCGCTCTGTATTCATATTCGTCCCGAAGGGGCTCCATAATTGTCAATTGTCAATTGAAATCCTGATTTCCCCATAGGACAGGGCCTGTTCCCTGCCGTCGGGATACCGCACCAGGAGCCTGCAATCATCGTCCACACTATAGGCAAAGGCCCGGCGCTCATGCCCGCCGGAGAGCACCGTAACCTCTCTGCCCACCGCAATGCTCCTGCGGCGGTAGATTTCCAGGAAGCTCCGGTCCTCCGGGTGTTCATAGCCTGCCAGAAAGCGGTTCAGGAATTCCCCGGCGATCCGGCTCCGCACATCCTCCCCGGGGCTTTCCAGCACCGCTCCGGCGATGCCTTCCAGCTCCCCGGGAAAGCCCCCTTCCGGCATATACACATTCACACCCAGGCCCAGCACCGCGTACTCCAAAACCCCGCTTTCCATGCTGAAGGAGGCCTCCGTGAGAATGCCGCAGACCTTCTTCCCCTCCAGCAGCAGGTCGTTGACCCACTTGATCCCCGATTCCTTCCCGGTGACCTCCCGGATGGCCTCGCACATGGCAGCCGCCGCCGCGGCGGTGAGCTGGGCCGCCCGGACCGGCTCCCAAGCAGTGGGCCGCAGCAGCAGACTCAGATACAGCCCGGTTCCGGCAGGGGAGAAGAAGGACCTTCCCATCCTCCCCCGGCCCCCGGTCTGGCTCTGGGCAAGATACACCGTGCCTTCGGGCGCCCCGGCCTCCGCCAGGGCCCGCAGGGCGGTGTTGGTGGACTGGGTTTCCTCCGCCACCGTGATGGGGAGGTCTCTGTATTCCGGCTTCAGGTACTTCCGGATTCCGGGGGCCGACAGCCGATCCCCGCCCCGGGAAAGCCGATAGCCCCGGTTGGTCACCGCGTCAATGGGATAGCCCTCCTGCTGCAGGCTCTTTACCGCCTTCCAAACCGCTGCCCGGGACACCGCCAGCGTTTTCGCCAGCTCCTCCCCGGACAGGTATTCCTCCCGGTGATTCTCCAGCAGCTCCAGCAGCTTTTCCTTGGTGGTCATGGCCTTCACCGCAGCCGGATGGCCGAGGCCAGCCGCCTGTGCAGCAGCAGCGCCAGGGCGATCTTCACCAGGTCGGGGACGATATAGGGGATCACGCACCAGCCCAGAGCGGTCATCAGGCCGATTGGCCCGGTATTTTTGCCGTAGACCACCATGAACCAGCCGGTGCCGAAGGCGTAGCACACAAGAAGGCCCAGCACCATGGAGAGAGCCAGCACCCAGGTTTTCTTTCCCAGCGCCGCCTCGAAGCCCCACATCGTGAGGGCCGACAGCGTAAAGCCCACAATGTAGCCTCCGGTGGAGCCCAGCATATAGCCCAGGCCGCCGTTAAAGCCCGCGAATACAGGCACACCCACGGCACCCAGCAGCAGGTACAGCACCACGGCCAACGTTCCCCGCTTGCCGCCAAGCACCCCCACCGCCAGGAACACCCCGAAGGTCTGCAGGGTAAAGGGCACCGCCGCCGGGATGCTGATCCAGGCGCACACCGCCATCACCACGGCGAACATTGCGATATAGGCCATATCCACGGTCCTCATTTTCGGTTTCACAGCAGCTTCCATTGCCAATTCCTCCCAATTTCTGGATTTTCAGCAGGAGTATACCACGCGAGGGATTAATTGTCAACCAAATATTCTTAAAGGTTTACAATCAAGCTGAGCGATAAATTGGGAGTTTGGCGAATAAACGCTGTCATTGCGAACCAGCGCGCACGCTGGTGTGGCAATCCCCCGGATAGAGGGGAAATGTACAGAAAAGTACCATGAGGAGCGGGAGCCGCTGGGATTTTTGGTAGTAGTCGTTGCCTGGTTCCTTCGGACGGGGGGATTGCCACGCCAGTGTGCGCACTGGCTCGCAATGACAGCAAAGAATGTACAAACACCAATTTATCGCTCCGTCTACGAAAAAAGCGGAGCGCCGGTTTCGGCGTTCCGCTTTTGCTTATGGAGAGAATCAGGCCTTGCCGGCGCAGCCCAGGACGTTCACCAGCTTGTGGCGAACCAGCTCCTTGATGTTGGCGCGGGCGGGCTTCAGGTACTCCCGGGGGTCGAACTTGTCGGGATGCTCGTTGAAGAACTGACGGACGGTGCCGGTCATGGCCAGGCGCAGATCGGAGTCAATGTTGATCTTGCACACGGACAGCTCGGCAGCGTGACGCAGCTGCTCCTCGGGGATGCCCACGGCGTCGGGCATTCTGCCGCCGTTGTCGTTGATCATCTTCACGTAGTTCTGGGGCACGGAGGAGGAGCCATGCAGCACGATGGGGAAACCGGGCAGGCGCTTGGAGACCTCTTCCAGCACGTCAAAGCGCAGGGGAGGCGGAACCAGGATGCCCTTCTCGTTGCGGGTGCACTGAGCGGCGGTGAACTTGTAAGCGCCGTGGCTGGTGCCGATGGCGATGGCCAGGGAGTCACAGCCGGTCTTGGCGACGAACTCCTCC
>SFHI01000002.1 GCA_004555705.1 Clostridiales bacterium | reverse complement strand
GAGGAAGAAAGCGATGGCCTTTATATTCAGGATATCATGAGAGGAGGCATCCAGAACGATGACCCACGCATACCAAGAAATCTATCTGAGTAACGCCCAATCCATGCTGGGGGATGCCTTTGACTATGCGATCAATGTCTGTCATATTCCTGGCAGCAGCTTTGTAAAACTGTTTATCGCCAGTACCATCAGCAAACGGCTGGAAAATGGAGAGCCGAGTTATCTTTCCGGGAAAAGCGGAATTGAAGTAGCGATGGAGATTCTTGCGGAAACCACCGGGAAGACGCCGGACGCTGCGCCGCAGGAGCACTTTGGCCGCTCCCGGGAATACTGGATAGGTTGGGCGGTTGCCTACTATCAATGGTTTTCCGGAAGAAGCTACAGCGAAATCTTCAAAGTAGTTACCTTTGAAGAATTACAGAAACTATACGATCCCCTTCATGAAGCGGACATTACGAAGTTTGCTGACATTCTGGATGCGCGGATGCGTGAGTTTTTCACCGACACCAATCTAAAGCGGATTCGAACTGCTTACGGCTGCACACAGGCCGAGCTGGCAAAGCGGTCCGGTGTCAGTCTGCGCTCCATCCAGATGTACGAACAGCGCAATAAGGATATCAACAAAGCCAGTGCCGAGACACTTCTGCGACTGTCAAGAGTTCTGGGATGTACCATGGAAGACTTGATGGAAAAGTAAGATGAATGGCCGCGAAATAGTGCTGAGATGAGCAGATGCCCGGGACGGAATTGTCCGGGGCATCGTTTCTATTTGCGGCGGCGGAATGCTGATGGTTAGCTGCTTCCGGCATAATATGACCTCCTTCCCATTAGGCCTGGATATGAAAAAGGCGCCCATTGCTGGACGCCTTCGTCATATTCAGTTGTACCCGATTATGTAAGCAAGTTGGAAAAAACGCTGATGTTTTATTTGTTTGTGTTACATAATGGGGCTGCCTTTAAGATGTAGAAGATACATCTTCCTCGCTGGCCGCCTGCATCTTGAATTTGTCCATAGCCTCCCGAGCCTCGGGGATGTTGATCTGGTTGTTGCTTTTCATACCAAACTCTCTCCTTGTGTGGTTTTCCGGAAAGACCAGACGCTTTCCGGGGGAAAACGACCTTTTCTTTCCGCATCCATAGCTTTTCCCGGATTGAAAAAGCTATAAGTGTGAATGAAAGCCAGCAAAAGAAGATTTTGGAACAAAAAAGCGGGGGGTATCGGCACATCAAAACACATTTCGGCCTGACTTGGCAAAGCGGTAAATTGTTTTTTGTTGCTGTTTGATAAAGATACCTGTCATTGCGAGACTAGTCCGCAGACTGGTCGTGGCAATCCCCCAGTTAGAGGGAGAATGTACCGAAAAGTACCCGGAAGAATGGGAGTCACCGCGATTTTTGGTGGTAATCGTTACCTGGCCCCTTTTAACCGGGGGATTGCCACACCAGTCTGCGGACTGGTTCGCAATGACAGGTAATTTGGGACGCATCCCGTCAAACAACAGGGCACCTCTAAAAACTACCCTTTTGCATTTTGAGCGGATCTTTTGACCCAACAATGCGTTTTGAAAATTCCACAATACACCAAGTATTCCGGAATTTCCAAAACTTTTGTTGTGCCAAAATCTCTTGCTCAAAACCGCAAAAAGTAGTTTTTAGAGGTCGCCAACAATTTTCCGCACTGCGGAGCTCATACGATCCGTACAAACCGGAATTGTGGTTATCCAACCGGATGCCCGGCCTGTTCTGCGGCGGCTATGGTGGGGTGGACGGTTCCCGCCGGATGCTGGGGCGGGGCGTAGAGGGAGGAGAGCTTCAGAGGACGGTTTCCCGGGTTGATCACGTTATGCCAGACACCGCAGGGAACGAGTACCGCGTCACCGATTCCGAGGGTGTGACAGATGTTCGGATTGTCCTTTCGCGCTCCCATTCGTACCAGAGCCCGGCCTTCTTCCACCCGGAACAGCTGGTCCGTATCCGGATGGAGTTCCAGACCGACCTCACCCCCGGGCGGAATCTCCATGACGGTGAGCTGTAAGTGGTTCCCGGTCCAAAGGACTCTTCGGAAAAACCGGTTTCGCCGGGCCTCCCCCACCAGGCTCAGGGAGAAAGGCGCCGGGCCGGGGTCCCGGGAGAGAACACGCGGGCAGTCTCTGGTTTGCGCGCAATTCATGATATCCACTTCCTTTCGACGTCATTCTATGCGTGCACAGGGCGCCCGGTGTCTTGCTCATCGGACAGAAAAATGCCGCCCCACATTTGTGGGGCAGCGTGGGTGTAGTTTTTACTCCAGGACGGTTCCGTCGGGGTGGAACAGGGGGAGCTTCTCCAGGTAGATTAAATCCTCCCGGTTCTGGGCGTCGCCCTCGGCGAGAATGGCCATTCTGCCGCAGATGATGCCGCCGGCCTTTTCCACCAGGGCTTCCAGGGCCTTCAGGCTCTCGCCGGTGGAAATCACGTCGTCCACGATCAGAATCCGCTTGCCCTTCATGAGTGCCGCGTCCGCGCCGTCCAGGTAGAGCTTCTGCTCCTTGGCGGTGGTGATGGACTGGACAGTGACGCTGAAGATGTCCCGCATATACAGCTTGGGACCCTTGCGCGCCAGGATGTACTTGGCGTCCCCGGCCTGACGGGCCATCTCATGGGCCAGAGGGATGCCCTTGGCCTCGGCGGTGATGATGTAATCGTACTCAGGAGCCCTGGCCAGCAGCTCCCGGGCGCAGGCAACGGTCAGCTCCTGGTCGCCGAAAATCACAAAGCCTGCAATGGACAGCTTGTCGTTCAGGGGGCAGATGGGCAGGTTCCGCTGCAGGCCCGCCACAGTCATGGTATAATACATGGAAATCGCTCCTTTTTCTTCATGAATCTGCCATAATTATACTATCCCCATGGCAAATGTCAAGAACCAGGTTGCTGCCCCGGGGGACTTGATATTTGGAAGAGGAAAGAATATAATAGAGCAAAACAGCGGGAGGTATGGAACAATGCTGGATGAAATTGCCCAATGGCTGAAGAATATGGGGTTTGGAGCTGCGAACCGCCTGGTGACAGCCGCGCTGGTGCTGGCAGTGGGAGTATGCCTGATCAAAATTCTGCTGGCGCTGGTCCGGAGGGGGCTGGAAGCGTCAAAGCTGGAGAAGGCTGCCCACACCTTAGTGCTGTCCCTGGCCCGGGTGGCGCTGTATCTGATGCTGGGGCTCAGCGTGGCTTCATCCCTGGGAATCGATGTGACAGGCGTCGTGGCCCTGGCCAGCGTGCTGACCCTGGCGGTTTCCCTGGCGCTTCAGAATATGCTGACCAATGTGCTGGGGGGCTTTACGCTGCTGTCCACCCACCCCTTCCACTCCGGCGATTTCGTGGAAATCGCGGGTCAGTCCGGAACGGTGGAGGAGATCAACATGACCTACACCCGGCTGGCAACGCCGGATAACAAAATGATCTCCATACCCAACAGCGCGGTGACCGCCGCTCAGATTATCAACTACACCGCCACCGGAACCCGTCGGGTGGAGGTAAAGGTCCAGGCTCCCTACGATGTACCCCCGGAGAAGGTGGTGGAGGCGCTGATTCAGGCGGCGGCTATGGACAATGTTCTGCTGGAGCCCGCGCCCATGGCGGCCCTTCTGAATTTCGGAGACAGCGCCATGGAGTACGTGCTGCGGTTTTGGGTCAAGTCCGAGGACTACTGGGATTTGTTTTACGCTGCCAATCAGCGGGTTTACCAGGTGTTCCAGGAGCAGGGCATCAATATGCCGTACCCCAGAATGACGGTGGAATTGGAGCGGAAGGAATAACAAAGCGGCCAGCCCGAAGGGGTTGGCCCGTTTTGCAAATAAGACAATTCCGGTTGGCGTATAGGTTGATAAATTGTTGTTTACGATTCGCTATTGTAGGGGCGGCTATCAGCCGCCTGCAACCTAACGGATACAGAAATGTCCGGTTTATCCGTAAATGCTCAAAAATCGGGACATTTCGGGCGGCTAATAGCCGCCCCTACGGTAACAACGCAAGGTGTTTGAAAACTGTAAACAATAATTTACACCTATGCGGGTACCAGTTCCAGCAGAATCAGCAGCGCGGTGCCCGGAAGGCCGAAGATTCCGGAGACCAGGACGGTTACGGCATTGACGGGAATCAGTACCCCTGAGAACGGCGCGAGGAAATTGATGACAATCAGAGACAGGAGCCCGGCAGCCACGTGGAGGGCCAGCTTCACCGCCAGGCGGATGGGGGCGATCAGGGCTTTGATCAGGATTACGCCCAACAGAACGGGAATGAGAAAAACGGCAATTTTTTCCATAACAACCTCCGAATAAGTAGAGTGTGGCCGGGCAAACTACTGCCGGACAGGAAAGAAACAGAAACCATTCGTGACGATGGATGATAATACTGTTACAATACCTGTCAAGTGTGTCAGCGCAGGCGCAGCGGTTTGACGCGAAAATAGGTGAGTAGGGAACGGCTCACCTATGTACATAGGCAGCCGTTGGGCGGGAACGATAAATTGTTGTTTACAGCTTTCAAACACCTTACATTGCTACCGTAGGGGCGGCTATTAGCCGCCCGAACGCTTAAGATTTTTTGAGTGTTTCCGTTGGAACTGAGTGCTTTCGATGATGAAAGGTTGCGGGCGGATAATATCCGCCCCTACGGTGATATTGCTGTAAACAACAATTTATCTTTCTGCCTCCGGGTGGCTTTTCTATATTCATTTTACCTTGCGAATGCCGGAAACATACATGCCGGAAAACTTTTTTTCGGGCTTCTGGTGGTTTGGCTGGGCTTTGGACACAAGATACGGTGGTGAGACAAAAAATGCACCGAATTTTATACGAAATTCTTTTCCTTTCCTCCGTTGTCCCCCGGGGAAAGCTGTGGTATAATGTCACCAAATGACGAAATTGGCGGGGGATAGAGCATGATCACAGAATCCTTGCAGATTCCACGGGAGGACGCGCGGAAGCTTCTCGGCGCGGCCAGTCCCGATGGGGCGCTGCTGTACATATACCTGCACGCCGGGAACGATCCCCGGAGCGCGGGGGCGGAACTGAAAATGAGCGAAACAAGGCTCTCCTGCGCTGGGGCCACCCTGCGGCAGCTGGGGCTTTGGCCGGAGGAGAAGAAAACCCTCATTGCCCCCGGGGAGCGGCCTGCCTATTCCGAGCAGGACGTGCTGGGGGCCATGGAGGAGGACGAATCCTTCCGGGCCCTCTACGGTGAGGTGCAGCGGCAGCTTGGCAGAAGCCTGAACACCGAGGAACTGAAAATTCTGCTGGTCTTTGTCCGGTATCTGGGACTGCCCGGGGATGTGATCTCCATGCTGGTGAGCTACTGCCGTCATCGGGCCCGGGAAAAGGGAAGCCTGCGCAATCCCAGCCTGCGCGCCATTGAAAAAGAGGCCTATGCCTGGGCGGAGCAGGGCATCGACACGGTGGAGGAGGCGGCGGCCTTTATTCAGGCCCAGAACGTCCGCAATTCCAGGCTCAGTCACCTGATGCAGATTCTTCAGATTCGGGGCAGGTCCCTGACCGCGGCGGAGGAGCGCTACGCCCAGAGCTGGCTGGATATGGGCTTCCAGGAGGAATGCTTTTCCATGGCCTATGAGCGCACCTGCCTGAACACCGGCGGGCTGAACTGGAACTACATGAACAAGATTTTGCAGCGCTGGCACCAGCAGGGCCTCCACACCCCGGAGGCCGTTCGCTCCGGCGACCAGAAAACGGCCAAGGGCGCCTCCGGCCAGCTGGGCGAGGCGGAGCTGGAGGCCATTGCGCGCGTGCTTCGGGAGGGATAACGGATGGCTTACAGTTCGGAAGTTGTGAAAAGAGCTCGGGAAAGACTTGCCCAGGCCCGGGAGGATCGGGAGTCCGAAAACCGGCAGCACCTGGCGGAAGCCTACGCCCGGGTGCCCCGCATCCGGGAAATTGATATGCTGCTCCGGCGCACCATGGCCCAGGCGGCTCAGGCGGCGTTTCTCCAGGGCAGCGACGGAAGGGAGCTTCTGGAGCAGGCGAGGGAGGAGAACCTGTCCCTGCAGCGGGAGCGGGAGGAGCTGGTTCGGCAGTACTTTGAGGAGGGCTACCTGGACGACAGCCCCATCTGCCGCCTCTGCGGAGGAACCGGGTATGTGGGCTCCACCATGTGCGAATGTCTGACGGAGCTGTGCCGCCAGGAACAGAAGAAGGAGATATCCATCCTGGCGGGGAAGGAGAGCTTCAGCCAGTTCCGGCTGGATTACTATCCCGACCGGATTGACCCCATGTATGGGGCCAGCCCCAGGACGATTATGGAGCGGAATTTCCAGACCTGCCGGAAGTACGCCATGTACTTCGGCCAGAACGCCGGAAATCTGCTGTTTGTGGGCGGCACCGGGCTGGGGAAAACCTTCCTTTCCGCCTGCATCGCCCGGACGGTGGCGGACAGGGGCTACAGCGTGGCCTATGAAACGGCGGCGCACCTGTTCGGCAATCTGGAACAGGCCCGCTTCAATCCTACCGAGGACAACCGCCGGGAGGCAGGAAAGTATACTTCCTGCGATCTGCTGATTCTGGATGATCTGGGCACGGAGATGCCGGGGCAGTTTGTCACCGCGGCTCTGTACAGCCTGCTGAACGACCGGATTCTGGCGGGGAAGCCCATGGTGATCTCCACCAATCTGAACGTGGAGGAAATGAACCGCCGGTATTCTCCCCAGATTGCCTCCCGGCTCCACGGGGGCTTTACCCGGCTGACCTTTGTGGGGGAGGACATCCGCGTCCTCAAGAATAGGGGGATATGATGAAAACTGGAATTCTGTTTGACCTGGACGGGACGCTTCTGGATACCCTGGAGGACCTGAAGGACGGGGTGAACCACGCCCTGCGCTGCTTCGGCTATCCGGAGCGCACCCTGGGAGAGATTCGGGAAATGGTGGGCAACGGCGCCCGGGTGCTGATTGCCAAGGCCGTTCCGGCGGGCGCGGAGGTGGAGCCGGTGCTCTCCTGTTTCCAGGAATACTATCAGGGCCACT
The DNA here is from genome assembly GCA_004555705.1 of Clostridiales bacterium. Taxonomy (GTDB): domain Bacteria; phylum Bacillota; class Clostridia; order Oscillospirales; family Oscillospiraceae; genus Faecousia. The sequence continues at coordinate 93,152 of SFHI01000002.1, read as the reverse complement.
GCCGCATACGGACAAAACCCTATGACGGAATTGAGGCGGCAATGGAGCGCCTTGGCCGGGACTACCCCCTGGCCATTGTGTCCAACAAACCGGATGGAGCGGTGAAAAAGCTCTGCGCCGAATATTTCCCTGGGATTTACGCCCAGGGAGAACAGCCCGGCTGCCCCCGGAAGCCTGCCCCGGATATGCTGAGGATTGCCATGGAGAAGATCGGCGCGGAGCGCTGCATCTATGTGGGCGACAGCGAGGTGGATGTGCTGACCGCCCGGAACGCGGGCGTGCCCTGCCTTAGTGTGACCTGGGGCTTCCGGGATCGCAGCGTGCTGGAGGAAGCGGGGGCGGATTGGTTCTGCCATGATCCGGAATGTCTTCCGGATGCCATTGGTGAGATGATTGAACTGGAGGAGTGGTGCTGTAATGGCCAATGAATTTTACGCCCTCATGGGCAGAATGCGCTACATCACCCGCTGGGGCCTGATGCGCAACACCTTTTCCGAGAATATTTCCGAGCACAGCCACATGACGGCGGTGCTGGCCCACGCCCTGGCCCTGATTCGCCGGGACATTCTGAAGCTGCCCGGCCCCGACCCCGACCGCTGCGCCGTGGCGGCCATGTACCACGATGCCTCGGAAATCCTCACCGGAGACCTGCCGACCCCCATTAAATACTACAACCCCGACATCAAAATCGCCTACAAACAGGTGGAGCGGGTGGCGGGGGAGCGTTTGCTGGAGATGCTTCCCCCGGAGCTGCGCGGGAGCTACGCACCCCTGGTGCTGGAGGATGACAAGGAACTGGAGCCCATTGTAAAGGCAGCCGACAAGCTCTCCGCTCACATCAAGTGCCTGGAGGAGCAGAAGGCAGGCAATACGGAATTCGACACCGCTGCCAAACAGACCTGGGAGGCCATGGTGGCCATGGAGCTGCCGGAGCTGAATTGGTTCCTGGAAAACTGCCTGAGACCCTTCAGCCTGAATCTGGATCAGCTGTGACTTGACGGTTTTCCAAAAGTGTGCTATCATGATAGAGTACCTTTGCCGGCATGGTGAAATCGGTAGACACAAGGGACTTAAAATCCCTCGCCGTAAAAAGCGTACCGGTTCGAGTCCGGTTGCCGGCACCAACGAAAAAGCACCCCAACCGGGGTGCTTTTTCGTTGGTAAAGGTATCGGACTCGAACCCATCCTAATGGGACAGTCCAGTGGACTGTCCCTCGGCGGCGGCTGGACGACGCCGACACCATAATGTAATCGAGTCCGGTTGCCGGCACCAGAAACGCCCCTTCGGGGCTCAGATAAGAGATAATAGATAATAATGAATAGATGATAGATATTTTGCCGCCGCCCGTGGCGTTTCTGTACTATTCTCTTTTATCTATTATCTCTTCTCTATTCTCTAAAGGAGACTACCGCTATGAGCCAGGACAGCGTCATTTTGAATAAGTCCCTAAAATTTGCGGCCCGGATTGTGAAGCTTTATCAGTATTTAAGCAAGGAAAAGCATGAAACGGTTATTTCAAAACAGATTATACGAAGTGGAACCAGCATTGGGGCCAATGCAAATGAAGCGGTTTACGGAGTCAGCAAAGCGGAGTTTATTGCAAAACTGCAAATTTCATTGAAAGAAACTGCCGAAACAGAGTATTGGCTCAAACTATTGGTCATGTCAGAGTATTTGACGGAAGCGGAGGGGCAATCCTTGATTGATGATTGTCTGGAGATTAAGAGAATGTTAGTTTCGGACCTGAAAACCGCCAGAGAGAACCAGTGAATTTTCGGAAAAATCCTGCATCTAAAGTGTACACAACACACAAGAAAAGTTGACAGGTTTCGACAAGAAATCTGTCAACTTTTCTTTGACGGCTTGAAGCAATAAAATTCTTTCGCAAAAGAATAATCCCCAAAGAGGTTTGCGGTAAAGGTTTGGCGACCACATTACGACAAAGTCAGAGGGGATTATTTTGTAAATAGGAAGCAAACAAAAGAGAATGATTCAAAATAGAAAGCTGCCGCCCGTTAACGGGCGGCAGGACGTGCAATGCGATGATAAAAATTCGATGACCATTTAGGTTTAGGCCAGTAATGACCCTTCCAGGGCCTGTGCAAACCACCACTTTCGTGGTGGTTATGATTTGCGCAATTATCTTTCGTGAGACAGCATTTTTTGGTGGATCAGATCCTTTTGAAAGCACAGAAAGATATCCCGGTGTCTTTGGAACCGCAGAAATAGGGAAGTCTTTCTGTTACTCCTCTGTGGATTCTTCGCCAACTGCCATGATGTCATAGGGCGTTGTCTGGTAGACAAAATAGTTCAGCCAGTTGCTGTAGAGCAGATTGCCATGCCCGCGCCAGCGCACAATGGGTATCTGCGTATCATCGTCATGGGGGTAGTAATTCACAGGAACGCGAATGGGAAGACCCTGATTCCTGTCCCGCAGGTACTCCCGTTCCAGCGTATCCGGGTCGTACTCCGAATGACCGGTGACAAAAATCTGACGGCCCGCCTTATTCATGATGATATACACTCCGGCTTCCTCAGAGGAGGCGAGAATCTTCAGGCCTGGAATTTGCTCGATATCTTTCCGCTCTACGGTGGTATGTCTGGAATGGGGCACCCAGAACTCATCGTCAAAACCTCTGAGCAGAATGGCACGCTTGTAATCCGCATGGTGGGGATACACGCCGAACAGCTTTTCCGGCAGCTGCTTTTTGCGCACGCCGTAGTGATAATACAGCCCCGCCTGTGCTGCCCAGCAGATATGGAAGGTGGAATGGACATGGGTCTTGCTCCACTCCATAATCCGGCACAGCTCCGGCCAGTAGTCCACCTCTTCAAATTCCATGTTCTCCACCGGAGCCCCGGTGATGACCATGCCGTCGAATTTCCGCTCCTTCAGCTCGTCAAAGGTCTTGTAAAAGGACAGCAGATGATCTTCCGGGGTATTTCGTGACTTGTGGGTGGAAACCATCATCAGCTCAAGATGCACCTGCAGCGGCGTATTTCCCAAAACACGGCTCAGCTGGGTTTCCGTAGCGATCTTCGTGGGCATCAGATTCAGCAGAACGATCTCCAGAGGACGGATATGCTGGGTCTCTGCCCGGGTCCTGTTCATAACAAAGATATTTTCATTTTTCAGTGTCTCCGCCGCCGGGAGATCATTGGGTATCTGAATTGGCACAAGGGCGCCTCCTTATACTTTTTCCAGAGCCTGCCCGATGTCCTCGATCAGGTCCTGGACATTTTCCAATCCGCAGCTCAGGCGGATCAGGTCAGCGCCGACACAGGCAGCATCCAGCTCCGCGTCGGTCATCTGACGATGGGTGGAGGAGGCCGGGTGCAGGCAGCAGGTGCGGGAGTCAGCGACGTGGGTCTCAATGGAACCCAGTTTCAGATGCTTCATGAAGGTTTCCGCAGCCGTTCTGCCGCCGTTCAGGCCGAAGGAGATGACACCGCAGGAGCCGTTTGGCATATACTTCTTCGCCAGATTATAGTAGCGGTCTCCTTCCAGGCCGCAGTACTTGACCCACTTCACCTTTTCATGGCCCTTCAGGTATTCCGCGATGGCCTGGGCGTTGGCACAGTGCTGTTTCATGCGGAAGGGCAGGCTTTCCAGACCCAGGTTCAGGATGTACGCCACCTGGGGAGACTGGACGCATCCAAAATCCCGCATAAGCTGGGCAGTACATTTGGTGATGAAGGCCCCGCCAAGACCGAAACGCTCCGTGTAGGTCACGCCATGGTAGCTGTCGTCGGGGGTGGTCAGGCCGGGGAACTTATCGGCATAGGCCGTCCAGTCGAATTTGCCGCCGTCCACGATGCAGCCGCCGATTGCGCTGGCGTGACCGTCCATATACTTGGTGGTGGAATGGGTGACAATATCCGCACCCCATTCCAGAGGACGGCAATTGATCGGGGTGGCAAAGGTATTGTCCACGATGAGGGGAACGCCGTGGGCATGAGCGGCTCTGGCAAACTTCTCGATATCCAGCACTTTCAGTGCGGGATTGGCGATGGTCTCACCGAATACTGCCTTGGTGTTGGGACGGAAGGCGGCATTCAGCTCCTCTTCCGTACAGTCAGGGTCGACGAAAGTGGTCTCCAGGCCCATTTTCTTCATGGTCACGGAGAAAAGATTGAAGCTTCCACCATAAATCGCGGAGCTGGCAACAATGTGATCCCCACAGCTGGCAATATTGAACACAGCCATAAAGTTGGCAGCCTGTCCGGAGGAAGTCAGCATGGCCGTGCTGCCGCCTTCCAGGGCGCAGATTTTTGCCGCCACCGCATCACAGGTGGGGTTTGCCAGGCGGGAATAGAAATATCCATCCGCCTCCAGATCAAAGAGCTTCCCCATATCCTCGGAAGTGGCATATTTGAAGGTCGTGCTCTGAATGATCGGCAGCTGCCGGGGTTCGCCGTTTCCGGGTTTGTAGCCGGCCTGAATGCAAAGTGTTTCGGTCCTCAGTTTCTCCATTTGGGAATCACCTCATATTAAGGAAAAATATAGCTTATATTTTAAACACGGGATGGAAATTTGTCAATGAAAAGCGCGAAACAATAGACCGAACCATTGGCTCCTATGGATGTCCCATGGTAAGTGGCTTTATGGAAGGCAGTACAAAACCATAGTGCTGAAAGGAATCTCCTTGACTAGTTTTAGGAAACCCATTTCCGAAACAGTGTGGTCAAGGGTTCGGAATCAAAGCCGGGAGGACCGGGAAAAAGAAACAGATGCGGGTGGATATCAACGGATTCTCCGCCATTCCACCGCAAGCTCAGGCGGATCGCTGGGTGTGCGTAAGACGGTATTGCGCCGAGATTGACGAATCGGCACAGAAGCGCATGGGATTGGTACCGAGACCGCCTGGACGAAAGCGCTTTAGCGTTTCTTGTGCAGATGGCAGATTTTTCGCATCTTTCTGATATACTGTATTAAGCGAAAGAGTGAGAAATAATTTGAATTTGTGAGGATAAATGATGAGAATATTTTGCCCGGTCCGGGATAATCCGGCATCCGGCGGCTGCGAAGCTCTTTATTTCAGTACCTGCCGGATGGCCCAGAGCTGGAGGCGCTTCGGCAGGATATTCAGGAGCAAAAGCAAGGGGTTCCGGTTAATTGTGTAGACAAATCCGGGGCGCTTTGCCCGCAGGATATGCAGCATTTTCCCTGCGATTGCGTCCGGCGGAACACGCCGGGCTTCCACCTGCCCTACGATCCTCCGGAAACGTGCCGCGTTGCAGGTGTAAAGCTGTGTATGTTCACAAAAACGATCCAGCGCGTCGGTGGAGACACCGAGCATTCCTGTATCCACCGCGCCTGCGCGGAGAACAGACACGGTAATGCCGAGCAGCTGCAGCTCCATGCGCAGCGAGTATGCGTAGCGATCGAGTGCGCCCTTTGTCACAGCATAGATGCCGGTGAAGGGTAAGGGGTCCAGCGGAGCCAGCTCGCTGGTGGTGATGATGATCCGGCTGCCGGACCGCAGCAGGGGGAGAAACGTTTTATTGACCAGAAACGCGCCGAACAGATTGACCTGAAAGGCACGGGTAAAGCGTTCGTTTTCAATCTCTACCATGGAATCAAGCAGGTAAATCCCGGCAAAGTGGATGATGGCATACAACTCGTCCGTGATTTCTTTCACCGCCTCGAATGCGCGCTTCACGCTTGCTTCCTCCGTGAGATCGGCCTGCAGTGGAAAAACCTGTGCCTCTGCCGCGCCGACCTTCTGATCCAGCGCGATCACGCCGAAGCCCTGCTGTTTCAGTGCTTCCACAGTCTTTTTCCCCATGCCGCCGTATGCGCCTGTTACCAGTATGTATCTCATATATTTCTCCTTCACAAATGGGCACCTCCACGAAAGCAGAGGCTGCCAAATGATTATCCTCCCGGTCCGCCTGACCTGCAGACGGGGCGGGATATCCGGCGCTCCCCCGGCGCCGGGGGAGCCCTTCTTCCAATTCCCGCTTTTGCCGGATAAACAAAACAGAGCGGTCATCCCAACCGCCCCAACACAATCATCATAGCACTGAGAAACGCCTCCGTCAATGAAAACTTGTGGGAAACGGTGCCGTTTTTTTGAATGTTCGCTGTTGATTTCCGGCGTTCCCTCAGGTATGATACGCCGAGAGGCTTTCTGAACAGTGTGTCTGCGGCCGGGGAAAAACGCTCTCCGGCTGATTCAGAGCTTCCTTGAATTTGAACGAAGGTGGAGGACCTATGGCAAAAAGCACATTGATTGCGGATACCACGCAGCAGGAGCGAATTGAGATCGTGCGCAAATGGATTCCGGAGGATGAAGCAATGGACGGCTGCGATATTGACCTTTGGGACTTCGATGATGACTACATCAAGGGAAAAAAGGAAATCTCCGAGTGCAATGCGGCCTTTTCGGAAAAGCTGGGTTTCTGAGGAATTCCATCCCTGAAAGTGGCGTTACGGGCAGGCAATTGCCAGAGCCATGATCCAGGACAGTCCCATGCTGATTTTGGATGAAGCCACTTCCAGCGTGGATACCCGAACGGAGATCATGACCCAGAGAGCCATGGAGCGTCTGACGCAGAAACGTACCAGCTTTGTCATTGCCCACCGCCTCTCCACCATCAAAAACGCGGACCTGATCCTTGTCCTGCGGGATGGCGACATTGTGGAACGGGGCACCCATGAGGAGCTGCTGAAGCGGAACGGCTTCTACACGGAGCTTTACAACAGCCAGTTCGAACGAACCGCATAAAGCAGAAGGGCTGACCCATTGCGGATCAGCCCTTTTAAGGTATGGGATATCTTATCGCAGGAAGATGTGCAGCAGCGCTTCGTACAGCCTGCTTTTATACGGCTGATACCGCATGGGCAAATCCATCCACGTTCTTTTATTCACAATGGATTTTGTATGCGAGAAGGCTTCAAAACCGGCCTTACCGTGATAGGAACCCATGCCGCTTTCGCCCACGCCGCCAAAGCCCATGCTGCTGGTGGCAAGGTGGATGACCACATCGTTGATGCAGCCGCCGCCATAGCGCAGTTCGGTGGTGACGCGCCGGATGTGCTGCCTGTCGTGGGAGAACAGATACAGCGCCAGGGGCTTGTCAGCCTCCTTCAGGTCATCCACCACTGCGTCGAAGCTGTCGAAGGGAAGTATGGGCATGATCGGCCCGAAGATTTCTTCCCCCATCACCGCGTCGTCCCGGGTGACGTGATCCATCACCGTCGGCGCGATCCGGCAATTCTGCGGGTCGGTTTCCCCGCCCGCCACCACTTTTGCCGGGTCTATCATGCCGCAAAGACGGCGGAAGTGCTTCTCGTTAATGATCCTGCCGTAGTCTGGGTTTTCCAGGGGATTGTCTCCGTACTGTTCCCTGATTTGCTTGATGACCTCGGCAACAAACGCGTCCTTGACGGACCGCTGGCAGAGGATGTAGTCCGGGGCGACGCAGGTTTGCCCGCAGTTGAGATATTTGCCAAAGACAATGCGTTTTGCCGCCAGAGGGATATCCGCGCTGGCGTCGACAATGCAGGGGCTCTTGCCGCCCAGCTCCAGCACGGCAGGCGTCAGGTGTTCCGCGCAGCGGCGCAGAACCTCCTTGCCCACGGCCTGACTTCCCGTGAAGAACACAAGGTCGAATTTCTGATCCAGCAGCGCCGCGTTTTCCGCTCTTCCGCCGGTCACGACGGCCACATATTCCTCAGGAAAGCACTCCCGGAGGATGGTTTCGATGATCCGGCTGGTGGCCGGAGAATAGGCGCTGGGTTTGACAATCGCGGTGTTGCCCGCGGCGATGGCATCGGCAAGCGGGTCCATGGTCAGAAGGAACGGATAGTTCCATGGACTCATGATCAGGGTGTTTCCATAGGGTACGGGCTGACAGTAGCTGTGGGAGGAAAACTGAGCCAGCGGGGTATAAACCGTTCTGCGCCTGGAAAGCTTCCTGGTGTGACGGAGCATCCAGGAGATTTCGGACTCCACCAGCCCGCTTTCGCACATAAAGCTCTCGTAATGGCTCTTGCCCAGGTCGCGCTTCAGTGCGTCGTGAATTTCCTTTTCGTATTTTTTGACTGCGGCGTACAGCTTTTCCAGCTGGGCAATGCGAAAACGGACAGGGATTGTCGCGCCGCTTTTGAAGAATGCGCGCTGCTTTTCCAGCAGGTTCCGGATTTCCTCATTGGTCATTGTTCCACACTCCAATCCGCGATTTTGTGATAGATGGTCTCCAGTTCTCCGGTGTCCATCAGCTTTGGTACCGGGTAGAGGGGATTGGCCTCCTGCTCGGCGTGGCGGGCCAGCTCAGGAATGTCCGCTGCCAGAGTGACCTCGCTGCCCGTGCCCGCAGTGGTGGGGATGGCAATGAGCGTGGGCAGGGGACGCAGGACCCGGAGAATGCCCTTCATCTGCTGCAGGCTCTTTTTCGGATGGGCAACCCGCGCACCGACAGCCTTGGCGCAGTCCATGGAGGAGCCGCCGCCGATGGCAATCAGGCTGTCGCAGCCGTGGGCACGGTAGAGGGTAAGCGCGTCCTCTACATTGCTGACGGTGGGGTTCGGCTGGGTTTTATCGTAAATCGTGCAGACAACGCTGCTGTTTGCCAGCACTGCCTCAACAGAGGCAGTCAATCTGTGGCTGACAATGCCCTGGTCGGTGGCGATCAGGACGGATTTGATTTGCTCCTTTTTAAAAACGCGGTCCAGTTCCCGGCAGGAGCGGATGATCTCCGGTTCCCGGTAGGGCAGAACCGGCAGCGCGGCACGCATCACCATCTGAAATGCACGGAAAGCGCCGCTTTGAAAAGAAACATTGTGATCCCTTGCCTCCTTGTCGGGCAGCTCAAAAACTGCCCCTCCGTGTTTTATCCTGAAAAACGCCCGAAAGGCGCATTGTGAGGCCCCCTGTCAAACCTGCGAAGCAGCGCAATCACACATCGGATTCAGGGGCTTGGGGTCGGGACAGAAACGGTTACGTCACTTGTTGACATATCAACAAGCAGAATTGTACCATATACTTGTTGATATGTCAACAAGCAATCCTCTCCGGCAGCCGCACAGGATGCGCTTACCCGTTGCGCATCCCGCAGATTGCAGGGGAAGGGCACGCACTTTTTGGATACACCCCATTGAATAATCGGTTTATTTTTGCTATGATAGGGCCGCGCCAGAAAGGAAGGGTTCCGCGATACAACGACGTTTGCCAGGGCCGGAGAAATGGGAATCGGACCCGGAATTCGGGCCGGATGCCTTCTGAGCGCCATTGATCTGTCCGGAGGTGTTATTATGGACAAGTCATTTTTCATCGGAAACCGGCGGCGGTTTGCCGCTTCCATGGAGCCGGGCTCCGTGGCGGTGCTGCTTGCCGGGCGGGAAATCCGCAAAACCCACGATGAATATTATCCCTTCTTCGCCCAGCGGAATTTCGTGTATCTGACCGGAATTCAGCAGAAGAGCTCCGTCCTTGTGATCTGCAAGGATAGCGGCGCGGCTGTTTCCGAACGGCTGTACATCCTGCCTAGCGACCCCATGGCCGAACGCTGGACCGGCAGGCGGCTTACCGCCGGGGAGGCATCGGATATCTCCGGTGTTTCCGATATCCGTCCGGAAAACCGCTTCCTTCCGGACCTGCAGGCTCTGGCCGTATCCGGGGGGTATGAGAATCTTTACCTGGACCTGTTCCGCTATTCATCCGATGACATCGATACGCCTGCCCACGGCGTGGCAGCCCTGGCCCAGAGGGATTATCCCTATCTGAAGCTCCGCAATGCCAACGCCATTGTCCGCGGCTTGCGCGCAATCAAGCAGCCCTGCGAAATTGACGCCCTGCGTCAGGCGGAAAAGATCACCGGGGCCGGAATCCTCGCAATGATGAAGGCCTCCCGGCCCGGTATGTATGAATACCAGTACAAAGCGGAATTTGATCGGGCCATCGGTCAGTTCGGCCCCATGGGCCCCGGGTTCCCCTCCATCATCTCTGCAGGGGCCAACAATTTCTGTATCCATTACTATTCCTACACCGGGCAGGCCCAGGATGGGGACATGGTGCTCAACGACGTCGGCGCCCAGTATGACAATCTGATTACGGATGTTTCCCGGGGCTTTCCCTGCAACGGCAGGTTCACCCAGCGGCAGAGGCTGCTCTATGAATGCGCCCTGCGGACCTCCGACTATATGTTCTCCATCATTCGTCCCGGCATGAAGATGGCGGATGTGGACGCGACCATCCGAAGCTACAACGCCCAGCTCCTGAAGGACGCGGGTGTGCTGCAGGATGTGGCCGACGTGGGCACCTATATGTGGCACGGCGGTGCCCACCATATTGGCTTTGACTGCCACGACGCCATTGCCACGCCCGAAATTATTGCGCCCAATATGGTTTTCTGTGTGGATGTGGGCATCTACCACGAGGAATGGGGCATCGGATTCCGGGTGGAGGACAACTGCCTGGTCACGGAAACAGGCTGCGAAAACCTGTCCGCTGCCATCCCCAGGACGCCTGCCGACATTGAGGCGGTCATGCGGAAATAAGGATAGAAGCCACGGCATTGGGAGAACAGATGCCGTGGCTTTTCCCTTTTCCCAACGAGGATGCGCGGGCGGTGAAACCGGAAATACAAGGGTGGAGAGATTGTATGAGTTCTACCTATTCAGAGGCCGGGGGATTTTTACCTCCCGGCGGTGGAAGAGGGGACTCTCTGCGGGGGAGGGCGGGATTTGAAAACGGGGATACCGCATATATTGACAGACTAACCCAAAAACAGTATAATACCGAAGAAAAGATCTTACGTTTCATCTGCCGCAGTCTGGCGGAAGAGAGGATGGCAGTTTCATGATTCATGCTGTTCCATATATCCTGCTGGGATATTTATCGGGAAGTCTGCTGTACGCCAAGTTCTTCGGGTTCGTTTTTACAAAGGGGGATATTACCGCGGACAGCCCCGACGGCAATCCGGGGGCCTTCAACGCGTTCCATAACGGCGGGTTCTGGTGCGGAGTGCTGACGCTGTGCTTTGATATGCTGAAGGGCGCGCTGCCTGTGATGCTTTACCGCCATAACGCGCCGGATTTTGCATCCTTGGGGCTGACCCTGGTGATGGCCGCGCCGGTGTTGGGCCATACACATTCGGTGTTTCACCACTTCCGGGGGGGAAAGGGGATCGCCGTTTCCTTCGGCTGTCTGCTGGGTCTGGCGCCGGATTTGCGGCCTGCTCTGATTCTGGCGGCGGTGTTTATTCTGTTTTCAACACTCATCAAAATCACACCCCACTACCACCGCACTCTGGCAGCTTACATTGCGGCGCTGCCGGTCATGTTCAAGGTCGTCCGTGTGAGTGCGGTTCGGCTGGGATACCTTCTGATCGCTTTGACTGTGGTTATGAAGCTGCTGGGCAGCAAAGAGGAAAAGGAAGCGTTTGAGGTAAAAATCGGATGGAAGTCTTAGTTTTATCCTGCGGCATGGGCGGCGGACACAATTCCGCCGGTCTGGCGGTGGCGGAAGAGCTGCGGCGCAGGGGGCATGACGTGACCTTTATGAATGCCTTTGACCTGAAAGACAGCAAAACCGCTTCCCGCGTCAATAACGCCTATATCGGCATTGCCCAGCGGGTTCCCTGGCTGTTTGGCGCCATCTATTTTCTGGGAGAGGCCTACCGGCATCTGCCCGTCAAGTCCCCGATCTACTGGGCCAACGGAAAAATGGTAGGATATATGAAGGCCCTTCTGGATGAGCACCATTTTGACGCCATTGTGGCTTCCCACACCTTCCCCGCCCAGACCCTTACCCAAATGAAGCGGGAAGGGGCCGCGCTGCCCAGGACGTTTTTTGTGGCAACGGACTATGTCTGCACCCCCTTCGAGGAGGAGACGGACTGCGACTACACCGTGATCCCCTCCCCGGAGCTGGAGGGAGAGTTCTGCCGCTATGGCCTGGAGAAAGACCGGCTGCTGCCCTTTGGCATCCCGGTTCATCCGGAGTTCGCCGGGGATACCACCCGGGAAGAGGCCCGGGGCCGGCTGGGGTGGGACCCGGACAGCTTTGTGGTGCTGCTCTCCGGGGGCAGCATCGGTGCGGGACAGATTTCCACGGCGATCAAACTGCTTCGCCCCTTCCTGGCCGGAGACAGCCGCAGAAAGCTGGTCGTGATCTGCGGCAATAACCGCAAGCTCTTTGAAAAGCTCTCCCGCAGCTGCGCCGGCTGCGGCCAGATTACGCTGGTGGAGAAAACGGAGCGGATGGCGGACTTCGTCCACGGCTGTAACGTGTTCGTTACGAAGCCCGGCGGGCTGTCCTCCACGGAGGCTGCCGCTGCCGGGGTGCCGCTGATCCATATTTCCCCGATTCCCGGCTGTGAGTCCCACAATTTCCGTTTCTTCGCGGACCGCGGAATGAGCATTGGCGTGAAACATCTGAGGCGGGAACTGCTACCCGCGGTAGAGGCTGTGCGCGACCCCGCAGTGGCTTCCCGGATGCGGGAGGCTCAGCGCACGGTTCTGAACCGGTTCTCCACATCCAGGCTGTGCGGCTTCATCGAAGAGACCGTGGAGAAGGAAGAGAAACCCAAAACCGCCGCTTCCTCGTGAAGCGGCGCTTGGACTTTCAGGAACATACAAAAGCACGCTTCGGCGTGCTTTTTCTATAATGTGCTTATCGGAAAAACTCAGCAGAGCGGCAAATTGATGTTTGAAAAATATAGCTGTCATTGCGAGCCAGTGCGCTTGAGTGGCGTGGCAATCCCCCGGTTAGAGGGGAAATGCACGAAAAACGGACAAACGCCCTAACGAACCGTCCTGAATTGTTGGGGGATTGCCACACCAGCGTGCGCGCTGGTTCGCAATGACAGTTCTTTTTCAGTGCGGCAAACACCAATTTATCGGGCCACTGAGTAAAACCGATTAGCATAATTCTGAATTCAGACAAGTCCGTCCGGCTGAACACCCGGCCTTTGACGGAGTATGAGGAGCCGCAGGCGTAAAATAGCGGAAAGCTGGCAGGGAAGATTCCACTTGACTTCCGGGGAACCGGGGAGATACAATAGAGACAAACTCACTCCGGGGCGGCAGAGGGGAAAAATAGTGTTTGTTGATTTCTCCACGAATTGCGTCCTTACTGTAGGGTAGGCATTGATGCCTCCCGTGGCGCGGTACGTTTTCGCCGAAACGCCAAAGAATATTGGTACATTCCACCGCCGGGAGGCAACAATGCCTCCCCTACTGTGTTTTCTGACGTTTTCGAAACAGACCTGCAAACAGCAGGGCACCTCTAAAAACTACCCTTTTGGGTTTTAGACGGATCTTTTGTCCCAACAATGCGTTTTGAAAAGTCCGCAATACACCAAGTATTCCGGCCTTTCCAAAACTTTTGCTGGATCAAAATCTCTCGCCCAAAACACCAAAAAGTAGTTTTTAGAGGTCGCCAGCAATTTTCCACTGTGGTGACCAAAGTATATGAGAGGGAGGTCTTTTTATGACCGCGCGTGTTTATTTTTCCCGGGAGATCAGTCCGGAGAAGGTTTTGGAGCTGTACAAGCTGGTAGGGAAGGAGCTGCCCGGGAAGGTGGCGGTGAAGGTGCACTCCGGGGAGCTGGGCAACCGGAACTTCCTCGGTCCGGTGTTCTGGAAGCCGGTGATCGACGCTGTGAATGGCACCGTGGTGGAGTGCAACACCGCTTACCCCGGCGCCCGGAATACCACCGGGAAGCACCGCAGGCTCATGAAACGCCATGGCTGGTCCGGCGCTTTCCCGGTGGACCTGCTGGACGCGGAGGGGCCCGACCTGGAGCTGGCAATTCCCAACGGGAAGCTGATTCAGAAGAACTATGTGGGCAAGGATATGGCATCCTATGATTCCATGCTGGTGCTGTCCCACTTCAAGGGGCATCCCATGGGCGGCTACGGCGGCGCGCTGAAGCAGATATCCATCGGTGTGGCGTCCTCCTTCGGAAAGGCTTACATCCACGGGGCGGGAGACCCGAAAAAAATCTGGACGGGAAATCATGACGCGTTTCTGGAGTCCATGGCCGACGCCGCCGGCTCCGTGATGGACTTTTTCCATGGGAATATGGTGTTCCTCAACGTTATGATGAACATGAGCGTGGACTGCGATTGCTGCGCCATCGCCAAGAAGCCCTGCATGGCCGATATCGGAATTCTGGCCTCCGCGGACCCCATTGCCGTTGATCAGGCCTGTGTGGACCTGGTTTACGCCAGCTCCGATCCCGGCAGGGACAAAATCGTTGCCCGCATCGAAAGCCGCAACGGCATCCACACCCTGGAAGCCGCCGCAGCCCTGGGCTACGGCACAAGAGAATATGAGCTGGTCGAGGTCCGCTGAGAATCCGAGAACGAAGCAGCCCCCTTTTCCGGTGGGAAAAGGGGGCACTTTTTACTTTGTGATGTAGTTGTACATATCCTCCGAGGGGACGTAGGTCACGGGGATTTTGGCTTCCAAAAGATCGCTGATCCACTCCCGGGCATACTTCATGCCAAGCTCCTCCCAGTTCATGTGACCCAGGTGGATCATGGCCTTGCTTCTGCCCTGCTGGACGGCGTCCCGGACGTAGGCCAGCACCGTCCACTCGATGACCTCCCCGGGGATAATCACGTCCACCCGCTCCTCCAGGGTTTTGATGATCTGGACGCTGTACTCCGCGGGGCTGCCGTCGGCGTGCTTGGGACCGAAAGGCATGGGGTACAGGTGGCCCACCAGGGCAACGGAATGAACCCTGGCCTCCGGGTCGCCGATGAAGCGGACACCGTTCATGCCGATGGTGTCCATCAGGTGGCGGCAGAGCCCGCCCAGGGTGGTTTCCGGGATGTCCACAATAAAGTGGGCGAAGGCTCCCGTCTCCCTGTCAACCTCGGCATGGGCCTCCCAGCCCAGGAACTTGAGCACGCCGGTGAAGATGCCGTCCGGGTTGTGGAAGTGCATATGGTCATGGTCCCGCCAGACGGTGATGCCGTGGTCGTCCAGCAGCTTCCGCTTCTCCTCATAGACCGCGTTGGGGAAATCCTCAAACCAGCCCGCCTGGTCTGCGGAGGTATAGAAGGTGGGCTCGTGAACGATGAGCAGGTTGGCGTTCAGCTCGATGGCCCTGCGGATCACATTGACGGTGGGCACCAGGGCGGTGACGATTCCGGTGCACTCCGCCTCCGGATCGCCGCATTTCCAGTCGTCACAGCCGTGGTAGTCGGGAATATAGGGGTGGTAGGCAAGGATTTTTTCAATGACTTCTCTGTTCTTCATGGTGATGTTCCTCCGTATGAAAATGGTGGTTTTAGATGGGGAATGGAGACAGGCGGATAAATTGTTGCTTGCAGTTTTCAAACACCTTACGTTGCTACCGTAGGGGCGGCTATTAGCCGCCCGAACGTTTCAGCTTTTTGAGCATTTCCGTTAGAACGGAGTGCTTTTGTAGACGAAAAGGTTACGGGCGGATAATATCCGCCCCTACGATAACGAATCGCGAAACAAGCATTTATTGCCCAGCGGCCGGGGCTTTTGGGTTCAGTTTAGTCCTTTGGCGGGGAAAGGTCAAGAAAAGATATACGCTTCTTTTCCAAAAATGTGCTTTGGGAGAATACTTTTCCGAAAGGAAACCCCACGGGAATAAAAGCGTGGGAAGGGGTTTGGGCGTATAATCATCATGAAAGATTCCGGTCGGAACCGGAGTGAAACGCAAAGGAGAGAATGATTATGGCGTTGTTTCGTGTAACTTACTTTTCAAATGCCCTGGCCGGCCAGACGGATGTGTGCGTGGTGCTTCCCAACGATGTGCCGCCCATGATGTCCCAGATGAATCCCCACTATGCCCGGCCTATGAAAACCCTGGTGCTGCTCCATGGCTACAGCGGCGGTCCCTGGGACTGGATCACGGGAAGCAATATTCAGGAGCTGGCGGGGGCCTACAATCTGGCGGTGATTATGCCCAACGGGAGAAACAGCTTCTACCTGGACCGGGAGCCCACCGGGGAGGCCTATGCCACCTTCGTGGGGGAGGAAGTTCTGGAATATGCCCGGAAAACCTTCGGCCTGTCCCGGAAAGCGGAGGATACCTTCATTGGCGGCTTTTCCATGGGCGGCTTCGGCGCCCTGCACACGGGGCTGGCGTTCTCCCACAACTACAGCAAGATCGCGGCCCTGTCCAGCGCGCTGATTATCCATCAGCTGCGGCACATGACCCCCCAGGACAACAATCCCATCGCGAATCTGGCCTACTACAGAGACATTTTCGGCGACCTGCAAACCGCCCACCTGCGCGAGTGCAACCCCGAGGTGCTGATCCAGCAGAAGCTGGAGGCAGGGGAGAAGCTGCCCGGTATCTTCATGGCCTGCGGCACCGAGGATTTCCTGATTGAACCCAACCGGGCATTTGCCGCGTTCCTGAAGGAGAACAACGTGGACTTCGAATACAAGGAAAGCACCGGCGTACACAACTGGAAGTTCTGGAACGAATATACGGAGCCAGCCATCCGCTGGATGCTGGACGAGGTGTAACCTATGGATTATATCAGGATTACGGACACCCTGGACAGGGTGAAAACCTACGGCAGGGCTTTCCTGGATGAGGAAGGCGGCGTGCTGTACTCCAATTACACCTGCGGCGGCTTTGAGGTCCTTTTCCGGGGCTCCACGCTGATCGCGGATTTCGCGGCCCTTCCCGATACCTTCGTTCCTCCCGGAGCGCCCCCCGTTTCCCGGGAGGACTGGCCCTGGATTTCCGTATTTCTGGACGGCTCCGACACCCCCTGCCGCAGGATGCGTGTACGGGATGGGGAAAGCGTTCTGCTTTTCTCCAGCCGGGAGGTGGAGGAACACCGGGTGAAAATTGTGAAGCTGACGGAGAATTTCCGGACTGCCCTGGGAATTTGCGGATTCCGGACGGATGGGGAGCTGCTTCCCTTCCGGCCGGAGCAGAAGGAGATCATCGAATTCATCGGTGACTCCATCACCTGCGGCTTCGGAAACGATACCTCCGACCCGAGCCATGAATTTGAGGCGGCGGAGGAGGACGGATGGATGACCCACGGGGCCATTGCGGCCCGGATGCTGAACCTGGAGCCCCGGTTCATCAGCGTCAGCGGCATCAGTGTGGAGAACCCCGTCCCCATGCCGGGCTTCTACTGTATGCGGGACCTGTACCCCTACACCGACCGAATTCTGGAGGATGCGCTGGCCCAGCAGCGGGGGCGTACGGTTTCGGAGTATAAGCCCTTTGATTTTGGGGCAGCGCCCGCCAAATATGTGGTGCTGAATCTGGGTACCAATGACGCCAACCAGATTTATTTCCGGCAGGATAAGGAGCAGGCGGAGCTGGATTTTGAGAATAATTACTACCGGTTCCTTTCGGAAATCCGAAAGTATAACGGACCGGACACCATCATCCTCTGCGCCCTGGGCTGCATGGATTATTACCTGTGGGACAAGATCTGCAAGGTGGTGGAGAAGCTCCGCTCCGAGACCGGAGACGAACGGATTCTCACGCTGAAGTATAACAAGATGATGAACATGGGCCCCGATGTGGGCGGCTGCCTGCATCCCGCTGTCCACCGCCACAAGCTGATGGCGGAGGATTTGGCCGCGCGGATTCGAAGCCTATAGAAGCGGAGGAACAGGAAAATGAAAAAATGGGTGCCCTCCTGGCGGTATGTTCCCATTGATTACAACCAGCAGGTGGGGGTATTTGAGGATATCTCCCAGAAGAGCCTTTTTACCAACAACTTAAACGGCGAGAAAATCCGGATTCGGCTGAATAACCTCTACTCGAATGTGCCCATGCGCATCGAGCATATGACGGTAGCACTGCGCAACCGGATCTCGGGAAGGTTGTCGCAGCGGATTCCGGTGACCCTGAACGGGTCGGAGCAGCTGGAAATCGGGGCGAACAGCTGGGTATACAGTGATGAAATCTCCCGGCAGGTAAGCTGGGAGGAGGACTTCGTTGTCTGTACCTACTTCAAGGAGCGGACAGAAATCCGCAGCGTCTGCACCACCTCCACGGCATACAGCTGGCAGAGCGTGACCCTGAAGGGGAATTTCTATGAAACCGAAGCGTTGGGCTTTACTGTCAAGCCCCAGCTTACGCCTGTACTGGCCATGGATCCCTACCCCAATCAGTATGTGGTGGGGCTGTGTGAGATCGCTGTGCTGACGGGGGAGAATCCTGCGCTGATCGGCATGTTCGGGGATTCCATCACCCACATGTCCTATTACAGCGATTCGCTGATGTCCATTCTCTACCACCGGTTCCCGGGAAAGTGCGCCCTGGTGAACGCGGGAATCAGCGGAAACCGGATTCAGAAATCCTTCCCCTGCCTCAAGGGGATGCCGGGGGAGGGACACCAGTTCGGCATCGCGGGAAAGGACCGGATCCGGCAGGATCTGTATGACGGCGCCGCGCCGGATATTGTACTGATTCTGGAGGGCGTGAACGACTGCTCCCACAGCATTGTATTCGGCGAGCCGGAGGTTCCGGAGGCGGAGGATATCTATGCCGCGCTGCGGGATACGGTGTCCCAGGCTCAGGCCATGGGGAGCAAGGTCCTTGTTTCTACGGTGACACCCTTCGGCGCTTTCGGAGATCCCTGGCGGGATCGGGTAGAGGGAATCCGCTGCGCGTACAACGATTTGATCCGGCAAGCGCATCCGGGGGATGATTGGATTGACCTGGACGCGGTGATGCGGGACCCGGAGGATCCCCATAGGATGCAGGAAGGTATGCACCTGGGAGACGGGGTCCATCCCAACTGGGCCGGCGGAGAAAAAATGGCCCGGGCTGTGGCAGGGAAGTGGTTCCTGCCGGGCAGCGGGTATATCCGGTAAGGGATATTGCGGCGGACAATTTGTTGGGCACCTCTAAAAACTACCCTTTTGGGTTTTGGACGGATCTTTTGCTCCAACAATGCGTTTCTAAAAGTCCACAATACACCAAGTATTGTGGACTTTTAGTAACTTTTGTTGAAGCAAAATCTCTCGCCCAAAACACCAAAAAGTAGTTTTTAGAGGTCGCCTGTTGTTTGTGGGGATGTGCTCCGATTACCTGTCATTGCGAGCCAGTGCGCAGGACTTCCGTGGCAATCCCCCGGTTAGAGGGGAAATGTATCGATAATTACCCTGTAAAGTGGGTAAACGTTAGAGTTTTTGGTAGTAATCGTTACCTGGTTCCATTCAACGGGGGGATTGCCACACCAGTCTGCGGACTGGTTCGCAATGACAGCAAAAACGTACAAACACCGATTTACCATCCACAAAAAATATCGCCGGGGAACAGCAAGGCTTGTTCCCCGGCAATGTTTTTTATTCCTGAACGAAGCGGAAGATGCTTTCGCCGGAGGCGCGGTCGGTGATAACGATGGAGAAGGAGAGGTCCGCGAAATCGGCGTTCAGCACGGCGCGCTGGGTATCGGTTTCCCAGCAAAGCGTCATGCGGGAGCCCTCCGCGTCTGCGGTAACGGCGGCATCCGGGCAGAACACGCCGTAGGCGCTGCGCATTCTGAGAAGCGCCAGCTGCTCCCGGACCACACTACGCTCCATGGCGGACCGGATATCCTCCGCGGAGAGGTTAGTGCGGTTGATCTCCTTATGCCCGCCGGCGCCGGCCCGGCGCATGGCCTCGTAATCGTTGCGGCCGGCGAACAGGTCCAGATACCAGACCTGGGGCTTTCCGGGCATGAACAGCTGCAGCGCCCGGGCCAGCAGCATCCGGCGGTCGTCCTCGCCCAGGGCGCTGTAGTAGGTGGCGTTGACCTGGTAGTATACGTTCTTCTGGCCGTGGAGGTTCTTGACATAGCCGCCCCGGGCAACCACGGTGTCAATGAGCCTCGTGATGCTGTCCTCGTCCAGCAGACCCTTCAGGTCCAGCAGGGGGATGCCGTCATGGCAGCCCAGCATATTGACGGTGCGGATGCCCTTTTCCACGATTTCGTCGGCCCAGCGCTGAAGGTATACGCCGCTGCGGCGCTCCATGGCGTCAATGACCAGGCCGGGCAGGAAAAAGTCGTAGACCATGTAGCCCTTGGAGGCCAGCAGCTCATAAATCTTTTCCCCATAGCTGGCATGAATTTCCGGCAGCAGGGTGATGCCCAGAGGCTGGGCGATTTCCGCCACCTTATCCAGCAGCTCCCAAGTGCCGGGGTCATTCAGGAAATTCCGTGCGCCCACTTCCTTGGGGGCGTAGGCGAAGGCATCCAGCCGGACGATGGAGGCGCCGTAGTCCGCCAGGGTCTGCAGGGTCTGGCGGTAGTAATCCCAGACCAGGGGGGAGCGGATGTTCAAATCCATCTGGCCCAGGTACTTGCGGTGCCCTTCCAGATAGGAAACCACGGTCTCCCGGTACCGGTTCAGGGGGCCGAAGTCCATTTCCTTGGGCTGCTTCCCCGCCTCCAGGGCGGCGTTGACCTGATGTGCCAGGGCGTCTGCCACACCGTACTGCATATTGCCCGCGGTCATCAGGTCCTGGGCGTCCACATGGTCGTAGCGCACCTCCTGGTAGAAGGTGTTCCAGTAGGGCACGTCCCGGCCGTCGGGGAAGCGGACCATGAGGATGGGCAGGCCCGGCTTGCGGAAGAACATATCCCGGATCAGCTCGGGCCGGGGCTGGATGTACCCCTCGGCTGTCATGTCACCGCAGCCCTCCCAGAACCGGTTCCAGTCGATAAAGAAGTCCCGGTAGGGGGATTCGTCGCCGTTTTTCAGAATATCCTGGAACTGCGCCGACAGAACCGAGGCATGGTTTAAGATGAAGTCCAGGGCCAGGTCAATGTTCTCTCCCTTCAGCCCCTCCAGATCCTCCCGGCTGGCCAGCAGCTCGCTGAGATTGTAGTCGATGAGGGAGAAGCCCCGGTCCAGGTCGGTATTGAACACGCTGGGGAGAATGTAGAAGGAGGTGAAGGCGCCCCGGAATTCCGGGCGCTGCAGCAGCTCCACGGTGTCGGACAGCCTGGAGCCGATGCTGTCGGGGTAGGCGTTAAACATGGCGCCCAGCGGATTTTTGGACATGGTTATCCCTCCTGTGAATCCATAATGGCGCGGTACGCATCGTAGGACAGAACCTCGCCGCCCTTGGAGATAATCAGTTTGGCCTTGTGGGCGCAGCTGTCCAGCTCCTTCTGCTCGATTTCCAGCACCATGGTGGTGAAGGGACTGTCGGTTTTGCCGTCCCGGTTCCGGGAGCGCCGGTGGGCGCGGGTCTCCTCGGGGGTGCTGTTCAGGAGCACGGGGATGTCCACGCCCTGCAGGTAGTCGCTGTTGCCGTGGGTCCACTCGATGACAAGCACGCTCACCTGGGACATATCCACACAGTCGTACCACCGCTGATCCTCGGTGCGGCCCATGCGCTTGAGCCACAGGGCATTCTCTCCCGCCTTGAACCGGCGGATGATGGCGCTGAGCTCCTCGTAGTTCTGCTCCAGGGGGGTTCCCAGGTACTGGGCAAGGGCCTCCCGGCCGGAGCGCTGGTAAACCTGCAGCCAGGGCAGGTCTCTAGCCCGCTGGGGGTCCGCGTCCGCGTCCTGGGCCCAGAGCTGCCGCAGGGCTTCGCCGGTTTCCTGGGTGTAGACCTGGGCGGAAAGCATTCCCTGAATGCCCGCTACCCGGAACACCCGGATGCGTTCGGCGTCGTTATACATGGGAATGCGGTGGGGGTAATTGTCCCCGGAGAGGGTATAGCAGCCAATGCCTGACTGCCGGAAATAGTAGCTGAGGAGGGAGGCGGTTTCGGACTTGCCCACTCCGGAGCCGCCGCAGACGGAGATGACCACCCGGCCGGTTCCTTCTGCGGCCTGAGCGGCCATGGGAAGCAGCAGGGGGAAGATCAGGTTAGCCTTGTCAATGTGTCCCTGGCCGATTTCCACTTTGTCCCCGGGCATATCCCCGTGGGGGATTTCTCCGGGAATGGCAGGGGGCGTCCAGCGGACAGCCGATTCCGCCAGAGCTGCCAGCGCGTTTTTGTTCATGAGAGATTCCTCCTTTGGTGTCAAAGTTCTCAGCGGGAAATTGCTGTTTGCAGCACTTAAATAGAACTGTCATTGCGAACCAGTCCGCTTTCCTGGTGTGGCAATCCCCCAACAATTCAGGACAGTATGTTAGGGCGTTTTTCCTTTTTTCGTACATTTTCCCTCTATCCGGGGGATTGCCACGCCAGTGTGCGCACTGGCTCGCAATGACAGCGTTTTATTTAGCGCACACCTTTAAATAACAATTTACCATACCTGGGGAAAAAGTCAACATATGGATATTATTTCTTAGGGGTAAACCGGGGCAGGCCGAAGAGGGACACGGTGTAGTCGTTGTGGGAGAGCTTTTCATAGAAATAGCGGTACTTGTCAAACTGCTCCGGAGGGATCATGTGGGTGTGGTTGCACAGGTCGCAGATTTCCAGGTCCCCGGAATTTTTGTCCCACTGGGGACGGCCCTCGCCGTTGGGGTCGCCGGTGGCGCAGAAGGCGTACCAGTAGCCCTGGATCAGCTCCATAAAGTCATAGTCCGCGCCCACCCAGTGGTAGGGGAAGAAGGGGTTGCGCTCTCCGCAGTCCACCCGGCCGAAAACGTAGGGCATCTCGGCGCAGTGGGGGCTGCCCGCGTCACGGCCCCGCTGGGTTTCGTTTTCCTTGGACATGAGCCACACCCAGGCGTTCCGGCCATACCGGCTGCAAATTTGGGCCAGCTTTACGGAGCCCAGCAGCATGATGTCCGAGGCAATGGTGCTGGCCTGCTTGGCGGCCTGAACACCGGTCTGGGCGGGGTACCACCGCTTCATGTTTTCGGCATTGTCCGGGAAGGCCTCCTCAAGGTAGGCGTAGTATTCCTCCACGGTGAATTTCTGGGGGTCCACGCAGGGGAACTCCTGGGAGCAGCTGCCGATGAGCACGTCAAAATCGTTGAATTCACCGGAGTCCATGATCTCACTGTAGCGATTGGGCAAGAATTCCCCGTCCACGCAGAAGCCGAAGCCGCCGCCGAAGCCCACCTCACTGACATACTCGGAATAGGCGTCAAACAGCTCCCAGCAGTCCCTGGCCCGAAGCTCCTCGATGCTGCCGCAGCCGATGCGCTTCATGAATTCCACGCCCCGCTGCTCCATGACGCTGCGGTCCTGGGGCTGCATGAAGCCCCAGTAGATGGGGCCGCTCTCAATGGACACCCGCTGCACAAGGCCCTTCATCAGGGGAGAGGCATGGAGGGCTCCGGTGCCCGCCGCGCCGCCGGACTGACCGGCCACGGTGATGCGCTCCGGGTCGCCGCCGAACCGGGCGATGTTCTCCTTCACCCACTGGCAGGCCTTGCGCATATCGTAGAGGGCGTAGTTGCCGGAGGTGCCGCCGCCCTCGGCGGTCAGGTCGGGATGGGCGAAGAAGCCCAGAAAGCCCAGCCGGTAGTTGATGGTGACCACCACCACATCCCTGCGGGAGGCAAAACCGGTACCGTCGCAGACCACCTCGCAGCCGGAACCGGCCACCATGCCGCCGCCGTGAATCCACAGGAATACGGGCAGCTTATCCTCGGGGGTTTTGGCGGGGGTCCAGATGTTTAAGTAGAGGCAGTCCTCCTCGTACTGGGAGGGGGCCAGCATCTGGGGAACACCGTGGACGTTGGCGGGAAGCTCCGCTTGCTCCATCACCTGCTGGACGGAGGCGGCGGAATACTGGGTCGCTCTGCGGACACCCCGCCAGCAGCCAGGGTCCTGGGGATGACGGAACCGCAGCGCGCCGACGGGAGGCGCGGCGTAGGGAATGCCCTTGAAGATTTTTAAGGCTCCCTCGGTATAGCCCTGAAGCCAGCCCTGGCTGACTTTGACCTTCGCGTTTTCAAAATCACTCATGATAATCCTCCTCTGAATTTGGAATGCCACAGGAATTACCTCTTGCATCCCATAATACGTGATTATATAATACAAGGAAAAGCAGGAATTGAATATCAAAAAAGAAGCCGCCGTTTTCGATTTCTTTCAGAGTGCCCCAAGACTGTGCGGGGAATTGTTTGCATTTTTGATAGCAGAGGCGATTTTTTCGAAAGCAATTGTTCCCCGTATTTTGGTTTAATAAGGGCAAGGGAGAAATCCCATTTTAAAATGGAGGCTTGTGAAAAAGATGAAAAAGTTGATTGCGCTTTTCCTGGCTCTGGCCATGGTTCTTTCCCTGGCAGCCTGCGGCGGAAGCAGCACCCCCGCGGCGGACAGTGGGAAAACGGACGGCACCACGGCCAACGCCGCTTCGGAAACCCCGAAGGAAGTATACCATGTGAAGCTGGAGATGGCTTCCCTGATGACCGTTCCCAACCTGGAAGCCACCAAGGTGGTGGAGAATGCGGTGAATGATTATCTGCGCAATACTCTGGGCGAAACCGAGTATGTGGTGGATCTGACCATCGTGAACATCGCCGACTTCCTGACCAACATCCCCATGGAGCTGGCCGGCGGCCAGGGCCCGGATCTGGTCATGATGCTGGGCAATATGCCCACCTTCGTGGACAACGGCTACCTGCTGCCCCTGGACGAGTACCTGGACAATGAGCTGAAGCCCACCGCTGACCTGATCGGCAACATCATGAACAACGGCAAGATCAACGGCTCCGTTTACATGATCCCCCGGTACTTCGGCACCGTGCTGGACTGGAAGTTCATCTACAACAACGATCTGGTGAACGGCAAGTATGACATGACAAAGGTTCACGACATGGGCTCTCTGGAGGAGTGCCTGGCCGCTCTGAAGGAAGCCTATCCCGAGGAGCACTTCCTGGTCTACTGCAACCAGTTCCCCATGATCTACAGCTATGAGATGGACATCTCCCAGGTGGGCACCTACGCCGCCACCGTGGGTGAGAGCACCGAGCTCATTAACTACTACGCCTCTGACGCCTACAAGACCGCCATCTACAAGGCCTATGAGTTCCGCCAGAAGGGCTACGCCGACCCCGAGGGCTCCGCCAATACCCTGTCCCACGACGAAGCGGTCATGTCCGGCTCCTCCAAGGGCGTTATCATGGGCCACTCCGCTGACTGCGCCGGTATCGGCGATATGTTCGACAAGATGAACTACTACGGCGCGGACTTCGAGGCCGTTACCATCGCCAAGTCCGACCTGTACACCGACAACGTGGGCATCGGCATCTCCTACACCAGCAAGAACCCCAGCGCTGCTGCCCGGTTCATCAACCTGCTCTACACCGATGAGTTCGTATGGGATACCCTGATCTATGGCGCCGAGGGCCAGGACTATGTGTGGAACGCTGACCACACCGCCGTTGACTATCCCGAGGGCCTGGATGCCAACACCATCCCCTACAACTGCATGTACAGCTGCGGCATCATCGGCAACGGCTTCCAGGGCCTGCCCTTCGTCAACTCCAACAGCGGCTCCAACAGCGAGTACGGCATGCAGCTGATGAAGGAAGCCTGGGCGCCCCCTCTGTACGGCTTCACCCCCAGCAACGCCAACGTGCTCAATGAGATCGCGGCGGTTTCCAACGTGGTGAACCAGTACGACAATGTGCTGAGCTACGGCGATGTGAATCCCGATGACTTCTATCCCCAGTTCCTGGCGGACCTGGAGACCGCGGGCATCAACATCATCATTGCCGACTATCAGGCACAAGCCGATGCCTGGCTGGCTGCCAACAAATAAGCATCCTGTTTCATCCCTAAGTGGGCAGGCGTTTTCGCCTGCCCACTGCTGGCTTGTTCAAAGACTTTTGCGGGGAGGTGTGTGATCTGTGTTTCGTTCCTGGTGGAAAAAGGTGATTACGCTGCTGATCGCGATTTTGTTTACGGTGGCGGTATTTCTCGCTTGGACCAGCTACAATTTTTCCCGGCAGTACCGGGACACCATCGTGCAGGAAAACAGCGCCTCTCTGAAAATGTGGTCAAATCAGCTGACCAGCCGGGTCAACGCCATCTATGAGCACATCTATGAGCTGCTGATTACCCTCTACAACAACACGGAGCTGCGTTACGATACCCCGATTATGAATGCCCGGACAAAGTCTAAAATCATCGATATGATGGAGGAAAAGCTGCTGGTCAGTGAGGACACCGACGCGTTTTTTGTGTATGATGGCCACAATGATTTCTTCCTGTTTTCTGCGAAAAGCTCCCTTTCCGGGCCGGAAATTCTTGGCCTGAAGGAATTTACCCGGGGCAACGCCGTGGAGCTGCGGGAGCAGTTCGGAAGCAAGACCTGGCGGATTGTCAGTGTCAAGGGAAGCGACTACCTCTTTAAAAGCGTCCAGCTGGGCAAGTATACCGTGGGCGCCGTCAGCAACACGAAATACTACGCCATCGAGGATTCCTACAGCGTGCTGGGCGTGGAACCGGTCTGCCTGCTTTCGACGCAGGACGGGGAGTTCACCTTCAGCGATAATGGGGCAGGGGAGGAACATGACAGCAATCTCGTAACCGTCTGTGCAACTGTGCCGGTTCTCCAGGGAGAGGTCACCCTTTCCGTCAGCCCGGATACCATGTTCGGGGGAGGAAACCTGCTCTCTCTGCTGCTGATTCTGGACAGCGCTTTGTGCGTGGTGCTGGTGATCGTATTGCTGATCGTCTTGAACCGGGACGTGGCCCGGGCCACCCGGGAGCTGGTGTTCGCCAACCAGGCCCTGGCGTCGGGGCAGAAGGATTACCGCCTGGACCCCAAAACCGCCGGAAGCCAGGAATTCGCCATTCTCTACCAGAGCTTCAACGATATGGCCGAACAGATTCTGCTGCTGCGGATCGAGGCCTATGATATGGCCATCCGGGAGGAGGAAAACAAGCTGTCCATGCTGCGGGCTCAGATCAAGCCCCACTCCTTCCTGAACGCCATCACCACCATCAGCAACATGACCTATGCCAGCCGCCCGGAGGAAATCCGGGCCTATATCGCCAGTTTTGCCCGGTATGTAAGGTATATGCTGAATATGTCCTCCCCCTGGACCACGGTGGCGGGGGAGCTGGACCATATCCGCAACTACCTGAAAATGCAGGAAACCCGGTTTCCGGGGAGCATCAACTGTACCATGGACTGCCCGCCGGAGCTTCAGAGCCGTCCCATCCCCTTCCTGCTGCTCTTTACCCTGGTGGAGAATTCCTTCAAGCACGCCATGACCCTGTACGAGCCTCTTGGGATTACCATCACCTGTCAGCGGGTGGAGGAGGAGAACTTCTCCGGAATCCGGCTGGTGGAGGAGGATACCGGCAGCGGCTTTACTCAGGAGGCTCTGGACAAGCTCTTTGAGACCAATCCGGACTCCCTGTTTGTCAAGGAGCATCTGGGCCTGACCAATGTCCGCTATACCTTGAAGCTCATCTACCACAGAAATGATTTGCTGCGCATCAGCAACCGGGAGGGCGGCGGCGCCCATATCGAGATACGCATTCCCGACCAGGAGGAGAATTCATGAAGCTGCTTATCTGTGACGACGACATCCTGACGGTGGACGTGATCCAAAGCCAGCTCAACTACCAGGAGCTGGGGATCACACAGATTCTCAGGGCCTACAACGGAGCGGTGGCCAAGGAGATCATTGCCCGGGAACGGCCGGAGTTGGTACTGTGCGACATCGGAATGCCCATCTGTGACGGGCTGCAGGTGCTGAAATTTGTGTACGAGCAGAAAATTGAAACGGAGTTTACCCTGCTGACCTGTTACGAGGAGTTTTCCTACGCGAAAACGGCGCTGCAGTATGGCGCCTCCAACTATATCAATAAGCCGGTGGATTTTGACGAGCTGAAAATCGCCCTGCAGAGCATGGTGGCCGCCGCCGCGAAGAAGCGGGACAAACGGCTGGCCATGCAGCAGACCCGGAATGATTCGGTGCTCAACAGCGTGCTCCGGCAGATCAGCGACGGGCTCCACGGCAGCAGCCGGGATGCTATCAACTCCGTGCTCAAGCGGAACGGATTGGATTTGACGGCGGAGGAAACCTGGCACCTGGTGCTGACGAGGACGGATGTGACCGACGCGGTGAAGGAAATCTGGAGCAAAGAGCTGCTGATGTACACCATCGGCAGGCTGTGCGACGAAACCCTGGTGGGGTACATCGGGTCTGCCTACTCCTTAATCAACTCGGATGAACGGTATGTCTGGTGCAGCTGCTTCGTTCCGGAGCGGGCCTGCGGCGGGGAGGAGCTTCGTTCCCGGTGTGGCAAGCTGATGGAGCTTTTTACCGGGCAGCTTTCTCTGCGGCCGGTGATCATCCTGAGTCCCGCCTTTGCTCTGGCGGATGCCTCGGAGCAGGAGTGCAGGCTCTTTGCCATTGCCAAGAAGTTCACCCTCCAGCCCGGAAAAATCTATACGGCGGAGGAGGCGGAGGCCGTCCGGGGGGACGCTCCTGCGCTGTTGGACGAGTCCCAGGTGCTCTGGTATCTCAAGCGCCATGACGCAAACAGCTTCAGCGATTATGTGTCCGGACAGATTGCCCGGCTGGCGGAGTCACCCAATTATACCCGGGAGGCCATGGACAGCCTGCGCTGTGAGCTGATTCACCTGTTTCTGTCCAGCCTGCGGGACAACAACCTGCCCTCCAGCGTGATTTTTGAGGACAAGACCATTTCGGAGCTGAATCTGAAGGCCAGCCGCTCCGCCGAGAATATGCGCCAGTTCGCCATCCGGCTCTTTTCCGTCACCGATGAACGGCTGCAGAACATGGCCGATGAAGACGATGTCATTGCCCGTGTGGAGAGCTATATCCGGGCCCATTTCCGGGAGAACATCACCCGGGATGATGTGGCTGCGGTGGCCTTCATCACCCCCAACTACCTGTCCAAGCAGTTCCGGAACAAAATGGGCATGAATATGCGGGAGTACATCAATCAGATTCGGATCGAGGAAGCCAAACGGATGCTGCTGACCACAAACCTCTCAGTCAGTGAGGTGGCGGGGCTGGTGGGGTACGACAACATCTCCTATTTCTCCACGGTGTTTCGCAAGCACACCGGCATGACCCCGGTGGACTGGCGCAGCACCGGCAGCGAAAGCGGTGACACCCCATGAATCTGAAAAAGCGGTGGAAAGCCGACCGGGAAGCCCTGAAGAAGCTGTCCGGCCGGGAAAAATGGTTATTCGTCTGGGATTACTACAAAATCCCCCTGATCGCGCTTTGCTGCGTGATTTTCCTGACTGCCATCACCCTGCTCACCGGTGCGGGCAGGGAGGAAGTGGCGCTGTACGCGGTTTTTGTCAATTCGGACAGAAATCTGGAGGAACCGGATTCCACCCAGCTTGACGCTCTGGCGGAGCGGGCGGGAATTCCCATGGAGGGCAGGACCGTGGATGTGACCGCGAACCTGACCCTGGGCCAGAACCTGAACGAGGCCTATGACGCCCAGACAGTGCAGGTGCTGGGCGCGCTGTTCGGCATCAGCGACCTGGATCTCTTTGCCGCGGACCAGGCTGTTTTTGAGCGGTATGCCCAGCAGGACGCCTTCGCGGACCTTTCCGTGCTGATCGACCGGGAGCTCCTGGCGGGAGCGGACCTGTACACCTACACTGTGGAGGGGAAAACCGTGACGGGAGGAATTGTGCTCCATTCCGGCTCGGCGCTCCACGAGGCGGGGTACTACCACGGCGATGTGATCGTGGGCGCTGCCGTCAATGCCGAGAACCTGGAGGAAGCGGTGGCTATGCTCCGCCAGTTGCTGGCGGAAGCGCAAAACGGTTAGAAAATAGGAATCCTGGTGTACTTTTTTTAATGCCCCAAGTTCGCGAAGGGATTATTCTATGGAAAGAAAGATATTTTGGGGTCTCTGAATTCCGTGCCTGACGCCTATTCGGAGCTCCCTGGATAAGGAGTGAAGCGTATGTCTAAACCTGTGGCCCCTGCGGTTTCGGAGCCGGAGTACAACGATGTTCTGAAGCAGCAGAAGAAGCGCAAGCGTGCCGAGGAGCGCAAGCGCACCCTTCCGCTGTATCTCATGATGCTTCCGGGTCTCGTTTACCTGATCGCCAACAACTATCTGCCTATGTTCGGCATCCTGATTGCCTTCAAAAAGGTCAACTTCTCCGTGGGCCTGCTGAAGAGCGAGTGGGTGGGCCTGAGCAACTTTGAGTACCTGTTCAAAACCAAGGATGCCTTCGTCATGATCCGCAACACGGTGCTCTATAACCTGGCGTGGATTATCCTGGGTCTGGTGATTGCAGTATTCATTGCCATCTGCATGGCGGAAATTTCCTCCCGGAAGGCAGCCAAGGTGATTCAGCCCGTTATCTGCTTCCCCTCCATGGTCTCCGCGGTTATCCTGTCGTTTATTGTGTATGCCTTCCTCAGCGAGACCTACGGCTTCCTGAACACTACGATTTTCAAGAATCAGCCTGTGGCCTGGTATCATACCGCCAAATACTGGCCGATTATTCTGACCATCGTGCATTTCTGGCAGAACGCAGGACAGAGCTCCATCATCTACATGGCCAGCATCGGCGGCATTGACAAGGGCTTGTACGAGTCCGCCCGCCTGGACGGCGCGGGAAAGTGGAGCCAGATCTGGAATATCACCCTGCCCATGCTGAAGCCCATGATTATCCTGATGATGCTCATGTCCATCGGCCGAATCTTCAATTCGGACTTTGGTCTGTTCTACCAGGTGCCCCTGGGCAACGGTCTGCTTTCCAGCACCACCCAGACCATCGATACTTACGTCTACCGGGCCCTGCTGGAGCTGAACAACATCAGCATGTCCTCCGCCGCCAGCGTGTTCCAGGCGGTGATCGGCTTTGTACTGGTGCTTGCTTCCAATCTGCTGGTGTCGGTTGTCGAGCCGGACAACGCGCTGTTCTAAGGAGGATTGACCATGGCGAAAAAGACGAAAGCTCCCGCAATCCAGGATGAGCGGGCCTTCCACAACATGGCGCTGGTGCTGATGTCCCTGCTTGCAATCTACTGCGTGGTGCCCTTCCTGCTGATGCTGTCCGTATCCTTCTCCTCTGAGGGTTCCCTGACCCATGGCTATAAGTTCTGGCCGGAGGAGTTCTCCACCGCCGCCTACTCCTACCTGTGGAAGAAGCGGGCCACCATCGCCCGGGCTTACGGACTGACCATCCTGGTTACCGTGGTGGGCACCGCGGCAAACCTGATTCTCACGTCCCTGTTTGCGTACCCCCTCAGCCGGAAGGATTTCCGGTACCGGAATATCTTTGCGTTCATCCTGTTCTTCACCATGCTGTTTAACGGCGGCCTTACGGCCAGCTACATCGTTTGGACCCGGCTGTTCCATGTGAAGGACACCCTGTGGGCCTATCTGCTGCCCGGCGGATTGATGGGAGCCATGAACGTGCTGATGGTTCGAAACTACTACAATGCCAACATCCCCTACGCCATTATCGAAGCGGCCCGGATCGATGGTGCCAACGATATGCAGATTTACACCGGCATCATGGTCCCCCTGTCCAAGCCGGTCATGACCACCGTGGGCCTGTTCGCGGCCTTGGGCTACTGGAACAACTGGACCAACGGTCTGTATTACATCACCAATCCCAAGCTCTACACCATCCAGGTGTACCTGAAGAAGCTGATGGACAGCATCCAGTTCCTGAAAACCTCGGACCTGGCCACGGAATCCGCCATGCTGGCGGCCCAGTCGCTGCCCACGGAGAGTGCCCGTATGGCCATCGCCATCATTGCCATTCTGCCCATCCTGCTGGTGTATCCCGCCATCCAGGGCGAGCTGATCAAGGGCATGGTGGTCGGCGGCGTCAAGGGTTAAAGAGGAGGTCGCTATGGATTACAGAAAACCCTTTGAAACCGCCTCCCCGGAGGCTGTGGGAATCCGCAGCGAGGACATTCAGAGCTATCTGGATGCCTTGGAGGCCAGCCAGACCGAGATGCACGGCCTGATGATTATGCGCCACGGCAAGCTTTGCGCCCAAGGCTGGTGGGCCCCCTTCGGCCCCAATGTCCGCCACGGTCTGCAGAGCCACACCAAGACCTACGCGGCCACCGCTGTGGGCATCGCCTACACCGAGGGGCTGCTGCGCTTAGATGAGCGGCTCATCGACATTTTTCCCGAGGAAGCTCCGGAGAACCCCAGCGAGAATCTGAAGCTGCTCACCGTCCGGGATGTGTTGTGCATGGGCTGCGGCATGGATACCATGCCCATGAACGGTCCCGACTGGATTCGGGAGTTCCTCCATACCCCCGTGAACCACAAGCCGGGAACCACCTATATGTACAACTCCACCGGCTCCACCATGCTGGGGGCCATCGTCCGGAAGAAAACCGGCCTTGGGCTCCACGACTACCTGACCCCCAGGCTGTTCAACAAGATCGGCATCGATCCGGAGAACCTGCGCTGGCTGCGGATGGCCGACGGCATGGAGGTGGGCGGCGGCGGACTCTTCGCCACCACCGAGGACAACTTCCGGCTGATGAAGCTGTACGCCGACGGCGGCGTGTGGGAAGGGGAGCGGATCCTGGCGGAGGACTATGTAAAACTCGCCACCACCAACCAGAATGACTCCGCCTCGGAAGCAGCCAACAATCCGGAGGCATCGGACAATTTCCTGGGCTACGGCTTCCAAATCTGGATGTGCACTCCCAAGGGTGCCTACCGGGCCGACGGAGCCATGGGACAATTCACCATCGTGCTGCCGGAGCAGGATATGATCATCGGCATCACGGAGACCGCCGTGGGCGCCCACTGGGCCCAGAGCACCCTGGACATTACCTGGGACTTTGTGCGCAAGGTGGTTTCCACGGAGGCCCTTCCTGAAAATCCCGAGGCCCACCTGGCCCTCCAGGCGAGGCTTGCCAGGCTGAACATCGGCAATCCTCCCTGCCAGCCCTTCAGCCCGTTGGTCAGGCAAATCTCCGGGAAAACCTACCGGATGACCGGCGGCTGCTTCACCCCCTTCGTCGGAAACTTCATGACCGGGGAGAAGCCGGATGCCATTACGCAATTCCGGCTGGACTTCGACTGCTACGGCTGCGTATGGCATTTTGAAACCGCTTCCGGCAGGCGGGAGGCCATCCGGGTGGCTACCAACGGAACCCGGTTTACCAATCTGCTGGGCACGCTGGAGGATGTGAATCAGCTGTACCTCTGCGACGGCTTCTGGCCGGAGGAGAATGTGTTCCGGATGCACTGCCGCTGGCTGGAAACCTGCCTGCAGGATGTGTACACCCTGCGCTTCGAGGAAGGCCGGGTGACCATCACCGCGGAGAATAATTCCCCCTTCCAGTGGAAGAAGCCCGAACCCATCACCGCGGTTCAGGAATAAGGGAAAATGCTGCCCGGCGTTATCCGGCAGAAAGATAAATTGTTGTTTCGCACACCAAATAAACGCTGTCATTGCGAGCCAGTGCGCACACTAGCGCGGCAATCCCCTGGTTAGAGGGGAAATGTACCGAAAAGTGCCCGGAAGAGTGGAAGTCGCTGCAATTTTTGGTGGTAATCGTTTCCTGGTTCCGTTCAACCGGGGGATTGCCACACCAGTCTGCGGACTGGTTCGCAATGACAGAAAACTTGGAACGTGTAATGTAAACAACAATTTGTCGATTTGCTGTCGAACTCCGACGGGCATAAAAAGGATACCGGGATGTCCCCCAGGGGGCGTCCCGGCCATAGGGCATGGCTTTTTGGGGCCGTGCCCTGTTCTGCGTATTTTCAGGAGGTTAAAAATGGGAAAGAGATTTGATTCACTGGTGTTCCCCGGCGGGAAGAGCAAGGCCTTTACCCTGAGCTATGACGACGGCGTTGTGCAGGATCGCCGTCTGGCGGAGCTTTTCCGGAAATATGGGCTCAAGTGCACCTTCAATCTGGGCTCCGGCCTTTTGGGACACAGGGAAATTGCCCGGGCTCCAGGGAAGAAGGAACTGGATGTATCCAAGGTGTCCCCCCAGGAGGTGCCCCAGGTTTACCGCACCCACGAGATCGCGGGCCATGGGCTTTATCATTCCGCCCTGGATGCGGTGGGCACGCCCCTGGCTGCCTACGAAATCACCGAGGACAAGCGGGCGCTGGAGGGCATCGTGGGAAAGCCCCTGAAAATGTTTGCCTATCCCTTTGGCTTCTTCAACGAGGACGTGAAGCAGATGCTGCGCATGGCCGGGTATCAGGGGGCCAGAACCGTGAAATCCACCCACGACTTCCGGCTGCCGGAGGATTTTCTGGAGTGGAACCCCACCTGCCATCACAATGATGAGAAGCTCATGGAGCTGGCGAAAGCGTTTGTGGAGGGCTTCCCCTTCGGGCCCATGCTGTTCTATGTTTGGGGCCACGCCTACGAATTTGACGGGGACGGCAACTGGGATGTGATCGAGAAACTGGCGGAATTCATGGCGGGGCACGATGACACCGTCTGGTTTGCCACCAACGGGGAGATCATCGACTATGTCAATGCCTACCGCCGGCTGGAATACGCGGTGGACGGTTCCGTGATCTACAACCCCAGCGCTGTGGATGTGACCATCCGTACTTCCTGGGATGCAACCGCTGTGCTGAAAGCCGGGGCGTGTACGGCCATCGCCCCCACACCGCTGTAACAGGAGCGCGCCATGGGCATGATGCAATACAACAATCCGGTGATCCGGCTGATGGTGAAAGCGGCCAACATGATGATTGTCAGCTTCTATTGGGTG
Source organism: Clostridiales bacterium (assembly GCA_004555705.1). Classification (GTDB taxonomy): domain Bacteria; phylum Bacillota; class Clostridia; order Oscillospirales; family Oscillospiraceae; genus Faecousia. The sequence continues at coordinate 58,634 of SFHI01000002.1, read as the reverse complement.
GTGTGCTGCCTTCCCGTGCTGACCATTCTGCCCGCCTGCGCCGCGCTGTACCACAGCGTGGCGGGGGTGGTGATGGGCAGGGGCACCGGAGTGACCAAGGATTTCTTTACTGCCTTCCGGGATGCCCTGCGTCCGGGGGTGGCGCTTACCGCTGTGCTGGGCGTTTTGACCGCGCTGGTCTGCTTCGGCATCTACACCGGGACAAAAATCTGGTCCGTGGGGATTTTCGGCACGATCTATATGGCGGCGGGCATCCTGGTCGGGATTCCGCTGGCGGCCATGCTGGTGTTTGTTCCGCCGGTTCTGGCCCGGTTCGAGGGCGGGACCTCCGTGATCGTTCGGCTGGCCATGTATTTTTCCGGCAAGCACCTGCTTCGCTCCGTGTGGTATCTGCTGCTCCTGGCAGCCGCCGTGTGGAGTGTTGAGTTTTTCCCGCTGCTTCTGCTGGTGATTCCGGCGGTGTATATGGACCTGATCCGGGGCGGAACGGAGAAAATCATGAATCAGTACATCCGGGAGAGCGGACTGGAGCAGGAGCAGGAGGCTGCCCCGGAGGAAGCCCAGGGGGAGGAGGAAACCTCCGCCCTTTCCCTGGACAGAATGCTGGACAGTTCCGCCGGGGAGGACAGCCATGGCTGAGATTGCGCTGAGTGGGATCGTAAAAATCTATCCCTTCACCCAGGTTCGGGGCCTGATTGGCCGGAAAAAGCAGCGGGAGTTTCTCGAAAGGCAGAAGGCCATGCCCCATACCACCAACGAAGGAGTGGTAGTGCTGCAGAAAATCAATATAAGCATTCAGCCGGGGGAGTTTGTGGTACTGTTGGGGCCCTCCGGCTGTGGAAAAACCACCCTGCTGCGGCTGATCGCCGGGCTGGAGGACCCCTCCCTGGGAGAGGTGCGCTTTGACGGCAAGGTCATGAACGGCCTGCCGCCGGAGCAGCGGGATGTGGCCATGGTGTTTCAGAATTATTCCCTGTATCCCCATCTGACGGCCTTTGACAACATCGCCTTCCCTCTGCGAAACCTTCACATCCCCCGTGGGGAGCTGGAGGCTACCGTCCGGCATATGGCCGGTCTTCTGCAAATTGAGCAGTGCCTGGACCGGCTGCCCTCGGAGCTTTCCGGAGGACAGCTCCAGCGGATTGCCATTGCCCGGGCTCTGGTGCGCAGGCCCCAGGTGTTTCTGATGGACGAGCCCTTCAGCAATCTGGACGCCCCGCTGCGCGCCTCCCTGCGGGCAATGGTGAAGCGGCTCCACCAGGAACTGGGGACCACCTTCGTCTATGTGACCCACGACCAGAACGAGGCCCTCTCCCTGGGAGAGCGGATTCTGGTAATGAGGGAGGGGCAGATTGTGCAGGACGGCTCTGCCGCGGAGGTCTACAACCGGCCGGTCAATTGCTATGTGGCTTCCACGGTGGGCGCACCGCCCATGAACCTGTTCCCGGTTCGGGGGGAGGGGGACGGAACGTTTCTGCTGCTGGGAAAGCGCTTCCCGCTGCCGGCTTCCGCCCGGGAGCTTCTGGGGGATTTCCGGGTGGGAATCCGTCCGGTGCATTTCTCCCTGGAGGAGGACGGTATCCGGACAAGGCTTGTCCACGCGGAGGACCTGGGCTCTGAATCGGTGCTCCACCTGAAACAGGGGGACACGGAATTCTCCGTGGTGCTGGAGGCGGAAAAAGCAAGGCCCCTTCGCAGAGGCCAGGAGCTTTCGGTGGCGCCCATGGAAAAGAAATTCCACTTCTTCGACCGGGACGGGAATAGAATTATATAAATGATATGGACACAGTTGAGGTAAATTGTTGTTTACAGTTTTCGAACACCTTACGTTGCTGCCGTAGGGGCGGCTATTAGCCGCCTGAAAGGTTCCGTATTTTGAGCATTTCCGATAGAACGGAGTGCTTTTGTAGACGAAAGGTTACGGGCGGATGATATCCGCCCCTACTAGGATGTTATTTCTAAAATTTTAGGAACCGACGAAGAAAACCAAAAACGTTGTCATCCCGAGCAAGCGCAGCGCGTCGAGGGATCTACGCATTTCGTTACCATTTGCAGTCAATTTCGTGCCAAGATCCTTCGACTTCGCTCCGCTTCGCTCAGGATGACAGCACTGTTGAATATTTTCCGGATCTAAAGCATTAGAGATAACAAGCTACTACGGTGATATAGCTGAAAACAACAATTTACCGTATTTTCGAAAGAAGAAGTGCAAACGGGAGAGCAGCCGGTGTTGGGGGACACCGGCTGCTCTTTTCGGAAAACAGATTGTTCAGATATTCTGGTCCCGCAGCCACTCCGCACAGAGGGAGGCCCAGCGGGCGACGTGGGGGATATCCATGGAAAGGTCGTTGTTCCCGTCGGCCAGGGCCAGACCGTGAACGCCCTGGGGGAACAGGTGCATTTCAAAGGGAATGCCAACGGCGGTGAGGGCCTGACCCAGGGTAAAGCTGTGGCGGGGATCGTCGCTGTTGGTCTGCCAGATGAAGAAGGGAGGCGTCTGGCGAGTGATGTTCACCTCGGGAGCAAAGTACAGCAGCTCCTCCCTGTTCGCCACAAAGGGATTCCGGGTGGTGTTTCCGAAGGGGTCTTCGAAAAAACCTCCGGGGAGTCCGGCAAAGGCAAAGGCCCCGTAGCCGAGAACCGCCGCGTCCGGCCGGCAGGACTGACGCTCAATGAGGTCCTCCGCCTCCGGATTCCCCAGGTCGAAATGGGTAGCGCAGTTGGCGCTGAGCATTCCTCCGGCGGAGAAGCCCATCACAGCCACCCGGTCAGTAATGCCCAGCTCCTCTTTCCTGTGCCGCAGGAGCCGGATGGCCCGCTGCATATCGGCCATGGCGTCAAACCTGCTGTAGGGCCGCAGGCGGTAGGTGAGGATGGCGGTGTTGAAGCCGGCGTCGGAAAACCATTTGGCAACGTGCATCCCTTCGCAGCCGGTTCGGGTTTCAAAGCCGCCGCCGTGGGCGACGATCACCGTCCCGACACTCTGAGGAACCCCCTGGGCAGGAACGAAAATCAGAGAGGGCTGGGGCTGCAGCGGGTCCCGGTCATCGTAGCCCGGGGCGCCCTGCTCCCAGAGGGGGATTTGGTCAAAGCGGGCAATAGCGTTGTTCCAGATGCGAAGGTTTCCCTCCACATCCATGGTACCGTCACTTTTCCGGTGCCTGGACACATGTCGGATCACGGCCTTCTCTTCGCAGACCTTCGATAAAACGGAATAATTGTTCTCGTACATAGGCGCCTCCTTGGGGCAAAATTGTGTGGTTTGCGTTCTTTCATCTATCATACATCCGCCTGGGGAAGGGGGCATTCGTTTTTCCATGGATTCTTTTTGTTTTTGTAAGAAAGGGTATTGCGGCCCGGGAGCGAAAGTGCTATACTGTCGTGGATGAAAAAAGGAGGAATTTGGAAATGTGGCTTGTTTTTGCGCTTGCTTCCGCCGTATTCGCGGCGTTGACTTCCATTCTTGCCAAGGTGGGAATTGAAGGGGTGAACTCCAACCTTGCAACGGCCCTGAGAACCTGCATCGTGCTGGCCATGGCCTGGGGAATGGTGTTTCTTACCAATGCTCAGGGGGGAATTGGCAGCATTTCCCGGAAGAGCTGGATTTTCCTGATTTTGTCGGGTCTCGCCACCGGGGCCTCCTGGCTGTGCTATTACAAGGCGCTGCAGATCGGGGAGGCGTCCAAGGTGGTTCCTGTGGACAAACTGAGCGTTGTCATCACCCTGGTGCTGGCCTTCGTGTTCCTGCATGAGAAGGTTACCACCAAATCCGTAATCGGCTGCCTGCTGATTGGCGCGGGCACACTGCTGATGGTGCTGTGAAGCCCGGATTTTACATGAGAACCCCCGGATGACAAATCCGGGGGATTTCTTGGGGATTGGACAACGAGAAGTGCGGTGTTCGGTAAATTGTTGTTTACAAAATATACGCTGTCATTGCGAGCCAGTGCGCTTGAGTGGCGTGGCAATCCCCTGGATATTCCGAAATGTGCAAAAAATGGACAAACGCCCTAACGAACCGTCCTGAATTGTTGGGGGATTGCCACACCAGGCTGCGGCCTGGTTCGCAATGACATCTTCTTTTTTAGTGCGCTAAACAACAATTCATCTATCTGATATTCATCCCTTCAGCGAAAGGAGAAGCGTTTCATGTCCCGTAATGACTCGGCAAGGGGGATCACCCAAGGGGTGATCTGGAAGCAGCTGCTGATCTTTTTCTTTCCCATTCTGCTGGGGTCCTTCTTCCAGCAGATGTACAACACGGTGGATACCATCATCGTGGGCCGGGCGGTGGGTACCCAGGCGCTGGCGGCAGTGGGCTCCACGTCTCCGCTGATTAACCTGATCAACGGGTTTTTTATCGGTCTCAGCACCGGAGCAACGGTGATCCTGTCCCAGTATTACGGGGCCAATGACCGGGAGGGCACCGACCGGGCGCTCCATACCGGAGTAGCGCTGTCCCTGGTTCTGGGTTTGGTGACAGCAACGGTGGGCATGGCCTTCGGCCCCCGAATTCTGGCCCTGATCCGCACCCCGGAGAGCTGCCGGGAGGACGCGGCCACCTATGTTCGAATTTATTTCTGCGGGGCGGTTGCTTCCATGGTATACAACATGGGTGCGGGGATTCTGCGGGCCATGGGGGATTCCCGCAGACCGATGCTTTACCTCATTGCGGCCTGCTTTGTGAACATTGCCATGGATGTGCTCTGCGTGGTGGTGCTGAAAATGGGGATCGCGGGAGCGGCTGCCGCAACGGTGATTTCCCAGGTCATCAGCGCGGCCCTGGCAGTTGGCGCCCTGCTCAAAAGCGGTCTGCGGGTGAAGAAAATCCGAATCCACAAGGAGCTTGTCCGAAGGCTTCTGTACATCGGTATTCCCGCGGGATTGCAGTTTGTGACCTTTGATCTGGCGAATCTTTTGATTCAGTCCGGTATCAACTCCTTCGGAGAGGTGACGGTGGCGGCCTGGACGGCCTTCGGAAAGTCTGACGCACTTACCTGGATGATCTCCGGCGCCTTCGGCGTATCCATCACAACCTTCGTGGGCCAGAATTTCGGCGCCCAGCAGTACAGGCGAATTCGCCAGAGCGTGTGGGTGTGTATGGGCATGAGTGTGGCGCTGGTGGGAATGCTCAGCATCCTGGAGCTGACCTTCCGGGAGTTTATTCTGGGAATTTATACCCCGGATACGGATGTGATCCGTGTAGGGGCCCATGTGATGATGATTATTATTCCCTTCAATATTCTGTTCATGCCGGTGGAGGTGTTCGCGGGAACCATGCGGGGCACCGGGTATTCCGTGCTGCCCACGGTGATTACCTGCATGTGCGTATGTGTGTTCCGGGTGATCTGGATATTCCTGGTGGTGAGCCGGGTGCACACCATTGAGATGCTTGCCGCGGCCTACCCCATCAGCTGGGGCCTGGCATCCACGGTGTTCCTGATTGCCTATCTTCGCGGGACCTGGCTTCGCAGCCGTATCCGCGCCTGCAGCCTGGAGCCGGAGAGAAGATAAAGTGAAATTGTTCATTGTAGGGCTATCAGCCGCCCGCAACCTGACGGTATCGAAAGCGCACTGTTATTGGAAACGCTCAATTATCGGAACGTTTCGGGCGGATAATATCCGCCCCTACAGTGGAAACGCAATGTGTTTGAAAACTGTAAACAACAATTCACCGGAAGGGGCAGCCTTCGTGGGTCAGGAGCCGGATTTTGATGTCCAGGCCGCCGGAGTAGCCGGTGAGGCGGTTTCCGGCCCCCAACACCCGGTGGCAGGGGACCAGAATGGGGATGGGGTTGCGGCCCACTGCGCCGCCGATGGCCTGGGCGGACATGGCGCGCTTTCCCAGGTACTGCGCCGCCTCCCGGGCAAGCTCCCCGTAAGTGACGCTTTCCCCGTAGGGGATGGCCAGCAGCCGGTTCCAGATGAGAAGCTGGAAGGGGGTCCCCTTCAGGGAGAGGGAAACGGAAGCGGGGTCCGGCGTTTCTCCCCGGAAATAAGCGTCCAGCCAGCGCTTTGCCTGGGTCAGAACGGCATTGTCATCCGTGACTTTTTCGGGTGCGGCAAAGGAAATGCCCGTGAGCCCCGCTTCGTCGGCGGAGAGGGTCAGCGGCCCCAGAGGGGAATCGTAGTGAGCGATGTACTCCATAGAAGTGCCTCCTTGTGTGTTTATCAGGCTGTGTCAGTAATGCGACAAATTGGTGGGCACCTCTAAAAACTACCCTTTTGGTTTTTGGACGGATCTTTTGCCCCGACAATGCGTTTTGAAAAGTCCGTAATACATCCAGTATTCCGGACTTTCCAAAACTTTTGTTGAAACAAAATCTCTCGCCGAAAACACCAAAAAGTAGTTTTTAGAGGTCGCCTGGTGTTTATGGTTTTATAGAGAACTGAAAAAGAAGCTGTCATTGCGAACCAGGCCGCAGCCTGGTGTGGCAATCCCCCGGTTGAATGGAACCAGGTAACGATTACCACCAAGAACCGCAATAATCTCCGTTTTTGCGGATACTTTTCGGTACATTTCCCCTCTAACCGGGGGATTGCCACGCCAGTGTGCGCACTGGCTCGCAATGACAGCGTTCTTTGAGCGCGCATCTTTAAACAACAATTTATCGTTTTTATGATGACACCCAATAATCAGATTGAGAAAAAATGCCCCGGTTTGCATTTTGGGTCTTTACAAATCCGGGTTTGTCTGATATAATACGACCCGTTCCAAAAAATATGGCCCGGTGGTGCAGTCGGTTAGCACGCCAGCCTGTCACGCTGGAGGTCGACGGTTCGAGTCCGTTCCGGGTCGCCAAGAAAAAAGCACGCTTCGGCGTGCTTTTTTCGTTGTCAGAGATTCCTTAGATATACTGCTGGGTATTCACATCGATGACGCCACGGGTGGTCAGGCGCAGGGTTGGGATGACGGGCAGGGCCATAAAGGAAAGGGTCATAAAGGGATCGATGTCCCGGGAGACTCCCAGGGTATAGGCGGCTGCTTTGGCGTTTTCCAGGAGGGTGTTTACCGTTTCCAGGGGCAGCTCACTCATGATACCCGCGATTTCCAGGGGGAGCTCCTCCAGTATCTTTCCGTCCCGGACAACCACAATGCCGCCCTTATTCTGAGCGATGCGGTTTGCAGCGAAGGCCATATCCCCGTCGTTTTCCCCCACGCAGATAATGTTGTGGCTGTCGTGGGACACGCTGGTGGCCACGGCCCCGGCTTTCAGGCCGTAGCCTGTTAAATATCCGATGCCGATGTGGCGGGTGTTTTTGTGGCGCTCGATGACGGCCATTTTCAGAATGTCCCGGGTCACGTCCACGCCGTCAGCATAGCCTGCGTCCTGTGTGATGATCTGCCCCGGGACCATGCCGATGAGGCCCTTGCGCCGGGTTTCGGCGAAGCTCTCGGGGGTCAGCATGGGAAGGTGGAAGGTATCGTGGGCCAGCCGGGTCAGATGCTCCGGAATGGCGGGGAGGGGGAAATCCGCCACCAGGCCGTCCTGGTAGACAAGATTACCCTTCTTGTACACGGTGACCACATGGAAGTCCTTCAAATCCTCCACAATGGCAAAGTCCGCCAGATACCCGGGAGCGATGGCGCCACGGTTATTCAGCAGGAAGTACCGGGCGGCGTGGAGGCAGGCCACCTGAACGGTGCGGATGGGGTCGGCGCCCATGCGGACGGCCTCCCGGCAGATATAGTCGATGTGGCCCTTCTCCAACAGGTCACTGGGGTGCTTGTCGTCGGTGCAGAACATACACCGGTCATAATACTTTTCCGACAGGATCAGGGGCATCAGCGCTTCCAGATTCTTTGCTGCGGTGCCCTCCCGGATCATGATGAACTGGCCCAGGCGGAGCTTCTCCAAAGCGTCCTCCATATCGGCGCATTCATGGTCGGAGTAGACACCGGCGGAGATATAGGCGTTCAGGTCATTTCCCCGGAGGCCCGGGGCATGGCCGTCTATTTTTTTATGGTGGGCCTGGGAGGCCACGATTTTCGCTACCGCCTCAGAGTCCGCGGAAATGATTCCCGGGAAGTTCATCATCTCCGCCAGACCCTGGACCCGGGGATGCTCAAAAAAGCTGTCGATGTCCCGATAGTCCAGATTGGCGCCGCTTTCGTCCATGGGGGAAGCGGGGACGCAGGAGGGGATCATGAACCGCACGTCCACAGGAAGGCCTTCGGTGGCGGCCAACATATATTCGATTCCGGCTTCCCCCATGACGTTGGTGATCTCATGGGGATCGGTGATGACCGTGGTGGTGCCGTGGGGGATCACCGCCCGGGCGAATTCCGCCGGGGAAACCAGGCTGGATTCTAAGTGAATGTGGGCGTCGATAAAGCCGGGGCAGACGATTTTCCCGGTCATGTCCACTTCCTCCGTGCCTGCGTAGCTGCCCAGGCCCACAATCAGACCCTCGGCTACGGCAATGTCCCGGGTTTCCAGCTCCCCGGAGAATACGTTGACGTAGGTGGCGTTTTTCAGCACCAGGTCGGCAGGGACTCTCCCGGCGGCCACATCAATGATGCGCTGCTTCTTCATCAGCTTGCGGCTGATTTTTCCGGACCAGGTTTCTGTGTATGCCATGCAATCACCCTCCCAAAGTTTTCACAATGATAGCATATGCCGGGGGAAAAGTAAAGAAATACTTGTGCATTCTGCCGGGGCTTCCCCGGAATAGGGGGTTGAAAAAGTGAGGAAAATTGTTATAATAGAATCCGTCTAACCATTTTACCCGGAAAAAGGGGTTGTCCGCCCAAACCGGAGGAGTCATGGGGAAGGAGTATTTCTGGATGAAAATCCGTTCCATGTTATATTCGCGCCGGCTGCGCAGGTCCAAGGCGCTGAGCCCAACAAAAATTATCGCGGTGGCCTTCGCGGCAATCATTCTGGCGGGGACGCTGCTGCTGGCCCTGCCGGCGGCATCCCGCAGCGGTGTATCCTGCGGATTCCGGCCCGCTCTGTTCACTGCCACCTCCGCCACCTGCGTCACGGGGCTGGTACTGTATGATACCTGGACCCAGTGGAGCGGCTTCGGCCAGGCGGTGATTCTGGGTCTGATTGAGATCGGCGGCCTGGGTTTCATGTCCGCCGCCACGCTGGTGGTCTTTGTCCTGCGCAAACGCATCGGCCTGAAGCAGCGTATGGTGATGGCCCAGGCCCTGAGCCTCAACGATATGGAGGGCGTGGTGCGGATTCAGAAAACCGTGCTGATCGGGAGCCTTTCCATCGAGGCCGCCGGCGCCCTGATCCTGACCGCCCGGTTCTGGCCGGAGTACGGCTTTGTGACCGCGCTGAAATGGGGGGTGTTTCATTCCGTTTCCGCCTTCTGCAACGCTGGCTTTGACATCCTGGGCTCCCTCGGCCCGGGCCAGAGCATGATCCCCTTCCAGTCCGATCCCATTGTGCTTCTGACCCTGTGCGCCCTGATCGTGGTGGGCGGCCTGGGCTTCCTGGTCTGGCAGGAGATTATGGAAAGAAAGCGCTTCCGGAAGTTCAGTGTGTATGTCCGGCTGGTGCTGGTGGCGACCCTGGCGCTGATCTTAACAGGGTGGGTGGTGATCTGCCTGCTGGAGTGGAACAATCCCGACACCCTTGGGACTATGAGCTGGTGGGAAAAGCTGCTGAACGGCCTGTTTCAGTCTGTGACGCTGCGCACCGCCGGGTTCGCGGCCATCGATCAGGGAAAGCTGACCGGGGCAGGGAAGGGCTTCTCCATGGTGCTGATGCTGATCGGCGGCTCCTCCGGCTCCACGGCGGGCGGCCTGAAAACCGTGACCTTCGTCGTGCTGGTGCTGTTTGCCTGGTCCAGGGCCCGGGGCAGGAGCAGCGTGTGCGTTTACAGCAGAACCGTACCCCAGAGCCAGGTGCTGGACGCCATGACCATTGCCATGCTGATGATTGCGCTGGCCGTGTTCGGCGGTGTGTTTATCAGCGCCACTTCCCCCATCGGCTTTACCGATGCTCTGTTTGAGGCGGTGTCCGCGCTGGGAACCGTGGGGCTGTCCGCCGGGGCTACGGGGAGCCTCAGCATTCCCGCGCAGCTTTTGATTATTGTATATATGTATTTCGGCAGGGTGGGCGTGCTGACCATCAGCCTGGGCTTCCTTATGGGAGACCGGGCCCAGGAGCGGTTCCAGTACGCGGAAACCAGCCTGCTGATCGGATAATGAGGAGGAGCTTATGAAATCTTACATGGTTATCGGCCTGGGCCTGTTTGGCGAGGCACTGGCCCGGGAGCTGTGCGCCCTGGGGGCCGAGGTACTGGCAATGGATGTGCGCCCGGAACTGGTGCAGCAAATTGCCAATGATGTGACCCACGCCGTAGTCGGTGACGGCCAGGATAAAGAGGTCCTGAAAGCCCTGGGGGCCAGAAACTTTGACTGCGCCATTGTGGCCATTGGCGACGATCTGGCGGCTTCCGTGCTGACGGTGATGAATCTGCAAGAGCTGGGTGTATCCCAGATCGTGTGCAAGGCCCACGACGAGACCCACCGCCGGGTGCTGGAGCGGCTGGGGGCCAACCGGGTGCTGATTCCCGAGCAGGAGCACGCCAAGCGCTTCGCCAGAAGCCTGGTGCGCCACAATGTGCTGGACTACATCGAGCTTTCCGAGGAGTACGGGATCCTGGATATTCCCGCCCCCGCCAGCTGGATCGGCAAGACCCTGAAGGAACTGAATGTTCGGGCAAAATTGGGCGTGAACATCATTGCCGTGGAAAGCGGCAAAAAGACCAACGTTTCTCCTGCGGCGGATTATCAAATCCGGGAAGGGGACATTATGGTGGTGCTGGGGGATAACTTCGCCCTGGAGACGGTGCAGAAGCTATGACCGGGGAGTACATCACCTCCCGGAAGAATCCACTGATTCAGCAGGTTCGAAAGCTCCTGTCCTCCCGGAAGGCCCGGGAGGAAGCGGGGCTTTTCGTAGGGGACGGCACCAAGCTCCTGGAGGAGGCGGTGCGCTACTGCCCGGGACTGAAAACCGTCATCCTGTCCGGGGATGTGCAGGCCCGGGTTCCGGATTCGGTGCGCCTGGTTCGGGTGAGCGAGGACGTGATGGAGTCCGTTTCCCCCATGGCCACGCCCCAGGGGGCGCTGTTTCTGTGTGAATTGCCCCCGGAGCGGTCCTTTGCCCCCCGGGGCGGGATGCTGCTGCTGGACGGAATTCAGGATGCCCTGGACATTCCCGTGGCCCTTTTGGAGGGCTGCGCGGACCCCTTCAGCCATAAGGTGGTTCGCTCCAGCATGGGCGCGGTGTTCCGCCGGGAGGTGGTCCGCACCTCCTGGGAACAGGTCTGTTCCGCCTGCCGGGAAAAAGGAATCCCCATCGGTGTCACGGCGCTGAGTGCGCGGGCAGGGGACATCCGGCGCTCAGCGTTGGGAACCATGGCGGTGGTCATCGGAAGCGAAGGCCAGGGTGTGCGGCAGGAGATTCTCCGGGCCGCGGACGCGGAACTGATCATTCCCATGAACCCCCACTGCGAATCCCTGAACGCGGCAGTGGCGGCAACCATTGTGATGTGGGAAATGGCGAGAGGATGAACAGCAGAAGGAAGGCCGAAAGTGCGGGGCGGTAAATTGGTGTTTGGCGAATAAACGCTGTCATTGCGAGCCAGTGCGCACACTGGCGTGGCAATCCCCTGGTTAGAGGGAAAATGTACCGAAAAGTTCACGGAAGAGTGGGAGCCTCTCCGATTTTTGGTGGTAATCGTTACTTGGTTCCATTCAACCGGGGGATTGCCACACCAGCGTGCGCGCTGGTTCGCAATGACAGAAAACTTGAGGCGTATTTCCCACTGAGTAAAACAGAGCATAGAGAGAGGATGACGAATATGCGCCTGTATTGGATTTGGTTCGCACATCACCCGGAATTGAACGATGGGGAAAGGGCCAGGCTTTTGGAGCATTTTTGTGATCCTGAGGAGATTTTCTTCGCGGAAGGAAGAAAGGACATCCCCGAGGAGCTGGAGGGTCTTGTTCGCAAGGCCCTGAGCAGCCGGGACCTGACCCAGGCGGAGCAGATTCTGGAACGCTGTGCCAGGGAGGAAATCGACATTCTGACCTTCGGTCAGAAGGAATATCCCCAGAGACTAAAGAATATTCCCGATCCGCCTATGGTACTCTATTGCAAAGGGACCCTGCCTCCGGTGGATCAGCTTCCCGTCATCGGAATCGTGGGCACCCGCAAGGCATCGGCTTACGGTCTGAACGTGGCCAGGAAGATGGGCTTCCAGATCGCCCGCTGCGGCGCGACGGTGGTCTCCGGGCTGGCCTCCGGTATTGACGCCATGGCCATGCGGGGTGCGTTGGCCGGAGACGGGACTGTGATCGGGGTGCTGGGCTGCGGCGCGGAGCAGGTTTACCCCAAATCCAACCGGGCCCTCTTTGAGGACACGGAGCGGTACGGCTGCATCCTCAGTGAGTTTATGCCCGGAACGCCCCCGTATAAATGGAACTTTCCCAGGAGGAACCGAATCATCAGCGGCCTCAGCTGCGGAGTTCTTGTGGTGGAGGCTCCCAAGATCAGCGGTTCCCTGATCACCGCGCGGGAGGCGGGGGAACAGGGAAGGGACGTATTCGTGGTTCCCGGAAACGTGGATGTGCCCGGCTTCGAGGGCAGCTACCGGCTGCTGCGGGAGGGCGCCACCCCCGTAAGCTGCGGGTGGGATGTGGTCAGCGAGTACGCCGCCCGGTTCCCGGACCACATCCGCAAGGATATGTCGGAAATGCCGGGCGGCGCCGGGGGCTCCCGGAGGGAAAGTGCCCCTGTCAAAGTGGCTCAGCAGGCGGCTTCGCCGGTTCCTGCTCCGCCGGTTCCAGGGGAAACCGACAAAAAAGACATTGACAAGGAGCCCTCAGGGCTTTATAGTGACGTAAACAAACAGAAGCCGAAGCTCACCGCCGATGAAAAACTGATCGCGGACGCCCTGAAGGCCGGGCCGAGGCTTGTGGATGATGTTGAATTAACCGAAACGGAGAAATAGCATGGGAAATCACAATCTGGTCATCGTGGAGTCGCCCTCCAAGGCAAAGACCATCGGAAAATACCTGGGCAGTGACTACACGGTGAAGGCCAGCATGGGCCACCTGCGAGACCTGCCCAAAAGCAAGATGGGGGTGGACCTGGAGCACGACTTCACCCCCCAGTACCAGCCGGTCCGGGGGAAGGAAGAGCTGATTAAAGAACTGAAAAAAGCGGCCTCCCAGGCCGACACCGTCTACCTCGCCACCGACCCTGACCGGGAGGGAGAGGCCATTTCCTGGCACCTGAAGGAGCTGCTGAACCTGCCCGATGAGAAAACCCACCGGGTGACCTTCAACGAGATTACCAAAAAGGTGGTGCAGGATTCCATCGCCCATCCCCGGGACATCGACTACAATCTGGTGGACGCCCAGCAGGCCCGGCGGATTCTGGACCGGATCGTGGGCTATGAGCTGTCGCCGCTGCTGTGGAAGAAGGTCCGCCGGGGACTGTCCGCCGGACGGGTGCAGAGCGTTGCCACCCGGATGGTGGTGGACCGGGAAAATGAAATCCGGGCCTTCCAGCCCAGGGAATACTGGTCGCTGGACGTTACCCTAAACCGGCTGGGGAAGCCCGGCAGCTTCGTCGCCCACTACTACGGTGAGGACAAGAAGCGGGAACTGGCAAACCAGGCGGAAACCCAGGCGGTGATTGACGACATTACCGGTAAGGAATTTACCGTCACCAATGTGAAGAAGGCGGAGAAAAAGCGCTCCTCCGCGCCTCCCTTCACCACCTCCACCTTACAGCAGGAGGCTTCCCGGAAGCTGAACATGACCCCCAAGAAAACCATGATGGTGGCCCAGCAGCTTTACGAGGGCGTGGACGTGGAGGGTGAGGGTACCCTGGGCCTCATTACCTATATGCGTACCGATTCCCTGCGCCTGTCCGACGAGGCCATGGCTGCCGCGGCGGATTTCATCCGGGCCCGCTATGGCGACAGCTACTATTACGGAAAATTCCATGTGTACAAGACCAAGGCCGGCGCTCAGGATGCCCACGAGGCCATCCGGCCCACCCATGTGGAGCTGGACCCGGATGCCATCCGCCACAGCCTGACACCGGACCAGTATAAGCTCTACAAGCTGATCTGGAGCCGGTTCCTGGCCTCCCAGATGGCGAACGCCGTATTTGACACCGTATCCATCGATACGGAATGCGGGGGCCACCGGTTCCGTTCCAGCCACCAGAGTATGCGCTTTGCCGGATTCATCGCGGTCTATGAAGAGGGCCGGGACGATGAGGCGGAGGCAGTGGGCTCCCCGCTGCCGGACCTGCAGGTGGGGGAAAAGGCGCCGTCCTCCAAGATCGACAAGGAGCAGCATTTCACCCAGCCCCCGGCCCGCTACACCGAAGCCACCCTGGTAAAGGCCATGGAGGAGAAGGGCGTGGGCCGGCCCTCCACCTATGCTGCCACGATTTCCACCATTGAGGACCGGGAATACGTGGAGAAGCAGGACAAGCGGCTATCCCCCACGCCCCTGGGCGAGATCGTGACGGGACTGATGGTGGAGCGGTTCAACGACATTATCGATGTGGAATTCACCGCCAACATGGAGTCCCGCCTGGACGCGGTGGAGGAGGGCAAGCAGCACTGGAAGGATTTGCTTGCCGATTTCTACAAGGGCTTCAGCCAGGAGCTGAAGGACGCCGAGGAGGCTCTGGAGGGCGTCCGGCTGAAGGTTCCCGAGGAGGAGACCGACGAAATCTGCGAGCTGTGCGGACGGAAAATGGTCATCAAAATGGGCCGGTTCGGAAAGTTTCTGGCCTGTCCCGGTTTCCCGGAGTGCAAGAATACCAAGCCTCTGGTGGAGCGGATGCCCGGCCGGTGCCCCAAGTGCGGCAGCGGGATGCTGAAACGCAAATCCAAGCGGGGCTATGCCTACTATGCCTGTGAAAAGGGCGCGGAGTGCGGCTTTATGACCTGGGATGTGCCCACAGCGGAGGACTGCCCGGAGTGCGGGCAGACCCTGTTCAAAAGGTCCGGCAAGGGCAGAATGAAGCCCTTCTGCGTCAACGAACACTGCTCCCGGTTCCTTCCGGAGGACCGGCGGGGCTACTATAAGAAAAAGACCACCCAAGAGGGCGCGGAGGGGGAACCCGCCGGAGAGCCCGCCGGGCAAAGCGTGAAATCCGCCGCCGGGGAGAAAGCAGCCGGGAAAAAGACCGCCGCGAAGAAGCCGGCAGCAAAGAAAACCGCAGCCAAAAGGACAGCGGCGAAAAAGACAGCGAAGAAGTCCGGGGAGGGCTGAACCATGGAGGTAAAGGTAATCGGCGCGGGGCTGGCAGGCTCCGAGGCCGCGTGGCAGCTGGCCCAGCGGGGCTTTGCGGTCACGCTCTATGAAATGAAGCCCCGGAAAATGACTCCCGCCCACCATTCCGAAGATTTTGCGGAGTTGGTTTGCTCCAACTCCCTGCGGGGGGACCGGCTGGAGAACGCGGTGGGCCTGCTCAAGGAGGAGCTGCGCCGCTGCGGCAGCCTGATCCTACAGTGCGCGGACGCCACCCGTGTGGAAGCGGGTGGATGTCTCGCGGTGGACCGGGGAGGCTTTTCGCGGATGGTGACGGAGAAAATCCGCAGCCATCGGGGCATCACCGTGGCGTCCGAAGAGGTGACCGCCGTTCCCCAGGGGCCGGTGATCGTGGCCACGGGACCCCTGACCTCGGAGCCCATGTCCAATGCCATCGGGGAATACTTCGGTCAGGATTACCTCCATTTCTTTGACGCTGCCGCGCCTCTGGTGACGGCGGAGTCCATAGACATGAATCTGGCCTGGTGGCAGTCGCGGTATGACCGGGGGACCCCGGATTATATCAACTGCGCCCTGAGCCGGGAGGAATACGAGGCTTTTGTCCGGGAGCTGTGTGCCGCCCAGGAGGCGGAGGTCCACGGCTTTGAGGATGCCAATGTATTTGAGGGGTGTATGCCCGTGGAGGTCATGGCCCGCAGAGGCTTCGAAACCCTGCGCTTTGGGCCCCTGAAGCCCGTGGGGCTCCGGGACCCCAGAACCGGGGGAGAGCCCTATGCCGTGGTGCAGCTGCGGCAGGACAACGCGGAAAAAACGGTATTCAACATGGTTGGCTTCCAGACTCACCTGAAATTCGGGGAGCAGAAGCGGGTTTTCTCCATGATTCCCGCCCTGCGGGAGGCGGAGTTCGTCCGCTACGGGGTGATGCACCGCAATACCTTCCTCCAGAGTCCCAAGCTGCTGGACCGGTTCTATGCCGACCGCCGGGACCCCATGGTGGCTTTTGCCGGGCAGATGACCGGGGTGGAGGGGTATGTGGAATCCACCGCCTCGGGCTTTTTGGCCGCCGTGGCCATGGCGGCAAGGCTCTCTGGGAAGGAACCTCCTGATTTCCCCAGGGAAACCGCCATCGGCGCCCTGGGGCTGTACGTCAGTGACCGGACTGTGGAGAACTTCCAGCCCATGAATGTGAATTTCAGCATCATTGCTCCGCTGGAGAAGCGGATTCGTAAAAAAGCAGAAAAAAATCTGGCAATCGCCAACCGTTCCCTGGAAATCATCGACGGACTGGCTGCCGCAGGGATCTAAAGAAAGAGGTGGCACAATGAGGATTATTCTGGACGCTATGGGCGGAGACCTCGCCCCCGAGGCCCCCGTACTGGGCGCGCTGGAGGCGGCCAAGGCATACGGCATGGAGATCACCCTGGTTGGCCGGGGGGAGGAAATCCTGGAGGTGCTGGGCAAGCACGGCATTTCCGATCTCCCCGAGGGCGTGGAGATCGCCAACGCCGACGATGTGGTGGATATGCACGACGATCCCGGCTCCGTGATTCATAAGCGGAAGAATTCCTCCATGGTGGTGGGCCTGAAAATGCTGGCCCAGGGCCAGGGGGACGCCTTTGTGTCCGCGGGCTCCACCGGAGCGCTGCTCACCGGGGCCACCCTGCTGGTCAAGCGGATCAAAGGAATCCGCCGGGCGGCCATGGGCCCCGCTGTACCCAATAAGGCGGGGGGCAAGACCGTCATCGTGGACTGCGGCGCCAACGCTGAGTGTACCCCGGAGTTTTTGCTCCAGTTCGGCCTGGTGGGCTCCGCCTTTGCCAGCCGGCAGCTGGGGGTGGAAAACCCCAAGGTAGGCCTGCTGAACATCGGAACCGAGGACAGCAAAGGGACAGCTTTGCAGAAGGATGCCTATGCCCTCCTCAAATCCGCCTCGGAGCAGGGGCTCCTGAACTTTGTGGGCAACGTGGAGGCCCGGGACGTGCCCCTGGGAGCCGTGGATGTGGTGGTCTGCGACGGCTTCTCCGGAAACGTTTTGCTTAAGACCATTGAGGGCACCGCTATGTTCATGGGCAGCCTGATGAAAAAAATGTTCTACAAGAACCTGCTCACCAAGGTGGGCGGTCTGCTGTGCAGGAGTGAGGTCAACAAGATCAAGGGCCTTATGGACTACCGCACCATCGGGGGCACCCAGTTCCTGGGTATCCGCAAGCCGGTGATCAAGGCCCACGGTTCCTCCGATGCCCTGGCCTTCCGCAACGCCCTGAAGCAGGCGGCGGACGCTGCCCAGGCGGATTTCACCGCGGAGCTGGAAAAGGCCCTGCAGAAGCTGGCTCCGGAAAAGGAGAACGTACATGATTAAGGATCTGGAAACGGCCCTGGGCTACCGGTTCTCCAACATCACCCTGCTTCAGAACGCTCTGACCCACTCCTCCTATGCCAACGAGCGCTGGCACAACAGCCTGCTCAGCAATGAGCGGCTGGAGTTTCTGGGGGACAGCGTGCTGGGAATGCTGGTGGCGGACTACCTGTACCGCAGTTTCCCGGACCGTCCCGAGGGGGAACTGACCCGGATGCGGGCGGATATGGTCTGCGAGAAAACCCTGGCGGATGTGGCCAACGGCATCGGCCTGGGGGATCATCTGCTGCTGGGCCACGGCGAGGAACGTCTGGGGGGAAGATGCCGGGATTCCATTCTGGCGGATGCCATGGAGTCGGTGATCGCCGCCTGTTTCCTGGACGGAGGGCTCAATGCGGCCCTGGGCATTGTGCGCAGATTTATCCTGGTGAAGGTGCCCGTGTCCAGGCTCCACAACGTGGACTATAAAACCTTGCTTCAGGAGCTGGTGCAGCAGAAAAAGAACCAGGTTTTGACCTATGAGCTGATCGGGGAATCCGGCCCGGATCACGACAAACGGTTTGACGTGGAGGTCAGCCTCAACGGCACGGTGGTTGGCGCCGGTTTCGGCACCAGCAAGAAGCGGGCCGAACAGGAAGCCGCCCGGGCGGCCATTGACGCGCTGTTTCCCGGAACGCTGAAATAATCGGGAAGGCTGTTTCCATAGGCTTCCTTGACAGACGATTCCGAATGGTGTATAATCTGCAAATGTGTCCGCCGCTGCGGAGAAACTGGGATGGAAGGATCGGTTTGTGTGGATTTAAACGAGAAATTACAGGAAGTTTGCAGACAATTCAAAATACAGGATACCTATGTGGGTTATGAAACGGTTCAGATGGGCAACGTGAACCGGACCTACAAAGTGAATTTTCTGCTGAAGGACGGAAGTCCCAAATCCTTCCTGGTGCAGAACGTCAACACCTATGCTTTCCGGGAGCCGGTTGGACTGATGGAAAACATCGACAAGGTCACGGAGCACATCCGTGCAAAGTGCCCGGGAAAGACCGCACTGCATTTTCATCATACCTATGACCGGAAAACCTACCTGATTGATGGAGATAATTTCTGGCGGATGACCAATTACATTGACTCCGTCACCTATAACGCCGTGAAGGACCCGTTTGTTTTGCGCAACGCGGGCAAGGCCTTCGGCGAATTCCAGATGCAGCTGGCGGATTTTGACATCCAGCTGCTTCACGAAACCATTCCCGGCTTCCATAACACCCGCCAGCGTTATGAAAAACTGGCAAAAGCGGTGGAGGCGAATGCCGCGGGACGCCTGGACCAGGTCCGGGAGGAATTAGAGTATCTGATGGAGGTTCAGGATTTGGCCTGTACCCTGTCCGATATGCTCTCCCGGGGGGAGCTTCCCCTGCGGGTGACCCATAACGATACCAAGATCAACAACGTCCTGTTCGATTCCAGGGACAATTCCGCCCTTGTGGTCATCGATCTGGATACGGTGATGCCCGGCCTTATCGGCCACGACTTCGGGGATGCCATCCGGTTCGCTGCCAACTTTGTGGAGGAGGACTGCCCGGAGTATGACAGGGCCGGGGTGGACCTGGAGGTGTTCCGGGCCTTCGCCCAGGGCTTCCTGTCCCAGACCGCCGGAACGCTGACGGAAAATGAAATCCGGACACTGGGCATGAGCTGCTTCTGCCTGACGGCGGAGCTGGCTGTCCGGTTCCTGGACGATTACATCCAGGGGGACCCCTATTTCAAAATCCTGTATCCCGAGCATAATCTGGTCAGGACCCGCTGCCAGATTGCTCTGGCAAAGGATATGCTGCGTAAGATGGATCAAATGGATGCCATTGTCCGCGGCTGCCTGTAAATCAACACACCGCAAGAACACGCTCAGGGTTCTTGCGGTGTTTTTCATCCAAACGCAAGCTTGCTTCCAGGCCCGGCGGCTGGTATAATAGACGTACATCCCCGCTTAACACAGCTTCCTGATAAATTGTTGTTTATACTACATGTTTCAAATTTCCTGTCATTGCGAACCAGTCCGCAGACTGGTGTGGCAATCCCCCGGTTGAACGGAACCAGGAAACGATTACCACCAAAAATCGCAACGACTTCCATTTTTCGGGCACTTTTCGGTACAATTCCCCTCTAACCGGGGGATTGCCACGCCAGTGTGCGCACTGGCTCGCAATGACAGTATTTTTCGAGCGCACACGCGTAAACAACAATTTTCCGAACGGCGGTGCAAAGTCTCTTCGCACCGCGTTTCCCCCTTTCCGGCTCTTTACAGTAAATTTACAGTTTCGTCACGTTTATCCATTGCATTCCCTGGCCAATGTTTTAAAATAGAGGTATAACTCTGCCCGTTTGACACGGCGGCGAAATATGCTTTGCGGTGTGATTCCTACATACCGACAGGAGTGGACTATGAACAGCATCAAATCCGACAGTTTTATTGACAGGCTTGCCGCGTTTATTGTGGACAAGCGGAATCTGATTTTCCTTCTGTACATATTTGCCTTTATTTTCTGCATGGTCTCCATGAACTGGGTAGACGTTGAGAATGATGTGACCGTATACCTTCCTGAGGATACGGAGACCCGTCAGGGACTGGTGGCGATGAACGAGAATTTCTCCAGCAACGGTTCTGCCCAGATTATGGTATCCAACATCTCCCTGGAAACGGCCCGGACGCTGGCGGAGGACCTGGCCGGCATCGAGGGTCTGAGCATGGTGACCTTTGACGATACCCAGGATCATTACCGGGATGCCTCCGCCCTTTATGACATCACCTTCAGCGGCGAGTCCACGGACCCTCTCAGCGAACAGGCCCAGGCGGAAATCGAGGAGCTGCTGGCGGACTATGATGCCTCCATCTATTCCACGGTGGGCTATGACGAGAACGCCATGCTTCAGCAGGAAATGACCACCATCCTGATTGTGGCGGTGATCATTATCATTGCGGTGCTGGTGATGACCAGCCGGGCCTACATGGAGGTTCCGGTGCTGCTGATGACCTTCGGCGCCGCGGCTTTGCTGAATATGGGCACCAATTTCCTCTGCGGCAAGATCAGCTTCATCTCCGATTCCATCGCCGTGGTGCTGCAGCTGGCTCTGGCCATTGACTACGCCATCATCCTGTGCCACCGGTTCTCCGACGAGCACGAAACCAAGAATGCCCGGGACGCGGCGGTGGATGCCCTGAGCAAGGCCATCCCAGAAATCAGCGCCTCGTCGCTGACCACGGTCAGCGGTCTGGCAGCCCTGGCCTTTATGAAATTCACAATTGGACAGGATATGGCCATGGTGCTCATCAAGGCGATTATGCTGAGCCTGCTGTCCGTGTTCACACTGATGCCGGGGCTTCTGGTGCTGTTCAGCCCCCTGATTGACAAGACACGCCACAGGAAGCTGCTTCCCAACATCAGCCTTGTGGGAAAATTCGCCGTAAAGACCCGCCGGGTGGTGCCGCCTCTGTTCCTTCTGGTGCTGGTGGGGGCTTTCATTCTCTCCAACCGGTGTCCCTATTCCTACAGCTATTATGACCTGCAGACCTCGAAAATGACGGAGCGGCAGACGGCCTATTTCAAAATCAAGGATACCTTCGGCGTCAACAATATGGTGGCTGTGGTGCTGCCCTCCGGAAATTACGAGGCGGAAAAGGCGGTCATCGGGGAACTGAAGGAGTGCCCCGAGGTAAAGTCCGTCATGGGCCTGTCCGCCACGGAGGCTATGGACGGCTACACACTGACGGACTCCCTGAATCCCAGGGAGTTTTCGGAGCTGGTTGGGATGGACTATGAGGTGATCCAACTGCTCTATGCCGCCTATGCTGCGGAGCATAACCAGGTCGGCAGCATCCTCAGCGGCCTGGAGGAGTATGAGATACCTCTTTTTGATATGTTCATCTTCCTGAAGGACCAGCTGGAGGCCCACAACATCAGTCTCAGCGGCGACGATCAGCAGATGCTCGATCTGCTGTTTTCCCAGCTGGAGCTGGCCCAGTCCCAGCTTCAGAACGACCGGTACTGCCGGGTCGTGGTGACGCTGAATCTGGCGGATGAGAGCGACGAGGCCTTTGCCTTCCTTGACCGGATGCACGAGATCATCGGAAAGTATTACGATGGGGACTTCTATCTTGTGGGCAACTCCACCAGCTCCCGGGACCTGGCGGCCTCCTTTGAAACGGACAATCTGCTGATTTCCGTGCTGTCCGGCTTCTTCGTGATTGTGGTGCTGCTGTTCACCTTCCAGTCGGCGGGACTTCCGGTGCTGCTGATTGTCGTGATTCAGGGCAGTATCTGGATCAATTTCTCCTTCCCGACCCTTACGGGAACGCCTCTGTATTTCCTGGGCTATCTGATCGTCCAGGCAATCCAGATGGGCGCCAACATCGACTACGCCATTGTGATCTCCAGCCATTACCAGGAGGAGAAACGGAAGATGCCTCACAAGCAGGCGATTATCCAGGCTCTGAATGCGGCGTTCCCCACGGTGTTTACATCGGGCACGATTATGGCCTCGGCGGGCTTCCTGATCGGAAACCTGACCGCTCAGCCCGTTGTATGTACCATGGGCAACTGCATCGGAAGAGGAACGGTGATTTCCATGGCGCTGGTGCTCTTTGTGCTTCCCTCGGTGCTGGTTCTGGGAGACTCCATTATCAACCGCACCAGCTTCAAGATCAAGGTGGCGGAGCCTGTGGTGCGCAAGGCGGAGGGCTTGGTTCGCGTCCGGGGACACATCCGCGGATATGTCTGCGGTACGGTGGATGCCAGCGTGGACGGCGTGGTCCACGGGAAGGTCGACGCCATGGTTTCCACGGGCGGAGAAGTCCTGGAAGGAGGCGACGCAGATGAATAAGCGGGTTTTGTGCGTACTGCTGTGCGCTGTGTTCCTGATGTCGCTGGCGCTTCCGGTCTGCGCCCAGGAGGAGGAAGAACAGGAATACGAAGCGGAAATCTACATCTCCTCTGTCAAGGATTTCCTGAGATTCGCCGAGAAATGCCGCCTGGACAGCTACAGCGAGAAGCTGAAGGTGACATTGCGCTCGGACCTGGACCTGGAGGGAGCGGAGTTTGAGGGGGTGCCCATTTTCGCCGGCACTTTTGACGGGAACGGGCATACCATCCGGGGCTTTCAGATTACCGCCGAAGGCTCTGCTAAGGGCCTGTTCCGGTACCTGACGCAATCCGCCCAGGTGTGGAACCTGACTGTGGAGGCCCAGATTCAGCCCAGCGGCAGCCGGGCGGAGGTGGGCGGCATCGCCGGAAATAACAGAGGAACCATCTCCGGATGCACCTTCCGGGGCACACTTTCCGGAGGCAGCTATGTGGGCGGCATCGCGGGAAGAAACACGGTTACCGGAACTATTGAGGACTGCCTGTCGGAAGGAATCATCCAGGGCGACCATTTTGTGGGCGGCATTGCCGGAGAGAACGTGGGCGTCATCCGCCGGTGCCAAAACCGGGCGGGCATCAACACCACCGCCCAGCAGAACACCGTGGAGCTGTCTGACATCACCCTGGACTCCATCCGCAATTCGGAGTCCTCCGATACAGTGACGGACATCGGCGGCATCGCCGGAATCAGCACAGGAGTCATCCGCAGCTGTAAAAACGAGGAAACCGTGGGCTACCGGCAGATGGGCTACAACATCGGCGGTATCGCGGGGACCCAGTCCGGCTACCTCGCGGACTGCACGAATACGGCGGACGTATTCGGCCGCAAGGAGGTGGGCGGCATCGTGGGACAGATGGAGCCTACATCCACCATGTTTTATGTGGAGGACACGCTGCAGATTCTGCAGGAGCAGCTGAACACCCTCTCCGTCCTGGTAAGCCGGGCCTCCGGGAATGCCCAGAGCAATGCCGGAAGCATTTACGGGCAGCTGGAGGTTCTGCGGGATCAGACGGAGTCGGCGGCCTCCGCCCTGGAGTCGCTGCTGCCCAGCGAGGAGAATCCGGGCCTTCCCGATGCGGATGCCATTGCCGCGGCGCAGAACGCGCTGAATGCCTCCCTGAATGCCATGTCCGGAACCATCCGGAACATTGCTGGGGCCGCCGGGAGTACGGTTTCCGGCCTCTCCCGGGATATGCGCGCCGTCCAAAGCCAGATGAGCGCCATGGGGGAAACCATTTCGCGGGCTTCGGAGCATATGGGCGGCACCATCGTGGATGTATCCGATGAGGATATGCCGGAGCTTCTGCTGGGCAAGGTGGAGCGCTGCACGAATACCGGAAATGTACTGGCGGACCGGAACGTGGGCGGCGTCATCGGCGCCATGGCTCCGGAGAACGATATGGACCTTCTGGAGGATTGGAACGTGGTGGGCGAGGAATCCCTGAACTTTCAAAGCGAGGTTCGGGCCGTGGTGCTGTCCTGCTCCAATTCGGGAACCGTTACCGCCAAGAAGCTGAACGGCGGCGGTATCGTGGGCTGGCAGACCATGGGCCTTGTGAAGCAGTGTGTCAACACCGGCGACCTGCCCGAAGCGCAGGCCGAATACATCGGCGGCATCACGGGGCGGGGCGCGGGCTATATCCGCCAGTGCAGCGCAAAATGCTTGCTGGACGGCAAGGAATATGTGGGCGGCATCGCGGGAAGCGCCGGGATTGTCTCGGACTGCCGCAGTATGGTGAGCATTCTGACGGACTGTGAGCGGACCGGCGGAATCCTGGGCTGCCAGGACGCCGCAGAGGTGGAAGAAGAGGAGAAGGATCCCCTGCGGGGAAACTACTACCTGGTTACCTCCCGGGATTACGGCGGTGTTGACGGCATCAGCTATGACGGGGCTGCTCAGCCGGCAGAGCTGGAAGCCTTTTTTGACCTGGAGGGCGTTCCGGAGGACTTCCGGTGGGTGAAGGTGACCTTCGTCCGGGAGGATGGAACCGAGAGCGTCCGACGCATCCGGGCAGGGGAGACCCTTTCCCCGGAGCATATCCCCGCGCTGCCGGAAAAGGATGGCGCGGTGGGCTCCTGGCCTGACGTGGGTACGAAGGGCCTGGAGGATGTGTTCTTCGACCAGGTTATCCGGGCGGAGTATACCTTCAATCTCACCACGGTGGAATCCGGGGAGCTCCGGGACGGCAAACCCCTGATGCTGCTGGAGGGTTCCTTCCCAACGGACTGGGTGCCGGAGCTTCAGGAGCCGGAGGAACCCGTGGAGCTGCCCCAGGACCGGACGCTGCTGGAGAGCCGGAGTTTTTCCGGCCCGGAAAACGGCTGCGTGACCAGGGGCAGATACCGGATGCCGGAGGGCCAGGACCCGGAACGGCTGGAGGTGTACGTGCGCGGAGCGGAGGGTGCCTGGAGCGCTGTGCCCTGCAGCGTGGACAAAAGCTATCTGGTATTCGCCCTGGAAGAGGGAGATGACGCGGTGGCCGTGGCACTGGCGCCGGAGCAGGAGCTGCCCTGGTGGTATTTTGCCGCCGGAATTGCTGGCTGCGCCGGACTGATTGCGGCGGTCATCTGGGGAGTCCGCAGGAAGCGGAAATCCGCCCAGGGTTCGCAGCCCGAAACGAATGACTCCTCCGTGACATAATCCAAAAGTCCGATACACCGGAATCCGAAAGCCTGCCGCCCCACCCGGGGCCGGCAGGCTTCTCTTTTTGGAATGCAAAACTTTCCCTTGCCGTATGTGACAGAGTATGATATAATAAACCAAGTTATGCGGACGAATAACTGAGAATCGGAGCGGAATGCGGCTGGGCTTCCGGGGATTCTACTTTAGAAAGCTGGATGTGAGCACAATGAAATCCATTAAATGGGGCAGCCCCAATACATCGGCAGTCGCGAAGGTGACCCTGATCGTGCTGATGGATATTCTCGCAACCATTGCCTCTTTTTTCTTTGGCCTTTGGATGCGGTTTGACTTTGTTTTTGCGGACATTCCCACCAGATTCCTGGAAAACTTCGGGCACTATGTCATTCCCTGGTGCGCGATTACCGTAGCGGTATTCGTGCTGTTCCGGCTGTATAACAGTATTTGGGTGTTTGTCAGCACGCCGGAGGTGTTCCGGATTCTGGGCGCCTATTTGGTTCTGGGTGTCCTGGGCGTACTGGGCTTCCATTTTTACGGGGTGATCCTGCCGAGGGGGAGCTGCCTGATCGGATTTGTGCTCAGCTTCTGCTGCACCGTGGGAATCCGATTTTCCTACCGCCTGATCCGGACGGCCCAGATTAAATTTGCTCATATGACCCATGCCTCCGGTCTTAAGAACATCATGATCATCGGCGCAGGGGACGCGGGGCGGGCCATCGCCAATGAGTTCGTCAACAGCGAGTATGTCCGGGATCATGTGGCCTGTGTCATTGACGACAACCCCTCCAAGCTCCACAAGCAGCTTTGCGGTGTCCCCATTGTGGGCGACCGGCACGCCATCCCGGAGATGGTGAAGCAGTACAGCATTGACAAAATTATTTTCGCCATTCCAAGCTGCTCCGCCAAGAGCCGGAAGGAGATTCTGGATATCTGCACCACCACCGGCTGCGAAGTGCAGATGCTCCCGGGAATTTACCAGATGGTCAACGGCGAGGTCAGCGTCAGCAAGCTGCGCAAGGTGGACCCCCAGGACCTGCTGGGCCGGGAGCCCATCCGGGTGAACATCGACGAGATTATCGGCTACATATCCGGGAAGGTGGTGCTGGTCACCG
This sequence comes from Clostridiales bacterium, assembly GCA_004555705.1. Taxonomy (GTDB): domain Bacteria; phylum Bacillota; class Clostridia; order Oscillospirales; family Oscillospiraceae; genus Faecousia. The sequence goes on along the minus strand of SFHI01000002.1, from coordinate 32,343 downwards.
GAGGCGGCGGCTCCATCGGCAGCGAGCTCTGCCGTCAGATCGCCCGGGCCAACCCCAAGCAGCTGATTATTTTTGACATCTACGAGAACAACGCCTACGAAATCCAGATGGAGTTGAACCGGACCCACCCGGAGCTGAACCTGGAGGTGCTCATCGGCTCCGTGAGAAATACCAGCCGGGTGGAGCAGGTGATGCACACCTACCGGCCGGAGCTGATCTTCCACGCGGCGGCCCACAAGCATGTCCCCCTGATGGAGGACAGCCCCAACGAGGCCATCAAGAACAATGTGCTGGGTACATACAAGCTGGCCAAGGCCGCTGCAGCCTACGGCGTGAAACGGTTCGTCCTGATCTCCACCGACAAGGCGGTGAACCCCACCAATATTATGGGCGCCTCCAAGCGGCTTTGTGAGATGGTGGTGCAGATGATGAACCGGCAGTCCCATACGGAGTTTGTGGCGGTGCGCTTCGGCAATGTTCTGGGCAGCAACGGCAGCGTCATCCCCCTGTTCAAGAAGCAGATTGAGGCCGGCGGTCCGGTTACCGTAACCCATCCCGACATCATCCGCTACTTTATGACCATTCCCGAGGCGGTGAGCCTGGTGCTGCAGGCCGGGGCCTATGCCAAGGGCGGCGAAATTTTCGTGCTGGACATGGGCGAGCCGGTGAAGATCGACACCATGGCCCGGAATATGATCCGCCTCAGCGGTCTGGAGCCGGATGTGGATATCCAGATTGTATACACCGGATTGCGTCCCGGAGAAAAGCTCTATGAAGAGCTGCTGATGAAGGAGGAGGGCCTCCAGGAAACGGCCAATCAGCAGATTCACATCGGAAAGCCCATTGAAATGGATGACGAGCTCTTCCGTAAGCAGCTGGAGCAGCTGGACGAGGCCTGCAGGGAGGAAACCCCTGACATGAAGAGAATCGTATCGGAGATTATCCCCACCTATGTTCCCGGGGGCGTGGGGAATGACAGCCTGGTTGGAGCGGGAAGGAGTAACGGATGAATTATCTGATTGTGGTTGCCCACCCGGACGATGAGGTCCTGGGGGCGGGAGCCCTGATGTATGCCAAGTCCCGCAAGGGGGATCAGGTGTATGTGTGTATTCTGTCCGGCGGGGCAGAGGTCCGGCATCTGCGGCCCGGGGACTCCGAGCTGGAGGCGGACATTGCCGGCAGCGCCGGTGTGCTGGGGGTGCATTCGCTGGTGAAGGGGGATTTCCCCAATATCCAGCTCAATACGGTGCCCCACCTGAAGCTGGTGCAGTTCATCGAGCAGTCCATTGTCCGCTGTCAGCCGGATGTGGTCATCACCCATCATCCCAGTGACACCAACAACGACCATCTGCACACCTCCCTGGCCTGCCAGGCGGCCATCCGGCTGTTCCAGAGAAGGCCGGAGGTGCGGCCCCTGCGGGAGCTGTGGTATATGGAGGTTCCCTCCGCCACGGAGTGGAGTGTGAACCAATCCATGCAAGGCTTTACACCCAACACCTTTGTGGAGGTGGGAGAAGCGGGGGTGGAAGCGAAAATCCGGGCACTGTCCCAATACCGGGATGTAATGCGGCCCTATCCCCATCCCAGAAGCCCGGAAACCATCCGGGGCCTGGCAGCCTGCAGGGGAAGCCAGGCGGGGCTTTGCTACGCGGAGGCCTTCCAGTGCGTATTCCGCAGAGAACCGGAGGATTGCTGACATGAAAATGGCGTTTACCACCTGTGTGCAGCTGGGAAGAAGCTGCATCGAAGAGGTGCTCCGCATCGGAGGCCACTTTGACCTGTTCATCACACTGAGAGACGACCAGGCAAAAAACAAGTCCGGGAGAATCTACCTGGACGATTTGGCGGAAAAGGAGCATACCCCGCTGCTGAAGGTCCGCCACATCAACGACCCGGAGGTCATTGCCGCCCTGAAGGAGCATGAGATTGACTGGCTGTTCATCATCGGCTGGTCCCAGATTGCGGGGAAAGAGGTACTCTCCGCGCCCAAACAGGGAATTATCGGAATGCATCCGACGCTGCTGCCCCTGGGCCGGGGCCGTGCGGCCATTCCTTGGGCGATTCTTAAGGGTCTGAAGGAGACCGGCGTTACCATGTTCAAGATGGACGAAGGGGTGGACACCGGGGATATCATCGCCCAGGGGAGAATCCCCTTGCATGAGGGGATTACCGCTACGGAGCTGTATGAGCTGGTGGACAAAATGCACGTCTCCCTCATGGGAAGCTGCTGGAGAGAGCTTGCTGACGGAACCGTGACCCTTCGCCCTCAGGACGAGAGCAAGGCCACCATCTGGCCCGGACGGAGGCCGGAGGACGGCGAAATTACCTCCGATATGACCATGGAAGAGGCGGACCGGATGGTCCGGGCGGTTACCCATCCCTATCCCGGTGCGTTCTGGCGGGGAGGGGAAGGAACCCTGCGGATCTGGTCGGCCCGGGTTTCGAAGGACAGCGTCAATTTGACAGAGAGGATTGAATCCCCATGACGAGGAAGCTGCAGCTTGCCGTGAAGCGGTGCTTTGATATCCTGGTTTCCCTTTTGGTGCTGGTGCCCTTTTTGCCGGTTTGGGCGGTGATTGCGCTGCTCATCAAGCTGACCTCCCCCGGTCCGGTGTTTTTTCTGCAGGACCGGCCCGGGAAGGACGCGGCGATTTTCAAGGTGTATAAATTTCGCACCATGCGCCCCGGCTCCGAGAAGATGATCAAGGGCGTGGAGGTCATGAAGGACGATGACCGGGTGACCTCCATCGGGAAATTCCTTCGCCGCAGCAAGCTGGACGAGATTCCCCAGTGCCTGAACGTGCTGAAGGGGGAGATGAGCCTCATCGGCCCCCGGCCGGAGCGGGTAGCTTCCCTGGAGGATTACGACGAGGAGATTTCCAAACGGCTGGGGATGCTTCCCGGTATGACGGGGCTGGCACAGGTCAGCGGGAATATTTACCTGGATTTGCAGCAGCGCTACAAGCTGGATGTGTACTATGTGGAGCATTACAGCCTGTGGCTGGACATCCGGATTCTTGTGCGCACGGTGGGCGTCGTCCTGCTGGGGGAGGAACACTATCTGGGGAAATCCCTGGTTCAGATTTGAGAATGGATACGGAGGAAAGCCCATGAATGTGCTGGTGGTGTGTCAGTACTATTACCCGGAGCCCTTCCGGCTGTCGGATATCTGCCAGGCGCTGGTGGAGAAGGGGCACAGCGTGACGGTGGTCACGGGAACCCCCAACTACCCCGAGGGGGTCGTCTACCCCGGTTATGAAAAGGGCGCCCGGGCGGACGAGGTGCTCTATGGCGTTCGGGTGCACAGATGCCCCACCATTCCCAGGAAAAAAGGGGCTTTCTACCGTTTTCTGAATTATTATAGCTATGTGGTGTCCTCCTGGTGGTACCTGCGCCGGTGCCGGGAGGAATTTGACGTGGTGTTCGTCAACCAGCTTTCCCCGGTGATGATGGCCCAGGCGGGGGAAAGCTGGGCAAAGCGCCACGGAAAAAAGTGCGTGCTCTACTGCCTGGACCTGTGGCCCGAAAGCCTGCTGCTGGGGGGCATCCGGAAGGGTTCCGCGCTGTACCGGGTGTTTCTGGGGATCTCCCGAAGAATCTACCGGCGGGCGGATCAGATAATGGTTTCTTCCCAGGGGTTTTTGCCCTATTTTGAGGAAACCCTGGGTATGGACCCGGGGAAAATCCGGTATCTGCCTCAGTACGCCGAGGAACTGTTCGGAGAGCTTCCCACGGTGGAAAAGCAGGCGGACGGGGTGGATTTCCTGTTCGCCGGAAACGTGGGGAATCTGCAGTCCGTGGAAACCATTGTGGAGGCGGCCAGGCTCCTGCAAGCGCAGAAGCAAATCCGTATTCACATTGTGGGCGGGGGCATTTCCCTGGACAAGTGCAGAGAGCTGGCCCGGGGGTTGGAAAACATCACCTTCTACGGCCGGAAAAAGCTGGAGGAGATGCCGAGGTTTTATGCCATGGCGGACGCCCTGCTGATTTCCTTAATTGACGACCCCGGAATGTCCGCCAATCTGCCGGGGAAGGTACAATCCTATCTCGCCGCCGGAAAGCCGGTGATTGCCGCTCTGAACGGGGAAACGGCCCGATTGATTCGGGAGGCGGACTGCGGCCTGTGCAGCCCGGCGGAGGACCCCCAGGCCCTGGCCCGGAATCTCCGGGAGGTGGCCTCCTGTAAGGAAGCGCGGCTGCGCTGGGGACAAAACGCCAGAAATTACTATGAAAATCATTTCCGCAAGGAATCTTTTATAGAGACCCTCACGCAGATCCTTCGGGAAAATTGCAAGGAGTAAGGACATATGAAGAATGTATTGATCGTGGGCGCCCATTACGATGACACGGAGCTGGGTGCGGGAGGCACCGCCGCCAAGCTGGCCGCCGAGGGGAAGAACGTTTACAAGCTGACCCTGACGGACAATGTGACCCGGTTTGCACATATGAATATCCAGGTGGAGTACGAAACCAGCGTTCGCCAGAGCGCGCTGGCCTGCGAAGCCCTGGGAATTCATGAGATTACCGAGTTCCAGCCCGTGGAATGCACCAAGCTGGTGTATTCCACGGAGATGATGCAGCGCATTGAAAGCGTGATCTATCAGTACGATATTGATACCGTGTTCATGCACTTTGCCCACGATATGAACCAGGATCACATCGAGGCGGCAAAGCTTTGCCTCACTGCCGCCCGGCACTGCGACAATATTTTCCAGTACCAGAGCAACGGCTATGTACTGGATGAGGCCTATTATCCCACCTATTTTGTGGACATTTCCCCCTACATCGAGAAGAAAATCAAGGCGCTGGAATGCTACGGCGAGGAGCACAACCGGTTTAACCGCCTGTTCCAGGTCAATGTGGAGCGTAACCATGTGTGGGGCTATTCTAATAAGGTGGAGTATGCCGAGGGCTTTCTGCCCATCAAAATGCTGATGCGGTAAGGGAGGAAGCGCATGGGACGTGTTGTATTTGTTGCCTGCACCAATGTGGGCCAGGCCATGATCCGGACCATCTGCGGTGACCCCAACATCCGCAGCCAGGTGGTGGGCATTGTGAACCTGAATGCCCGGCGATCCTTAAGCAAGGCGAATTACCATACCTATCTGGACATTGCGGCGGAGTATAACATTCCTCTGCATTTCTGCGACAATGTGAACGACGAGGAAACGGTGCGGTGGATCGCGGACAGAAAGCCTGATCTGCTGATTCAGACCGGGTGGTCCCAGAAATTCCGGGAGCCCCTTCTGAAGCTGCCGAAATACGGCTGCATCGGCGAGCATCCTGCCCCGCTGCCCCGGGGAAGGGGCGCGGCCTGCGTCAACTGGGCCATCCTCACCGGGGAAACGGAGTGGGGCGACACCTTTTTCCATATGGTCAATGAATACGACCGGGGGGCGGTGTATGCCCAGGAGTTTTTCCCAATCCGTGAGTACGACGATGTGAAAACCGTCTATGACAAGGTGGCCGCCTGCTCGGCAAAGGTCATCCGGGAAAATATTGACAACTGGAGCGAGGGCATCTTCCGGGAAATCACCCTGGACGAAACGAAGGCGACCTACTACAAAAAGAGAACTCCCGCCGACGGCGTGTTTGATTTTTCCTTTGGCTGCAAGGCCCTTCATGACTTTATCCGGGCCCAGACGGAGCCCTATCCTGGGGCGTTCTTCTGGTACAAGGGGGAGAAGATCACGGTGCTTTCCTCCCGCAGGGCCCATAGCGAGAGCTGCGAGGCTCCCGGAACGGTGCTGGGCACCACCCGGGACGGCGGCATTCAGGTGGTCTGCGGGGACGGTCAGGTGATTGAGCTGCTGCGCCTGCGCCGGGAGGACGGAACAAAGGCCTGGTTTGCGGAGGATCCCCGTTTTCGGGGAAACCTGATGGAGGAATGAATCATGGATAATCTTTTTTCCGGAAAAACACTGCTGATTACCGGGGGCACCGGGTCCTTCGGCAACGCGGTGCTGAACCGGTTTTTGCAGACGGACATTGGGGAAATCCGCATTTTCTCCCGGGACGAGAAGAAGCAGGACGATATGCGCCATGAGTTCCAGGCGAAAATGCCCGAAGCCGCCGGGAAGATTAAGTTCTTCATCGGGGATGTAAGAGATTTGTCCTCCGTAAAGAACGCCATGCACAATGTGGACTATATTTTCCACGCTGCGGCCTTAAAGCAGGTGCCCTCCTGTGAGTTTTTCCCCCTGGAAGCGGTGAAAACCAATGTCATCGGCACGGATAATGTGCTGACCGCCGCCATTGAGGCGGGGGTAAAGGCAGTCATCTGCCTGTCTACCGACAAGGCGGCCTACCCGGTCAATGCCATGGGCACCTCCAAGGCCATGATGGAGAAGGTCATTGTGGCCAAGAGCCGGACGGTGGCTCCGGAGAAAACCAAAATCTGCTGCACCCGCTACGGCAACGTCATGTGCAGCCGGGGCAGTGTGATTCCGCTGTGGATTGAGCAGATCAAGGCGGGAAACCCCATCACCATCACGGAGCCGAAGATGACCCGGTTCATCATGAGCCTGGAGGAGGCGGTGGACCTGGTACTGTTCGCTTTCCAAAACGGTGTCAGCGGGGACATCCTGGTACAGAAGGCTCCCGCCTGCACCATCGAGACCCTGGCCAAGGCGGTGACGGGCCTGTTTGCCCCGGGCCATGAGATCAAGGTCATCGGCATTCGTCACGGCGAGAAAATGTATGAAACCCTGCTTACCAACGAGGAATGCGCGAATGCTCTGGATCTGGGGAATTTCTACCGGGTCCCCTGCGACAAGCGGGATTTAAACTATGATAAGTATTTCCGTGAGGGCAATGTGGAGCGCAATGTCCTGACGGAGTTTAACAGCAACAACACAAGGCTTCTGAATGTTGCGGAGGTTCAGGAGAAGCTGCTGAGCCTTAGCTACATCCGGGAAGAGCTGGCAAGCTGGAAGCGGAAACAAGGATAATTACCGGAGGTTCAAATGGATATTCTGATCACCGGGGCCGCTGGCTTCGTGGGGAGGAACCTCACCGCAGCCTTGCAGGCTCTTCGGGACGGCAAGGATCGCACCCGACCGGGGCTGACCATTGGAGAGTTGTTCCTGTATGATAAGGATTCTCCCCGGGAGCTGTTGGAGGAAGGCTGCCAAAAGGCGGATTTTGTGTTCAATCTGGCGGGAGTGAACCGCCCCCAGAATCAGGAGGAGTTCATGCAGGGCAATTTCGGCTTTGCTTCTACACTGCTCTCTACCCTGAAAAAGCACCATAACACCTGCCCGGTGATGCTCTCCTCCTCCATCCAGGCCACTCTGGTGGGCCGCTACGCCCAGGGGGAGTACGGCAGGAGCAAAAAGGCGGGGGAGGAGCTGTTCTTTGCCTACGCAGAGGAAACCGGGGCAAAGGTGCTGGTGTACCGGTTCCCCAACCTCTTCGGCAAGTGGTGCCGACCCAACTACAATTCCGTGGTGGCTACCTTCTGCCATAACTATGCCCACGATTTGCCCATTACGGTAAATGACCCAGAGGTGGAGCTGGAAATGCTCTACATTGACGATCTGGTGGAGGAAATGCTGGATGCCCTGGAGGGCCGGGAGCACCGGTGTGAATTTGAGGGTGTGAGAACGGTACTGACCCCGGAGGGGCGTTACTGCGCCGTACCGGTGACCCATTTCGTGAAATTGGGGGAGATTGTGGCGCTGCTGGATGCCTTCCGGGATCAGCCGAAAACGCTCCTGATGCCGGAAATTCCAAATGGGAGCTTTGCCAAAAAGCTGTACTCCACCTATCTTTCCTATCTCCCGAAGGAAAAGGCGGCGTTTCCGCTGAAAATGAACGTGGATGATCGCGGAAGCTTTACGGAGCTGCTGAAAACGCCCTTCTGCGGCCAGTTCAGTGTGAACATCTCTAAGCCCGGGGTGACCAAGGGCCAGCACTGGCACCGCAGCAAATGGGAATTTTTCATTGTGGTGTCCGGAACGGGGCTCATTCAGCAGCGAATGCTGGGAAGCGATGAGGTCCTGGAATTCCGGGTTTCCGGGGAGAACATCCAGGCGGTGCACATGCTGCCGGGTTACACCCACAACATCATTAATCTGTCAGATACCGAGGATTTGGTGACCCTGATGTGGGCCAACGAATGCTTTGACCCTCAAAAACCCGATACTTTTTATGAGGCGGTGGAAGGATGACCCCCAAACTGGATTATACCGACATTTCTTTTCAGAATAACGGAAAGCTGAAGCTGCTGATTATTGTGGGCACCCGGCCGGAGATTATCCGGCTGGCGGAGGTCATCAAGAAATGCCGCCGCTTCTTCGACTGCATTTTGGCGCACACGGGGCAGAACTATGACTACAACCTAAACGGAATTTTCTTCCGGGATTTGGGCCTCCGGGACCCGGAGGTCTATATGGACGCGGTGGGGGACGACCTGGGAGCCACGGTGGGCAACATCATCAACTGCTCCTATAAGCTGATGACTGCCATCCGGCCCGATGCCCTGCTGATTCTGGGGGACACCAACTCCTGCCTGTCCGCCATCCCCGCCAAGCGGCTGCACATTCCCATCTTCCACATGGAGGCGGGCAACCGCTGCAAGGACGAGTGCCTGCCGGAGGAGACCAACCGCCGGATTGTGGACATCATTTCCGATGTGAATATGGCCTATTCCGAGCACGCAAGGCGGTATCTGGCGGACTGCGGACTGCCGAAGGAGCGCACCTATGTGACCGGCTCTCCCATGGCGGAGGTGCTGCACCGGAATCTGGAGGCCATCGAAGCCTCCGATATCCACGCGAGACTGGGCCTTGAAAAGGGAAAGTACATCCTGCTCTCCGCCCACCGGGAGGAGAACATTGACACGGACAGGAACTTCCGCTCTCTGTTCTCCGCCATCAATGCCATGGCGGAAAAGTATGATATGCCCATCCTCTACTCCTGCCATCCCAGAAGCCGCAACCGCCTGGCGCAAAGCGGCTTTCATCTGGACAAACGGGTGATTCAGCATGAGCCCCTGGGCTTCCATGACTACAACTGCCTGCAGATGAACGCTTACTGCTGTGTGTCCGATTCGGGAACCCTGCCGGAGGAATCCAGCTTCTTTGCAAGCATCGGCCATCCCTTCCCGGCGGTGTGCATCCGCACCTCCACCGAGCGTCCGGAGGCGCTGGACAAGGCCTGCTTCATCCTGGCGGGAATTGACGAAAAGAACCTGCTGCAGGCGGTGGATACCGCGGTGCAGATGAATCTGGAGGGCTTCCATGGCATTCCGGTGCCGGATTATGTGGAAGAGAATGTCTCCACCAAGGTGGTGAAAATCATCCAGTCCTATACCGGCGTGGTGGACCGGATGATATGGAGAAAGTATTGACCTGGTTTTGCCTGACAGAGCGGCAAAGTCGTGTTTGTCGCACTAAGAAAGAACTGTCATTGCGAACCAGTCCGTAGACTGGTGTGGCAATCCCCCAAAAATTCAGGACGGTTCGTTAGGGCATTTGTCCGTTTTTCGCACATCCCGGAATATCCGGGGGATTGCCACGCCAGTGTGCGCACTGGCTCGCAATGACAGCGCTTTTTTGAGCGTGCACTTACAAACACCAATTTTCGGGCAGCGGTATCGCAGGGATGAATCCGCACGGCTGCAGTCAAAAGGGGAGGGTGTATGAAGTACCTGTTTATCAATGTGCTGGCGGGCTCTGCCAGCACCGGCCGCCTGGCGGCGGAAAAGTGCCGGGAGCTGATGCGGCAGGGGCATGAATGCTTACTTGCCTACGGACGGGGCATCACCGGCTGTGAGGACATTCCCACGGTGCAAATCGGAACCAGGGCAGACTACTGCCTCCATGCCGCCATGAGTCGGGTGCTGGACAACCCGGGCTTTGGCTCCCGCGGGGCCACGGCGGAGTTCCTGCGGCGGGTGCGGGAGTATGACCCGGATGTGATCTGGCTACACAACCTCCATGGTTATTACATTCACATTGGGCTGCTGTTTGATTATCTTCGCGGGTGCGGAAAGAAGATTATCTGGACGCTCCACGACTGCTGGAGCTTCACGGGGCACTGTGCCTATTTTGACTTTGTGGGCTGCGACCGGTGGAAAGCCGGCTGCCATCACTGCCCCCAGAAGCATTCCTATCCCGCAAGCCTTCTGCTTGACGGAAGCAAACGCAACTATGAAAAGAAAAAAGCGCTTTTCACGGGGATTCCCAACATGACCCTGGTGGTTCCCTCCCACTGGCTGGAGCGCCGTGTGAAGGAGAGCTTTCTGAAGGAATACCCCGTGGAGGTGGTCTACAACACCGTGAACACGCAGATTTTCAAGCCCACTCCCAGCGACTTCCGGCAGCGGTACGGCCTGGAGGACAAGAAAATCGTCCTGGGTGTAGCCAATATCTGGGAGGAGAGGAAGGGACTGAGGGATTTCGTCGCTCTGTCGGGGATGCTGGAGGATTCTTACAAAATTGTGCTGGTGGGCCTGTCCCCGGAGCAATCCCGTCAGATTCCCACAAGCATTCTTTCCTTGCCCAGAACCAAGTCGGCAGCGGAGTTGGCGGAAATTTACTCGGCGGCGGATGTGTATGTGAATCCCAGTGTGGAGGAAACCTTCGGCATGACGGCCCTGGAGGCCCAGTGCTGCGGAACGCCCTCCATTGTCTATGAGGACACCGCCTGCGAGGAGGTGGCCCTGGCCTGCGGGGGCACCGTGGTTCCCAGGGGGGCGGAAAACCTGCTGCGCGCCATTGAGACTATGCTGAAAGAGGTGGAAGCATGAAGCTGTATCCCTTTCCGGAGAAAAAGATTTGGAAGGTTTTGTTCGCGGTATATCTGTTTGCGCTGCTGATGCTGTCCAGAAACGGGATGCTTTCCTGCGTGCTTGTGGGCTTCTATAAGACGCAGATTTTGATGCTGCTGGTCATGGGAGCGGGGATTTTGACTTTTGCCGTCGTGAACCGCCGGGAGCTGAAGCAGATTCTCACGGACAGGAGGATGCTGGCCGCGGCGGCCTGCGGGGTGCTGATCCTTCTGCCCATGGTGGTAAAGCGGGACTGGCAGTTGATGTATTTCAGCATTCTTATTTACCTGCTCTTTGCCGTTTTTCTGTGCTATTTTGTCAGCATGAAGGATACGGCAAAATACTATGTGATGATTCTGTGCGCGCTCTCCGTGTATGCAATCCTTGCCACCTATGTGCTCCGGCTGCTGCCGGACAGCGGGATTTTGAACGTCCATACCTTTTCCAACGACAAGGGACGGGATTACTACAACTTTGGTTTGGCGTTTGTATCCATCACCCAGGTGAAGGAGCGAAACTTCGGCATCTTCCGGGAGCCGGGTGTATACCAGTATTTCCTGCTGCTTGGGCTGTTTCTGACCAACTACACCGTGGAGTGGAAGCGCAGCCGGGATATGTGGATTGCTAACCTGATCCTGGCCGTCACCATGGTCACCACCATGGCCACCGGCGGGGTGGTGTGCCTGGGATTGCTTGTCATTGTGGTATTCTTTGACAAGAAGATGTACCGCGACAAGCGTGTCCTGTGGACCGCCATTGGCTTGGCTGCGGCGCTGGTTCTGGTGCTGGCGGTGAGCTTTGCCACGCGGAACAAGATTTACTGGCTGGTGTATAATACGCTGTTCGAGAAGTTTGTGAACCGATCCGATTCGGTCACCGAGCGGACGGAGGCCATCCTTGTAGATGTTCAGATTTTCCTCCGGCACCCCATTTTCGGAGCCGGGCTGTCGGAGGTGCTGCACGCGGTAACAAATAATACCACCTCAACCCTGATTCTGTATGCGGTGTTCGGTTTCCTGAGCGGTAGCCTCCATGTGCTCGCCTGGGTCGCCCTGGTTTGGAAGAAAGAGCGGCATCTGTGGGCGAACCTCGCCCTGCTTGTTATCCTGTTCATGGGCTTCAACACCCAGAACCTGACGGGGGACGTGTTCTTCTGGCTGTTCCCCATGATGGCGCTGCTGGAGCGGGGGCTGCCGCTGCTGAAGAAACCGGGGAAAGGATAAGCCATGGAGCAGAATGTTCTGAGAAAGGTACAGCTGACAGAGCTGGAGATCGCCAAAGAGATCAAACGGGTCTGCGAGGAGAACGGCATCCGGTATTTTCTCTATCGGGGCACCTTCCTGGGAGCGGTGCGCCATCAGGGCTTTATTCCCTGGGATGATGACATGGACATTGCCATGCTCCGGGAGGATTACGACCGATTCCGGGCAATTGCCCCCGAGAAGCTGGACAAGCGGTTCTGCTTCCAGGACTGGCACACGGACCCGGGCTATGCCCACCCCTTCGGAAAGGTGCGCAAGCGCGGAACCTTATTCGTGGAGGCGAAGTGTAAACCCCTGGCGGAAAACGGCATCTATGTGGATGTGTACCCGCTGGACTGCGCACCGGAGGATTTGAAGCAAAGGAAGAAACTGGCCTGGAAGCTGCTGCAGCTGTACCGCATGAAGCTGATGAAATCCGGCTACACCCCCTGGCGGGAGGAAACCAGAATCGTCTGGAAAAAGCGTATCGGTTACCTTCTGTATCAGGCTGCCGCCCTGCTTTTCAGCCAGGAGAAGCTGATTAAGGTTTACGAGGACACGATCCGCGCCGTTGCCGCCGGGGATACGGTCTATGAGCAGAGCGCGCTGCCCATTGCCTACTATTTCCCCAGGAAATGGTGTGAGCAGCTGGCAGAGTATCCCTTTGAGGGAGAAGCATTCCCGGGGCCAAGGGATTACGACGGGTTTCTCAGTACGCTCTATGGGGAATACATGGTGCTCCCCCCTGCGGGGAAACGGGAGAACCGGCACCAGATTATGGAACTGGATTTTGGAGAATGAAGCACCGGACTGGGGGAGAGAGCCATGAAGAGAGTATTGTTTCTGACGACATACGCATCCCCCTATCGGGTGCATTTTTTTGACGCGCTGGGAGAAATGCTGGAGGTTACGGTGTTGTTCTCCGAGCGTGTTGAGGACAAAAAACACCGGAGCGCGGACTGGTTTGTTTCCGGGGAAGGAAAGTGCCGGGTGGAGCAGCTTAAACGCAGAATCGCTTCTTTCAAGGGACGGGACCTGTGTACGGATGTCATCGACTGGCTGAAAAAGCCCTGGGATGAGATTGTGCTGTGCGGCTACTCCTCGCCCACGGTGATGCTGGCGATGCTTTATCTTCGGATGAAGAAGATTCCCTTCTGGCTGGAGGTGGACGGTGGGCTGATCCGGGAGGATTCCTGGCTGCAGTTCCGCTTCAAAAAAATGCTGGTGGGCTCCGCTTCCGGCTGGCTCAGCACCGGAAAAGCTACCACGGATTACCTGGTGCATTACGGGGCCAGGCGGGAAAAGGTGCGGGAGTACCCCTTCTCGTCCCTGTGGGAAGCGGACATTCTGGAGGAGCCGGTGCGCCGGGAGCGGAAACTGGAGTTCCGGCGGGAGCTGGGCATGGAAGAGGAAAATGTGATTCTCTCCATCGGTCAGTTTATCCATCGCAAGGGCTTCGATGTGCTTATGAAGGCTGCCGTTCAGCTTGCCCCGGATACGGGCATCTACATCGTGGGCGGGGAGCCCACGGAGGAATACCTGGAGCTTGTCCGGAAGCTGGGCCTGACCAATATCCACTTCGAGGGCTTCAAGAAGAAGGACGCCCTGGTGAAATATTATCAGGCGGCGGACCTGTTTGTGCTGCCCACCCGGGAGGATATCTGGGGGCTGGTGGTGAACGAGGCCATGGCTTTTGGGCTGCCGGTGATTACCACGGACAGGTGCGTGGCGGGGCTGGAGCTGGTGGAGAATGGCGTGACCGGTTACATCGTCCCCGTTGGGGATGCGGATGCTCTGGCGGTGAAGATGAACACGGCCCTGGCCGGAGAATGTGAGAGGATGGGCGCTGCGGCCCTGGAAAAGGTGCGGCCCTATACCATCGAGAACATGGCAAGGGTGCATCAGGAGATTTTTGAGCGAGGGTAGAGAAAGTCCTCCGGAGGGATACGGAATGATCAAATTCAGCATTGTCACAGTCTGCCTCAACGCCGGACAGGACTTAATCGATACGGTGAACAGCACACTGGGTCAAAGCTACGATTGCTTTGAAATTCTGGTGAAGGATGGGTTTTCCGCCGACGGCAGTACGGAAAAATTACCCGGGGATGAGAGAATCCGCTTGATTCAGAAAAAGGACACCGGGATTTATGATGCCATGAACCAGGCGGTGGAGGAGGCCCGGGGGGACTACCTGCTCTTTATGAACTGCGGGGATCGGTTCTATTCCTCGGATGTTTTGCGGGAGCTGGCCGACGGAATCGGGGAGGAAATGGGGCCTGTCTATTACGGGAATTGCTATAACCGCCCCACGGGGCAGGTTCGTGCCTATCCCAAAACCATTACCCGGATGACCTGCTACCGGACCATGATCTGCCATCAGGCCATGGTCTACCGGGCGGATGTGCTGCGGGAGCACCCCTATGATTGCTCCTACCGGATCATCGCGGACCGGGAGCTATTGTGGTATCTGGTGTGCGAAAGGGGAATCTCCCCCCGGTATCTGGATACGGTGATTGCCGATTACAAGGGCGGCGGGGAGAGTGCCAGGCCGGAGCATATCCGGCGGAATCGGGAGGATCAGAGACGGCTGGAGCAGCGGTATTTTCCAAAATCCGAGCGGCTGAAATACAAGCTTCTGATGGCCCTGACTATGCAGAAGCTGCGCATCGCCTGGTCCAAAAGCCCAAAGCTCAGCAAGTATTATTTCGCTCTGGTGCGCTTTGCCTATGGGGTGAAGGATGCGCTGCGGGGGAAAAAACAGGTTTCGTGAGAGGAGGCAGCCACATGAAGCTGATGTGGGTGTGCAATATGATGCCCAGTGCCGTGCGCAAAGCCGCCACGGGAAAAGAGGGAAGTGCCAATTGGCTGGATCACGCGCTCAGTGATCTGCGGGGACGGGGCCTGAATATCCGGATTCTCTGCCGGGAGGGTACCCAACGGGGGAATTTGGATGAAAAGTGCAGCTTTGCGGCCTTCCGGGACAAAGAGCCCTACCGGTATCTGCCGGAGGTGGAGGCCTTCTTCCTGGAGGAGCTGAAAGCGTTTCAGCCGGATGTGATCCACATCTGGGGGACGGAATATGCCCACACCCTGGCCATGATGAACGCTGCCGAAAAGCTGGGCATGACGGAACGCTGCGTCATCAGCATCCAGGGCCTGTGCTCCGTGTATGCCCGGCATTATGCTGAGGGAATCCCGGTGAAGGTTCAGCGGCAGTATACGCTCCATGACCTTCTGAAGCGGGAAAATATTCTGGGACAGCAGCGGGTCTACGAAAAGCGGGGCGCGCTGGAAGTCCAGGCCCTGCAAAAAGCACGGCACGTCATCGGAAGAACGCCCTGGGATATGGCCTGCGCGGAAATGCTTGCGCCTAAGGCCCAGTACCATTTCTGCAACGAGACCCTGCGGGAGCCCTTCTACGAGGGGCAGTGGAGCTACGGGGAATGCCGGAAGCATCGTATTTTCGCTTCCAGCTGCGTGTACCCCGTGAAGGGCTTCCACTATCTGCTGGAGGCCCTGGCGGAAGTGGTAAAGGAGTACCCGGATGCTGTCCTGGCGGTTCCCGGGAGGAGCTTTCTGGAGCTGGACAGCAAAGGACGGCTCCATCAGGACAATTACCACAGGTATCTGAAAAGAAAAACGGAACAGTACGGCCTTTCTGAAAAAATCGAATTTATGGGCAAGCTCTCGCCCGAGGGGATGAAGGAGCAGTTTCTCAAAGCCCATGTGTTTGCCCTTCCCTCCACCATCGAGAATTCCCCCAACTCCCTGGGGGAGGCCATGCTGCTGGGGACCCCCTGCGTGGCGGCGGATGTGGGCGGCGTGACCACCATGCTGGCAAGCGGCAGGGAAGGACTTACCTACCAGTCCACCGCACCCTATATGCTGGCAAGCTGCATCAAGCAGGTGTTCGCCATGGAAGAAAAGGCGGAGGCTATGGGCGCTGCTGCCTCGGAACACGCCCGGAAAACCCACGATCCCGGGAAGAATCTGGAAGACCTGCTGGGGATTTACAGGGAGATTGAGAATAGCAGTAAGTAGAACGACAAATTGTTGTTTGACCGGATGCGTCCCAAATAACCTGTCATTGCCACACCAGCGTGCGCGCTGGTTCGCAATGACAGGAAACTTGAAGGCGAAACCGCTAAACAACAATTTAGCGGTTTGTTTCAGTACAGGAGGAGATGGTGATGAAATGTCAGGTATGGGAGAAGCAACTATGAACGAAGGTCCTCTGATCAGTGTGATCGTGCCCGTATACAAGGTGGAGGAATATCTTGCCCGGTGCGTGGATTCCATCCTCGGACAGACCTACCGGAATCTGGAAATCCTCCTGGTGGACGATGGCTCTCCGGACCGGTGCGGGGCGATTTGTGACGAATACGCCGCCCGGGATTCCAGAATTCGAGTGATTCACAAGGAAAACGGGGGCCTCAGCAGTGCCAGAAACGCCGCCATCGATGTGGCCAGGGGAGAGTACATCGGATTCGTGGACAGCGATGATTGGATTGAGCCGGAAACCTATGAAGCCCTTCTGGAAATGGCCCTTCAGGAGAATGTGAAGCTGGCCTGCGGCGGGCGCTTTGACGTCAGCAGCAAAACCGGGGAAAAAACCGTGGGCCTGTGCCCCCCAAAACGGGAGGTTATCTCCGGGGAAGAGCTATGCGGACGGATTTTCACCTGGGACAATGTGGATTCCGCCGCCTGGGACAAGCTGTACCACCGCTCCCTGTTCCGGGAGATTCGCTATCCTCTTGGAAAAATCTGTGAGGATATTCCAACCACCTACCGAATTGCCCTGGATGCCGGACGGGTGGGTATGCTGAACCGGCCCGTTTACAACTACTTTCACCGTCCCGGCAGCATCACTGCGGCGGGCTTTACTCCGAAGAACCTCCACGCCTGCCAGCATTCCCGCTCTGTGCTGGAGGATATCCGGAAAAATCATCCCGCCCTTGAGAAGCAGGCGATGTATCTCCATGTGTGGCACCTGGGACACACCCTCCAGCGTATGGATTTGGCGGGCGGAGATGTGAAGAAAGATTTTGCCGCGGAGTACCAGGAACTGCTTCTGGAGCTTCGGAGTTTTGTACCGTTCCTGCTGACGAGCCAGCTGCTCCATGTCCAGGAGCGGCTGACCTGGCTGCTGATCTGCGTGAATGTATACGGCCCGCTGCGCAGGCTCTACCACTTGGGAAGATAACGGAGTATCCATGAAGAAAAGCAAGAACAAAATCGCGTTTTTTAATTTCTTAAGCAACATCCTTCTGCGGGGAATCTCTGTGATTACCGCTCCGGTGTTCTCACGTCTGCTGGGCACCAGCGGGTATGGAGTTCTGTCCGTCTACAATGTCTGGGCCCGTGTGGGGGCAGTGGCCATTCCGCTGCAGACCCAGGGGACCCTGGCCAACGCCAGGCTGGAGTACCCGGAGGAGGAGCAGAAAAAGTACCAATCCTCCGTCATGAGCCTGTCCGTGCTGTGCTTCCTGGCAGTTGGGGCTTTGATGGTCCCCTTTGGGGGAAACGTGGCGTCGGTGCTGCAGCTTCCCAAAATTCTGATCCCGCTGATGCTGCTGCACGCCTTCGGCTCCTTCGTCACCAGCTTTCTGAACAACAAATTTACCTATGAGTTCAAAGCGGGAAGAAACTTTGCCATGTCCGCGGGGACAACGCTTGCAACCGTGGGCGTTTCTCTGCTTCTGGTGCTTCAGTTTCCCCAGGGAAGCCGGTATATGGGCCGTATTCTGGGCAACAGCCTGGTTTACGGGTTGCTGGGAATCGTATTCTGCCTGTACATTCTGTGGCAGGGGAAAACCTTCTGGAACCCACGCTACTGGAAATTCTGTCTGAGCCTGTGCCTTCCGCTGGTATTCTACAATCTGTCGGATCTGATCCTGAGCCAGAGCGACCAGGTGATGCTCCAGCAGCTGCTGGATACCAGCAGTGTTGGTATGTACGGCCTGGCATATACCTTCTGCAATGTGCTTTTTACCATCTTCCACTCCCTGAACAATACCTGGGTGCCCTTCTTCTTTGACGACATCAAAAACGGCGCCCGGGACCAGGTAAAGTCAAGCGCCAGGACCTTCCTGGAGCTGTTCACCGTGCTGTCCATGGGCTTTGTTCTGCTGGCGCCGGAGGTGTTCCGGATTTACGCCGGCCGGGATTTCTGGGACGGCGCCAGTCTGATCCCGCTGTTTGCCACCGGGTATTACCTGAATTTCCTGTGCACCTTCCCGGTGAACTATGAATACAGCCGGAAGAAAACCAAGGCGGTGGCGGTGATCACTGTCAGCTGTTCCCTGCTGAATCTGGCGCTGAATTATGTGATGATCCTCCGCTTGGGGATGCTGGGCGCCGCGCTCGCCACCACCATGTCCCACGGACTGCAGCTTCTTCTTCACTACGGCTACACCCGGTATTTCCTCGGCAAGGGGGACTACCCCTTTGGAATCCGGATGTGGATCGTCCATTTGGCGGTGTACCTCCTGGCGGTCGGGAGTGTTTTTCTGATTCAGGAAGCCTGGCTCCTCCGCTGGGCCCTGGGCGCCGCCCTGGGTGTCTGGGAACTGCTGCGCATCCGCAAGCGCAGAAGCCTGCTGTAAATGAATACTTCAAAAGCCGCCTTTCTGGGCGGCTTTTGCTTTGGGCGGATTTCCGGGAGAAAGCGAAAGAAATCCTTGCTTTTTGGAAGGTTTCTGGGTATAATAAACTGATTCTTTCTATCTGAATGAGCAAGAGGTTATACTGTGTATCTGAAATCTTTGGAACTGCAGGGTTTCAAGTCCTTCCCGGACAAAACCCTGATCCGCTTCGGCGACGATATTACTGCCATTGTGGGGCCCAACGGCTCCGGAAAATCCAATATCTCCGACGCCATCCTCTGGGTCATGGGCGAGCAGAGCAGCAAGACCCTCCGGGGCGCGAAAATGGAGGATGTGATCTTCGGCGGCACCCAGAAGCGCACCGCCGTAGGCTTCGCGGAGGCTACCCTGACCCTGGGGTCACCCGGCGCTATTACCGCTCCGGGGACAGCGAATACTATATCAACAAGCAATCCGCCAGGCTCCGGGACATCAACGAGATGTTCATGGACACCGGTCTGGGCCGGGAGGGCTACAGCAACATCGGTCAGGGCCGCATTGACGAGATTCTCTCCCTGAAAAGCGGCGACCGCCGGGAAATCTTTGAGGAAGCGGCGGGCATCTCCAAGTACCGCCACCGCAAGGAGGAAACCGAGCGGAAGCTGGAGCACACTGAAGACAACCTTCTCCGGATTTCCGATAAGGTTTCCGAGCTGGAGCTGCAGCTGGAGCCCCTGAAACAGCAGTCCGAAAAAGCGAAAAAGTATCTGGAGCTGAAGGACGAGCTGCGGGGGGTGGAGGTTACCGTCTGGCTGGACACCCTGGAGAAGCTGTCCCAGGCTGCCAAAAAGGCGGAGGAGGACTATGCCTCCGCGTCCTTCGTGCTGCAGCAGGCCCATGACGACCTGGACAGCCTCTACCGCAAGGCGGAGGAGCTGGGGGAGAGCCTGCATGAGCGGGACGGGGAGCTGGAAACTCTCCGGGTGAAGGTGAATATGCTCTCCGCTTCCCATCAGCAGCTGGACGGACAGCATGCCGTCCTCCGGGGAAATCAGCAGAACAATACCGCCAATATCGCCCGGATTGAAGAGGAGCTGCGGGGCCAGGAGGACCGCTCCGGCGGCGTAGCCGCCCAGGTGGAGCAGGCCCAGGAGCGCATCCGGGAGATTGAGGAAACCCTTGCGGGAAAGCGCCGGGAGCTGGATCAAATCCAGCAGGAGCTGGCCGCTATGACCGCCAACGCCCAGGGCCTGACCCGGCAGTATCTGGAGCTCAAGGGCAAGGAATCCACCTTAAGCGCCGATATTGCCGCCGCGGAGGCGGACAGCCGGGGACTGGAAGAGAGTATGCTCAAGTCCCGAGAGCGCTTAACGCAGCTGGAAGAGGACCTCGCCGCCGGGGCGGCCCGGCATCACGAGGCCCAGATGAATCTGGAGGGCAGCCGCAAGGCGCTGAAAACCTCCCAGGAGGACGTGACCGCCGCCTCCAACACCATTGCGGGCTACACTCTCCGCCAGCAGAACCGGGGCAAACGCCGGGATGAACTTCAAAACCGGCAGCGGGAGCTTCTGGCGAAGCTGGATTCCGTTTCCGCCAAGGCACGGGTGTTCCGGGCCATGGAGCGGGACTTTGAAAGCTATCAGAAATCCGTCCGGATGGTGATGCAGGAGGCCCAGCGGGGCAGACTCTCCGGCATTCACGGCCCTGTGTCCCGGCTGATCCGAACGGAAAATGAGTATACCGTTGCCGTGGAAATCGCCCTGGGCGCCGCCATGCAGCAGATCGTGGTGGAGCAGGAGTCCGACGGCAAGGCGGCTATCTCGTACTTAAAGCGCACCGGGGGAGGCCGTGCCACCTTCCTGCCGCTGAGCAGCATCCAGAGGAAAAGTACCGGGGCATTGTGGAAAATCTGCTGGCGAGAACCGTGATTGTGTCCGACCTGGACGCGGCCATTGCCATGAGCCAGCGCTATCGCAGCCGCTTTAAGATCGTCACCCTGGACGGCCAGGTGATGAACGCCGGAGGCTCCATGACCGGCGGCTCCGTAAACAAGGACGCGGGCATTCTCTCCCGGGCCAATGAGCTGGAAAAGCTCACCGGGGAGGAAAAAGCCCTGCAGCAGGAAAAGCTGGTATTGGAGGCGGAGCTCCAGGAGGCCCAGCGCCAGTTTGACCAGGTGGAATTTGAACTCACCGCCGCCCGGGATCAGCTTCGCGCGGCGGAGGACCAGGTGCTCCGGCTCCAGGGCCAGGAAAAGCAGTACGAAATTCTGTTGGACGCGGTGATTCATGCCGAAGAGACCGCGAAACGGGAGCAGGAGAGCATCCGCCAGCGGGATGAAGGTGATCGGGAACGGTTTGCCGCGCAGCGGGCAAAGGTTCAGATTTACACCCAGCAGCTGGCCCAGATTCGGGAGGAGATTGCCCGATTAGAGGGCAGCCAGTCCGCCGCCGCTGAGGCCACGGCCCAGATGACCGGGAAGGTCACCGCCCTGAAAACCGAGGAGGCCGCCCTGGAAGCGGAGCGCGCCACGGCACAGGAGCATATTCTGGATTTGAAGCAGCTCCAGTCCGCCATGGAGGGCGACCGGGAGAAGAAGATTGCCCTGATGGACGCCATCCGGGAGGACAACCGGCGGCTGGAGAAGGAAATGGAGCAGCTGGTCCGGAGCCAGACGGAGAACGATGAACGCTCCCGTCAGGTGGAACAGGAGCTGAAGGCGGTGCAGACCGCCCGGGCGGAGTGCGAGGCCGCGAAAACCCGTTCGGAACGGGAAGCCCAGGAGAAAAACAAGGATATCCTGAACATGGAGCGGGCCTGCGCCCTGTTGGAACAGAAGAAGGTCACCTCCTCCATGGAGGAAAGCCAGATCGTGGACAAGCTGTGGGACTCCTACGGCCTGACCCCCGGCACCGCCGGAGAGTTCCGGGTGGAGCTGGAATCCACCGCGGCGGGGAACCGCCGGGCTTCGGAGCTGAAGCGGAAGATTGCCGGACTGGGAACGCCCAACCTGGGTGCCATTGAGGAATACGCCCGGGTCAACGAGCGCTACAGCTACCTTGCCTCCCAGCGGGACGACGTGCTGACCTCCAAGCGGGAGCTGGAGAGCATCATCCGGGACATCACCAAGGAAATGACCTCCATTTTCGTAACGGAGTTTGGCAGGATCGACCACTACTTTGGCCAGGTCTTTGAGGAGATGTTCGGCGGCGGCAAGGGACAGCTGATTCTGGAGGACCCGGAGAATCCTTTGACCTGCGGCATTGAAATCCGGGTGCAGCCCCCCGGAAAGCAGGTGAAAACCATCACGCTGCTCTCCGGCGGCGAGAAAGCCTTCGTGGCCACGGCACTGTACTTTTCCATTTTGAAGGTGCGGCCCACACCCTTCTGCCTGCTGGACGAGATCGACGCGGCTCTGGACGACCGGAACGTGGAACGGTTTGCCAGTTACCTGCACAATCTGAGCAAGAATACCCAGTTCATCGTAATCACCCACCGCCGGGGCACCATGGAGGCATCCGATGTGCTCTACGGCGTGACCATGCAGGAGCAGGGTGTTTCCAAGCTCCTGCGGCTGGACCTGAATCAGATGGAACAGTATCTGGGCATTGCGGAATGATACAATTGAGGAGATGCTTATGGGATTTTTTGACAAAATTAAGGCCGGAATGGCAAAGACCCGGGATGCGCTGAGCAATACCCTGGGCAGCGTCTTTTCCGGTTTTTCGGAGATTGACGACGACTTCTATGACGAGCTGGAAGAGAGCCTGATCCTGGCGGACCTGGGCGTGGATACCTCGGTGAAGGCGGTTTCCGCCCTTCAGAAAGTGGTTC
Organism: Clostridiales bacterium; assembly: GCA_004555705.1. GTDB lineage: Bacteria > Bacillota > Clostridia > Oscillospirales > Oscillospiraceae > Faecousia. The sequence continues at coordinate 9,910 of SFHI01000002.1, read as the reverse complement.
GGGAGCAGCATCTGAAAACCACCGAGGAGGCAAAGACCGCCTTGAAGGATATCCTTGTGGATATGCTGAACGTGGGCGACACGGAGCTGAATCTCTCCACCAAGCCCAGCGTGATTCTGGTCATCGGGGTCAACGGCGTGGGCAAGACCACCACCATCGGCAAGATTGCCAAGCAGCTTGTGGATCGGGGGAAGAATGTGCTGCTGGTGGCGGGGGATACCTTCCGGGCCGCCGCGGCGGATCAGCTGGAAATCTGGGCCGGGCGCAGCGGCGCTTCCATCGTCCGGCAGCATGAGGGAGCGGACCCTGCATCCGTGGTCTATGACGGCATTCAGGCGGCCAAGGCCCGGGATGTGGATGTGATTCTCATCGACACCGCCGGACGGCTCCACAACAAGACCAACCTGATGAACGAGCTGAACAAGATCAGCCGCATTGTGGCCCGGGAGCTGCCCGAGGCCAGCAAGGAGGTCCTGCTGGTGCTGGACGGTACCACGGGACAGAACGGCCTGATTCAGGCCAAGCAGTTCAAGGAGATTGCTGGCGTCACTGCCATGGCCCTGACCAAGCTGGACGGCACCGCCAAGGGCGGCATCGTCATCGCGGTGGCGGACGCGCTGCAGATTCCCGTCAAGTTTGTGGGCGTGGGGGAGCAGGCGGACGACCTGATGCCCTTTGTGGCCCGGGATTTCGTGGAGGCGCTGATCTGATGAAGGTAGTTTTGGCAAGCAAGAATCCCCACAAGCTGGTGGAGATCAGCAAGATCACGGAGCAGTTCGACATGGAGCTGGTGCTCCAGTCGGAGCTGGGGGTGGATATCGACGTGGAGGAAACCGGCACCACCTTTGAGGAGAATTCCTATCTCAAGGCCAGGGCCGTGATGGAGGCCACGGGGCTTCCCGCCCTGGCGGACGATTCCGGCATCGCTGTGGATGCCCTGAATGGGGAGCCGGGAATCTATTCCGCCCGGTACGGCTTTGACGAAAGCCTGGACGACTGGGGACGGCTTCAGCTTCTGCTGAAGAATACTGCGAATGTACCGGACGGGCAACGTCAGGCCCAGTTCGTCTGCGTCATCACCCTGGTCACCCCGGATGGGAAGGTGATCCAGGCCCGGGGCGAGGTCCACGGGGAGCTGCTGCGCGCTCCCGCCGGGGAGGGGGGCTTCGGCTATGACCCTATTTTCTACTATCCTCCCTTTGGGAAAAGTCTGGCGGAGGTGTCCGCCGAGGAGAAAAATCAGGTATCCCACCGGGCCAACGCCCTGCGGGTGTTTTATGAGAAGCTGAAGGAGGCCGGCTATGCTGACAAGTAAGGAACGCGCGGAGCTTCGCGCCCGGGCTAACACCCTGGAAACCACCCTGATGGTGGGCAAGGACGGGGTGACCCAGGCTGTGGCGGAGGAGGCGGACCGGCTGCTTACCGCCCGGGAACTGGTGAAGGGCAAGGTGCTGGAATCCGCGCTGATGAGCCCCCGGGAGGTCAGCGATGCCCTCTGTGAGGCCACCAGGGCCGAGGGTGTGGCCTGTGTGGGCAATAAATTCGTGATCTACCGCTTCAGTGAGAAGTGCCAGCAGGAGCGGAACCAGACCGGCCGGGCCAAGCGGAAGGTCACCCCCGTAAGCAAGTCCGACCCCGTCCGCAAGGGCATTCGCGCCCGCCGGGCCGCCCAGAAGAAGATTCGGGAGGAGCGCAACGCCTATTTCAAAGAAAAGGCCATTGAGCGAGCCATTGAACGGGACCGGGAGAAGCAGCTGCGGAATTCGGATTGAGAAAGATTTCTAAGTCACGGCATGACTTGGCAGACAGGGAAATTGTTGTTTAGCAAAAAACGCTGTCATTGCGAGCCAGTGCGCACACTGGCGTGGCAATCCCCCGGATATTCTGAGAACATCAAAAATGGACAAACGCCCCAACAAACTGTTCTGAATTGTTGGGGGATTGCCACACCAGTCTGCGGACTGGTTCGCAATGACAGTTCCTTTTTAGTGCTGCAAACAACATTTTTCCTTGTTGACGGAACCGAATCTGTATGGAATATTTGTTCTCATGGAGGCGGGAAGCATGGAACGAATCGGAATTTACGGGGGGAGCTTCAATCCTCCCCACATTGGGCATATCCGGGCCGCCCGGGAGGCGGTGCGGGAGCTTGGGCTCACCAGCCTGTTCCTGCTCCCGGCGGGAGAAGTTCCCGGGAAAATCCCCCCGGAGGGCTCTGCCACAGCGCAGGCGCGGCTGCAGATGCTGGAGCTGGCGGTGGGGGACTGCCCCAACCTCCAGGTGTCCGATTTTGACGCCTGTCGGGAGCGGTGCCGGACCTGGGAAACCCTGGAGCACTTCTCCCGGACGTATCCCGGGGCGGAGCTGACGGTGGTGGTGGGAAGCGACCTGCTGACGAAGCTCCCGGGCTGGGAGAATGTATCCTATGTGCTGGACCACGCCCAAATCGCCGTGGTTTGCCGGGGCTTGCCCGGGGAGGAGGACCTGATCCGGGAGAAAACCGCCCTCCTGCGACAGATGGGTGGCCGGGTTCGGGTGTTGGAGAATCCTGTGGAGCCCATTTCCTCCACCCAGCTGCGCCGGCTCCTGGCTTTTGGCTGCGGGTGGGAGTTCCTGCCCCCCGGAGTGGAGGACTTCATCCGCCGGGAAGGACTCTATCATGTGAATGCCGATTGGAAAAATCTTCCCATGGAGCAGCTGGAGGGCGTGGTGCTGAGCCTCCTGAATCCCAACCGGGTTCGCCATGTGCTGGGCTGCCGGGATACGGCGGTGGCGCTGGCCAAGCGTTGGGGTGCCGACGAAACCGACGCCGCCCGGGCGGGAATTCTCCACGACATTACCAAGGCGCTGGATGGTCCGCTGCAATTGACATTGTGCGCGGCCTATGGTAAAATGCTTACGGATTTTTCCAGGAAATACCCCAAAACCCTCCATGCTCTGACGGGCAGTCTGGTGGCGGAGCGGGTTTTCGGAGAGAATCCCCAGGTGGTTTCCGCTATCTGCCACCACACTACCGGCAAAGCGGGCATGAATTTGCTTGAAACCATCATTTATGTGGCAGACTATATGGAGCCCAACCGGGACTTCCCCGGGGTGGAACGGCTCCGGGAGCTGGCCTACTCGGATATTCAGGCCGCGCTGAAGCTGGGGCTGGAAATGACCCTGGAGCACCTGAAGCGGCAGGGCAGCGAGGTGTCCCCGGAATCCAGGGAGGCCTTGGAATACTTTAAAAACCATTCTTCCAGGAAAGGATAGAGATTATGTTAACTCCAAAAGAAATCGCCTATGAGGTTACCAAGGCCCTGGATGCCAAAAAGGGCCTGGACATCCGGCTGCTGAAAATTGACAAGGTCAGCTCCCTGGCGGACTATTTTCTGATCTGCACCGGTACCTCCAACACCCATGTCAGAACCCTCTGTGACTATACCGAGTACACCATGGAGCAGCTGGGCGAGCCCATGCTGGGCAGAGAGGGCCACCGGGGCAACTCCTGGGAGCTGCTGGATTTTGGAACGCTGGTCGTCCATGTGTTCACCGAGGAAGCACGGCAGTTTTACGGCCTGGAGCGGCTTTGGGCCGACGCCGAGCAGATTGATCTGAAGGATATTCTTGCCGCGGAATAACGCGGCTTACAGGAAGGGTTGTTCATCATGAACTACGATTTTGCAAACATTGAGGCCAAGTGGCACAAGTATTGGGAGGAGCACGACACCTTCCACACGGACGTGTGGGACTTCTCCAAGCCCAAATACTATGTTTTGGATATGTTCCCCTACCCCTCCGGCGTGGGCCTGCACGCGGGCCATCCCGAGGGCTACACCGCCACGGATATTATGTCCCGCATGAAGCGGATGCAGGGCTACAATGTGCTGCACCCCATGGGTTACGATTCCTTCGGCCTGCCTGCGGAGCAGTACGCCGTTTCCACCGGCAATCATCCCAACGGTTTTACCCAGGAGAACATCAAGACCTTCTCCGCACAGCTGAAGGAGCTGGGCTTCGACTACGACTGGTCCAAGATGATCGCCACCTCCGACCCTGACTTCTATAAGTGGACCCAGTGGATTTTCAAGAAGCTCTACGAGGCGGGCTATGCCAAGCGGATCGAGATGCCGGTGAACTGGTGCGAGGAGCTGGGCACCGTGCTCTCTAACGACGAGGTCATCGACGGAAAGTCCGAGCGGGGCGGCTATCCCGTGGTCAAGAAGAATATGATGCAGTGGGTCATTGACCAGCCCGCCTTCGCGGAAAAGCTGCTGGAGGGTCTGAACGAGATCGACTGGCCCGAATCCACCAAGGAGATTCAGCGCAACTGGATCGGCAAATCCACCGGTGTGGAAGTGGACTTCCAGCTGGTGGGCGGCGGTGAGTTCTCCATCTACACCACCTGTATCGAAACCATCTACGGCATCACCTTCATGGTGCTGGCTCCCGACGGGAAGATTGTGGAGTCGCTGATGGACCGGGTGCAGAATAAGGACGAGGTTCGCGCTTACATCAATGAGACCCTGAAAAAGAGCGACATGGACCGCACGGAGCTGAACAAGGGCAAGTCCGGCTGTCCCCTGAAGGGTGTGTATGCCATCAATCCCGTCAACGGCAAGGAAGTGCCGGTGTTCATCGGCGACTTCGTTCTGGCAAATTATGGAACCGGCGCGGTGATGGCGGTGCCCAGCCACGACCAGCGTGACTTTGAGTATGCCCAGGTACACAATATCCCCATGATCCAGGTCATTGAGGGCCGGGATGTTTCCGAGCACGCTTTTGAGAAGCAGGACTACCTGGGCAAGGGCTGCAAGCTGATTAACTCCGAGGAGTTCACCGGCCTGACCGTGGAGGAGGCCAAGGAGGCCATTACCTGCAAGCTGGAAAAGGCGGGAGTTGCCCGGAGAAAGAACAACTACCACTTCCGGGAGTGGATTTTTGCCCGCCAGCGCTACTGGGGCGAGCCGGTGCCCTGCGTGTATACCGATGATGGCGAAACGTATTTCCTTCCCGACGAGGAGCTGCCTCTGGTGCTGCCGGAGCTGGAGGATTACAAGGGAAGAAACGGCCAGGCCCCGCTGGAAAATGCCACCGAGTGGAAGAAGTATGACCGGAACGGCATCCATGGTGTCCGGGAGACCTCTACCATGCCCGGCAGCGCCGGTTCCTCCTGGTACTATATGCGCTATATCGACCCGCGGAATGACAAGCAGTTCTGCGATCCGGAGCTTCTGAAGCACTGGATGCCGGTGGACCTGTATGTGGGCGGCCCGGAGCACGCGGTGGGACACCTTATCTATTCCCGGATTTGGAACCGGTTCCTGTATGATGAGGGTCTGTCTCCTGTAAAGGAGCCCTTCAAAAAGCTGGTGCACCAGGGTATGATCCTGGGTGAAAACGGCATCAAGATGGGCAAGCGCTACCCGGAATTCGTGGTCAATCCCAGTGACGTGGTGCGGGACTACGGTGCGGACACCCTGCGGCTGTATGAGATGTTCATGGGCCCGCTGGAGGTTTCCAAGCCCTGGAGCACCACGGCGGTAGCCGGCGCCAAGAAGTTTATCAACCGGGTCTGGAACTTCTTCACCGAAGCACAGAATATTACTGATACCGACGACGGCAAGCTGACCAAGGTCTACCACCAGACCGTGAAGAAGGTAACGAACGACTTCGAAGCTCTGGCCTTCAACACTGCCATTGCCCAGATGATGGTCTTTGTGAACGAGGTCTACAAGAACGGAACCTGCCCCAGGGAGTATGCCGAGGGTTTCATCAAGATGATTTCCTGCATCACCCCCCATGTGGGCGAGGAAATCTGGCAGATTCTGGGCCATGACAATACCATCGCCTATGAGTCCTGGCCCACCTACTCCGAGGACAAGTGCAAGAATGCGGAGGTCACCATGGCGGTGCAGGTCAACGGCAAGATGCGCGGCACCGTGGTTATGGAGGCGGATATGGGCAATGACCAGGTGGTCGAAAAGGTGCTTGCGGACGAGAAAATCGCCCGGTTCCTGGAAAAGCAGGGCGGCAGCATTGTCAAAACCATTGTTGTCAAGAATAAGCTGGTCAACCTGATTGTAAAGTAAAGAAAGTAAGGAAATTGCAAAAAGAACGAATTCTTTCTTGACAATTGGGGAAAGAACGGGTATAATGTACGAAGCCGGTATGGCCCTGAAAGCATCCTGGATTGAGCCGGATGCGTCGGAGGGAGGGAAAACAATGTCTGAAATTCGCGTGAAGGAGAACGAGTCTCTGGAGAGCGCTCTGCGTCGGTTCAAGCGCAGCTGTGCCAAGGAGGGCGTCATCGCCGAGGTCAAGAAGCGCGAGCATTACGTCAGCCCCAGCCTGAAGCGGAAGCAGAAGTCTGAAGCTGCCCGTAAGAACAAGAGAAAGTTTTACTAATTAAAAATCCCTCTTGAAGCTTGCTCAAAACCGACTTCCGGATAGGTTGTCCGGAACGAATGGCAAAATCAAATGAGCGATACGCGGCGCAAGCCATGTATCGCTCATTTTCCTTTGGGCGGTGTCTGAAGAAGAAAAAAGTTCCTGTACGACTTGCGAAGGTGAAGGATAAATTGTTGTTTAGCGGCTTCGCCGAATTGACAATTGACAATTATTGTGTCCCTACGGGACGAACTTGAAGTAAAATGCCGCGTTTTCGTCGCTAATAATTTGAAATATATCCCGAAGGGATTCCTTAATTGTCAATTGTCAATTAATACAACAATTTATCTGCTGACGAAAGTCGATATGTATAACAAATAGGGGATAAGAAAAATGATTATACGTTCAAACCGGTTGGAGCACGTCCATTCGGATATCCGGGGCCCGCTGTATCAGGAGGCTCTCAGGATGGAGGCTCAGGGAATCCCGGTTCTGAAGCTGAATACCGGAAATCCCGCACGTTTTGGGTTCCGGCTGCCGGAGAGTGTCCGCAGCGCGCTGCAAGACCACATTGATGAGGCGGTGCCCTACTGCGATGTCCGAGGGATGCAGGCGGCCCGGGATGCCATCTGCGCGTATCACCTGGGCAGGGGCCTGCAGGGCATGACTGCCGACGATGTGTTCATCTGCAACGGTGTCAGCGAGGCGGCCTCCATGCTTGTCAGCGCCCTGGTGGGGACGGGGGACGAGGTGCTGCTGCCGTCGCCCTGCTACTCGCTGTGGAGCAATAATGTATTTTTATGCGGCGGGCAGCCTGTTTTCTACCGCTGCGATCCGGAAAACGGGTGGAATCCGGATGTGGAGGACATCCGCGCCAAGGTGACGAGCCGCACCAAAGCCATTCTGGTCATCAATCCCAACAACCCTACAGGCGCGGTGTACAGCCGGGAAATCCTGCTGGAAATCGCGGAGATTGCCCGGCAGAACGGCCTTGTGCTGCTGTCGGACGAGATTTACGACAGGCTGGTGATGGATGGGCTGGAGCACAACTCCACCGCGGCTCTGGCCCCGGATGTGCCCTGCGTCACCTTTAACGGCCTGTCCAAAAGCCACATTGTCTGCGGCTTCCGCTGCGGATGGATGGTCTTTTCGGGGCCCAGGGGCGCTCTGGACGAGGTACAATACGGGGTCATGCAGCTGGCGGCCATGCGGCTGTGCGGCAATGCGCTGACTCAGCTGGTAATTCCCGGGGCCCTGGCGGACCCAGAGAGCACCCGGGAGATGATCCTTCCCGGCGGCAGGCTCTATGAGCAGCGGAACGCCACCATGGCGGCTCTGGATAAAATTCCGGGAGTGACCTACCGGCCCTGTCGGGCGGCGTTCTATCTGTTCCCGGGACTTGAGAAAGAGCGCTTTGACTTTGTCGATGCCCAGGATTTCGCCATGCAGTTCCTGCATGAGAAGAAGGTGCTGGTGATTCCCGGCCAGGGCTTTGACTGGCACGAGGACCTTCGCTTCCGGGTGGTCATGCTGCCGGAGCCTCCGGTTTTGAAAAAGGCCATGGAGGACCTGGGTGATTTCTTGACGGAGCATACAAGATAATTTTTCTCCCCTGCCGCGCTCTGAGCGGCAGGGGATATTTTTGACGGGAGTTTTCAAACACCTTACGTTGTTACCGTAGGGGCGGCTATTAGCCGCCCGAAACGTTACGGTTTTTGAGCATTTTCGGATAAAATGGACATTTCCGTAGTCGCCAGCAAAGCGGGCGGATAATATCCGCCCCTACGGTGATATTGCTGTAAACAACAATTGTGGTTATCCCTTTTACTAAGCATACTGGTGGTTACAACGGAAAAATGCTGTCATCCTGAGCGGAGCGAAGTGTAGTCGAAGGATCTTGGCACCTAATTTACCCACAATCATAACGAAATGCGTAGATTCTTCGACTTCGCTGTGCCATTTCTATGGTAGGATTGCCCTGATTATAGAAATTCGCTGACGCTATGCTCAGAATGACATAGTTTTGACACTGTGCGATTTTCGGATTGCTTGTGAAAAGGGATAGCCACAACAACAATTTACCATATTACAGCCATCTGCTGTGGAGGGGGTGGCGGCCCAGCTTTTTGCGAAGGGTGACAAGGCGGCCCAGGTCCTCCATGAGGTCCCCATTGGCCTTCAGGAGGTGTTCCATGGGGCGGTTATGGGAGGGATAGGCACCGGATTTGTAGCGGTCGATGACCACCTCATACCGCTCCCGGGCGGCTTTGACGGAGGTTTCCCAGGAAATATACAGCTCCCGGGAGGCGTTCTCCCCAACGGATGCCATGGCTTCCCGGGTGAGGGAGGAAAGGCAGGCGAAGAGGCTTTCGGCATTCTCCTCAATGAGGAAGCCGTTCTGCCCATTGGTTACGCCCTCGGCGGCGCAGCTGCCCGCAATCAGGACGCTGCCCAAGGAGCAGGCAGCTGCCTCCCGCACCACCAGACCGTTGGTATCGAAGGTGGAGGGGAACAGGAACAGGTCCGCCCGGCAGTACCAGGCCCGGAGGGTGTCCCGCTGGGAAATGGCTCCGGTGAAGAAGGTTTTTTCGGAAACGCCGCATTCTCTGGCATAATCCTCAACCTCCTGCCGGTCGGCTCCGTCGCCGATAAAGACCATCCGGAAATCCTTCCCGGCGGCCTTCAGCCGGGCCAGGGCGTCCAGAATGATCCGCAGCCCCTTGTACCACATGATCCTCCCCACAAAGAGGTAGACGGGAACATCCCCGGGAAGGTCAAGGCCGGAAGTGGCCTTCGCAATTTCCTCCTGGGAAACCCGCTCCCTGGGAAGGTCCACACCGTTGGGCATAACGATGTAGTCGCCCTCATAGCCCAGGCTGCGAAGGTTTTCTCCGGCGCCGCGGCTGACGGCCCAGACCTCGTCACAGGCGTTGATATTCTGCACCAAGGCCCGCTTGCTCCCGGCCTGGAGGGCCTTGCTGCGGATCAGATTGGCGATGTCGATGTCAAATTTGGTATGGTAGGTGAGGACCAGGGGCGCATCCACAATCTGCCGCAGTTCCCGGGCCAGCAGGGTGGAGGCCACGGGGCAGTGGCTGTGAAGCAGGGCCACGTTCTGCCCCTCCAAACGGCGGGTGATGTCCGGGGAGAAGGGGATTCCGGCCATGTACCCCGTCCACTCCCGCAGGTCCACGCTGGGGTAGCGGATCACCTCATAGGGGAAGGCACGGTCGTCCGCCTGGGGATGGGCGGGGGTCATGACAATGGGGGTGTCGCCGAATTCACGGAGATTCTCCGCGTAATTCACCACGGCGTTGGCAACACCGTCGATGAAGGGCGGGAAGGAATCGTTCAGCAGACAGATGGTTTTGTTGTTCATAAGCATCCTCCCGGGTGGACTTTGTTGGTTCGGACAGTCAAAACGGTAAATTGTTGTTTGCAGTTTTCAAACACCTTGCGTTGTTACCGTAGGGGCGGCTATTAGCCGCCCGAAACGTTACGGTTTTTGAGCATTTTCGGATAAAATGGACATTTCCGT
>SFHI01000128.1 GCA_004555705.1 Clostridiales bacterium | reverse complement strand
GGTAATCGTTACCTGGTCCCGTTCAACCGGGGGATTGCCACACCAGTCTGCGGACTGGTTCGCAATGACAGAAAACTTGAGGCGTATGTTGTAAACAACAATTTGCCGTACGGAATGTCCGTGTTTCTTTGGGCGGGATTGTTCACAAATCGTGATTGAAATGCCGCGCTTTCTCTGATAAAATAGGGGCATCACCATCTGGAGGGGAACTATGGACGGCGAAAACCTGAAATATCAAATCGGCGCGAATATCGCTGCCTACCGCAAGCGCTCCGGCCTGACCCAGGCGGGGCTGGCGGAGAAACTGAATTATTCCGACAAGGCTGTGTCCAAATGGGAGCGGGGAGAGTCCGTCCCTGATGTGGTGACCCTGGTGCAGCTGGCGGAGCAGTTCGGCGTGACGGTGAACGACCTGCTGGTGGACCCCAACGCCCTGCCCGAGAATCCCGGCACCCTGGAAAAGGCCATGGTTCAGGTGTCGGAAAAGGCCCTGAAGCGCAAGGCGGACAAGGGCATCATCCTGCGGCTGTGCACCACCTTAGTGTGGTTTGTGGCGCTGCTGGTTTTCGTGGTGGTGTCCTCTCTGGGGATTCCCAAGAGCTGGGTGGCCTTCTTCTACGCCATCCCCGCCAACGCCATCGTGGCACTGAGCCTGCGCTCTGCCTGGCACGACTTTCGGTGGAATCAGTCGCTGATTTCCATCATTATGTGGGGGAGCCTCTTAAGCATCTATATGTCGCTGCTGCTGTTCTTCGGATGGAACGTGTGGAAGCTGTTTCTGCTGGGCATTCCGGGGCAGATCGCCATTTTCCTGTGGTTCCGGATGTTCCGCCCGGTGAAGGAGAAGGAGGAGCCCCATGAATAAGAAGGAACTGCGCGCTGAAATCCGGGCGAAAAAACGGGCCATGACCCCGGAGGAAATCGAGGCACGGAGCCGCCGGCTGGGGGAGCTGCTGGCCGGGAGCCCGGCCTACCGGGAGGCGGACACCATCTACGGCTACCTTCCCTACAACCAGGAGGTGCGCACCGTGCCCATGCTGGAGCGGGCCCTTCGGGAGGGAAAACGGGTGGCCGTGCCCAAGGTCTATGGGGAGGAAATGCGCTTCATCTATCTGACGGACCTGTCGAAGGTAGCCAAGGGCTACAGCGGCATCCCGGAGCCCATCGAGGACGGCCCGGTGGCGGAGGACGTCCACGCCCTGGTGCTGATGCCCGGCCTGGCCTTTGACTCCCGGGGGCACCGGATCGGCTACGGCGGCGGGTTCTATGATAAATTTCTCGCCCGGGAGCCGGAGCACCCCACCATCGCCCTGTGCTATGATTTCCAGCTGCTCCCCGAATTGGAAACCGAGGAGTATGACATCCCCGTGGACACCGTGCTGTGGGCATAACAGTTGACAGTGGACAGTCAAGGTGTCCCCTCCGGGGGACGGATTTGAAACAGGCGGATGAAACGATAAATTGTTGTTTACGCGTGTGCGCTCGAAAAATACTGTCATTGCGAGCCAGTGCGCACACTGGCGTGGCAATCCCCCCGTTCTTCCGAGAACTCCGAAAAACGGGGATAACGTCTACGTCAGTATCCTGAAAAGTTGGGGGATTGCCACACCAGTCTGCGGACTGGTTCGCAATGACAGCTTCTTTTTTAGTGCTGTAAACAACAATTCACCTTAGATAGAGAAACACAGAGAGGAAGAAGCAACATGAGCGTGGTATTTATTCTGCTGGTGGCGGCGGTGGTGTTTGGGCTTTGCTTTGCGGTGGACAAGCTCTTTACGAAGCTGTTCCGCAGCCGGGCCCAGCATCGGTCCGGCATGGCGGTCCGGGCCAGCAAGCGCTACGGCGCCTTCGGCGTGATTTTGATGGTGGTGGGTGTGGCCGCCCTGATCTTCGGCGAGAATCTGCGCCTTCCGGGAGCGGTGGTGCTGCTCATGGGCGCGGGGATGGCGGTGTATTACCTGAGCTACGGCATCTTCTACGACGGGGAGAGCTTTCTGGTGTCCTCCCTGGGCAGGAAGAGCCGCACCTATTCCTACCGGGACATCCGGGCCCAGCAGCTGTATGTCGTCACCGGAGGCAACGTGATCGTGGAGCTGCACATGGAAAACGGGGAAACCGTGTCCGTCAATACCCAGATGGACGGAGTGTACCCCTTCCTGGACACGGCCTTCGCCGGATGGTGCCTGCAGACCGGCCGGGACCCCCAGAGCTGTGATTTCCACGACCCCAGCCAGAGCTGCTGGTTTCCCGCGCTGGAGGAAAGCTGATGGCCCATATTCCCAGCGGCCCCACCTCCGCACTGGAGCTTGTGACCTTCCGCCGGGCCCTGGCCGCGGCCAACACCCCTTCGGCGGAATATGATATTGCAAAATGGCTCTACGCACCCAACTTCTATTCGGAGTACCGGTACATCCTGGGCACCCGGGGGGAAAAGCCCCTGATCTGCATCGGCATCAACCCCTCCACCGCCCGGCCCGATGCCCTGGACAACACCCTGAAATCCGTGGAGCGGATCGCGTTGCACAACGGCTTTGACAGCTTCCTCATGTTCAATGTCTACGCCCAGCGGGCCACCTCGCCGGACGACATGGAGCGGGTGTGCAACGAGGACCTTCACCGGGAGAACATGGAGGCCTTCCGCTATGTGCTGGGCCTGTCGGAAGCCCCCGCCGTGTGGGCCGCCTGGGGGGCCATTATTGAGAAGCGGGATTATCTCCCCCGGTGTCTGCGGGATATGCTGGCCGCGGGGGAGGAATACGGCGCCCGGTGGTTCTGCGCCGGGGCCATCAGCAAGAAGGGCCACCCCCACCACCCGCTGTATTTAAGAAAGGACGAAATCCTCCGCCCCTTCGATGTGGCAGGGTATCTGGAGTGCCTGTAAACAGGCAGCTGAGGGGGAGAATGAAAGAACGGTAAATTGTTGTTTACGCGTGTGTGTCGAAAAACGCTGTCATTGCGAGCCAGTGCGCACACTGGCGTGGCAATCCCCCCGTTGAATGGAACCATGTAACG
>SFHI01000028.1 GCA_004555705.1 Clostridiales bacterium | reverse complement strand
GTACATTTTCCCTCTAACCGGGGGATTGCCACACCAGTCTGCGGACTGGTTCGCAATGACAGGTAATTTGTAACGCGCACTTTCAAACAACAATTTATCTGTCCTTTCCAATGGTTGTCCATCGGAACGGAAAAAGGAAACAGAACGACCCTTTTGGGTTTTGACCGGATCATTTTCGTCAAAACCCAAAAGGGTCGTTTTGTAGGCCTGGGCCGAACCTGGGAACCGGGGGGAGCGTTTCCGGAGGCCTCCACAGCCCTGTTCAGGGTGATGGGTTCGGCTGCCTCGGAATAGAATGGTCAGTCGTCAAGAAAGGGAGAAAAGCGGCTTTCAGGAGAAAAATTTATGGACACATCCGCGATCTCAAAGCGGGTTTTATAACCTGAAATGACAAGCACATATTTTCCCTTTTCCAAACGGAGTGCATTCAGCGGAAAAGAACCCTCCCGGCAGGACATGGCCGGGACATCCAATTCAGACGAATCGTCAAACAGGCAGATTTCCTCCAATGCGCCCCCCTGCTCACGGTATAATGTCCCCTTCTGAGAGACGCTTACAGAGTCCTGCTGTCGTGATAGAAAAGAGTATTATCATAATACGCGTCCACATGGAGCAGGCACATTCCCTCTCGGATTCTGGCTTCGGATGTGATGTAATCGAAATCCCCCTCAGGAACAAGTCCCGGGAGCTTTTCACCGTTCCTTGCCGCTTCTTCAATCAGCAGATGGATTCTGTACAGTCCCCGATACCCTTCGTCAGGGAGGTCCAGATCGGAGTTGAAGGAGACTGAATCCGAATCGGAAAACGAAAAGCGGTAGTAGCTCGTCCCCATGTCGGTCGCAAATATTGGGGCCTTTGGCAGGTACGGATATCTGTACATTTTATATTCATCGTAGATTTCCTCAACAGATTCCAGAACAGAAATCGGAACGGAATACTCCTCAGCATATGTTAACATGTATTCATCGATGGAATCTCTTACACGCTGCCGCTGCGTATCCGTATAGACGATGAGCGCTTTTTCGTCATCCAGCGGTTCTATCTTCAGGGCGGTTCCGGAACCAAGGAAGCCGTTTTGGGACTCTAAGGTATAGCTTTTGAGTGGGGCATGATTTTTTCCGGAATACATCCGAACCTGCCTGTACAGAACGGGCGCCGCAATTGCCAGGATTGCGATGAGAGGAATCGCCAAAAGAATTTTCCATTTTTTCTGCATGGTTTGCCCCTTTCTCTTCCTTTGCGGCAGTCAGAAAACGATGTTCCCGCTGTTGGGACGGCGGTGGAAGCCGGAACGTTCCTGCAAATTCGGGGCGCCTGGGGGAAGGCCCCAAGGGGCCGCCGATGGCTTTACAGCTCCTCCGGCGGACGGAGCTTCAGAGACGGCGGCAGATCGACTTTGCGATCGTAAAGAATCAGGTCGGACCCTCCCGCCAGGGCCGCCAGAGCATCCCGCATCTGCTGCGGATCGGTATAGCGCGCCGCGGGATCAAAGGCACAGGCCTTCAGGACGATGTCCTTCAGCTCTTTACTGCCGTGGGCGGGCGCGGGCAGGGGCTCGCCGGAGAACCAGCGCTGTCGGGCTTCCTCTCTCAGAGAATTGGTCAGCACTGCGGGGGGCAGGGGAAGGAAGGGGTGCCTGCGCTCGTTGAGCAGCCAGTACATCACAAGCCCCAAAGAGCAGATGTCCGCCGATGCCCCGTAGCTCTGGTTGTGAAAGACCTCGGGAGCCATATAATTGAAAGTCCCGATTTTGGTGCCCAGAGAGGTTTTTTCTATGGTTTTTGCGATGCCGAAATCTCCCAGCTTAAAATCTCCGGTGGAGGATATGAAAATATTCTGAGGCTTGATGTCCCGGTGGACAATATTGTGTTTTCCGCACAGCGTCAGCGCGCTGCAGAGGTCCATGCTCATGCGGATTACAAGGTCCTCCGAGATTGCCCCGGTCAGCACATCGGAAAGGGGAGTCAGCAGCTCCATCTTGATGTAGATATCCCATCCAAAGCCGTCCTCCTGCTGAATATAGCGGACATCGTCGCAGCAGACCACATTGGTCTGGCCTTTCATCCGGGACATGAGGAGGTATTCCCGAAGAGCATCATCCCGGTACCCTTCGAAGCGTTTGGTGATGCTGGCATTATCCTCGCCTTCCGCCAGCAGCTCCTTTACACTGGCCCCGTTCCCGGGGATATGGAGCACCTTCACCGCGGCCTTTTCCGTGGTTCCGGCCAGTTCCCGCTGAACCTCGTACACGGCGCCGTAGCTGCCTTTTCCAATCTCCCGCACCGTCTCCCATCCGGGCCAGCATTCCATTTTCTCCGCCATGCGTGTTCCCTCTTTCCGTCTGTATTTCCACCATCATACACAATTCCCAGCTCTACGTCAATCCCACCGGCAGGCTGATTGCGGCAGTGGAGGTTCCGCGGGACAATTTACGGAATTCTGATGGAATTCCATGCTCCCGTATCACACTGACAGGATTCGTTCCATCCCGCGGCCACCACGGTGCCGTCCTCCTTCAGGGCTGCGGTATGGAAATATCCTGCGCTGACCGCAAGGATATCGGACCATCCGCTGACATCACACTGGCCATTCGTGTTCCAACCCGCAGTCACCACGGTACCGTCCGATTTCAAACCAACGGTATGGAAATACCCGGCGCTGATGGTGTCCTGCTGCGCCACGGTGCGCCACAGGGCAAAGCTGCGCTGCCTGGCATCCCAAAACCCGCCCAGCGCGTAGAACGCCATGGCGGCTCTTGCGGTTTCACCCTTTTCCGCCAATTCCTCCGCTGCCGCATAGGCGGACGCCAGCCGGGCGGTTTCCAGATGCTCCGCACTGTCCCGGTAGCCGTCCAGGGCTTCAAAGGCGGCGATGGCTTCCTCGTATTCCGCGGACTCCAGAAGCGCCATCGCCTCGGAGTACCGGGCTTTCAGCTGTGCCTCCGGGGACAGCCTGCTGAACCAGAGCCAGCCGGAGACGCCGATGACAAGCATCAGCACGGCGGCAAGCAGCAGCTTCCGCTTTCCGGTTTCGTTCTTCATATGGACTCCTTCCTTCCGGATTCCCGTGTCGTAATTGTCATCAAGCGGAATGCTTATCAGGCTGCCCCGGCAGCCCGGAAAATTGTTGTTTGTTGCTGTGTGATAAAGTTTCCTGTCATTGCGAGACCAGTCCGCTTAAGTGGTCGTGGCAATCCCCCGGTTAGAGGGCAAATGTACCGAAAAGTACCTGGAAGAATGGAAGTCGTTGCGATTTTTGGTGGTAATCGTTACCTGGCTCCTTTCAACCGGGGGATTGCCACACCAGTCTGCGGACTGGTTCGCAATGACAGGTAATTTGTAACGCGCACTTTCAAACAACAATTGATCGCTCTCCGCGAATTCATCCCCGGGGGTTTTTCCTATACTCCCGGCCCTGATTACACGACGTCGCAGACAATGGCGGTGACGTTGTCCCGGCCGCCGCGCTCCAGGGCGGCGCGGATCAGCTCGGACACACAGCCCCCCACATCCGGGTGCTGGAGCAGAATATCGGCAATCTGAAAATTGCTCAGCATATCGGTGAGGCCGTCACTGCACAGAAGATACCGATCCCCCTGCAGCAGCTCCCCCCTGGCGATATAGGGCTCCACCTCCGTCTCTTCCGGGTCCATGCCCAGATACCGGGTCAGAGCTGCTTTCCCAAGCTCCTTTCCGGGCAGGGTCGTGGTGTGATCCCGGGACAGCTGCATGAATTCCCGCTGCCGGAGGCGGTAGGCTCTGCTGTCGCCCACATTGCAGACATAGACATTCCGGGGGCCGAAATACAGCGCGGCCATGGTCGTTCCCATGACGTCCACGCACAGCTCCTTTTTCGAAGCTGCCACCGCCTCGTTCAGCTGGGTGGTCAGGCTCCTCAGACGGCTTCTCTCGGGGTAGAAGTAATCCGCCCCGTCCCGCTGAAGCTGCTGCAGCCGCCGGGCCGCGGCGAAGGACGCAGCCTCCCCGTGGGCTTCCCCGCCGATCCCGTCGAAAACCGCCAGGCACATTCCGTCCCGCAGAGGCTCCTCCATATACACCGGATGCCGCAGGCCGCTGTGCTCCTGCTCCAGGCATCTGCCGTCAAAATAAAAATTGTCCTCATTCCGGCTGCGAACTCTGCCGGTATGGCAGCCGCAGGCGGCATCCAGAAATTGCTTCATGGCATCTCCTTTCCCGCCCCTCCGGAAATCCGGCGGAGGAGCCGATTCATCACTCCGTTTTTGGCGGAGGGAACCGTTACGCACAGTGCAGTGAGGTTATCCCGACCCCCGGCATCCAGGGCGGCCCGGGCCAGGGCAGACACGATTCTCTCCGCGCCTCCCTCCGAAAGAATCTCCCGGATGGCCTCCGGGGGAAGCATATCCGTAATCCCGTCGCTGCACAGCAGAAACACATCCCCGCTCAGAAGGCTGCCCGTCCGGGCAAAGGGCTGGATGAGCAGCTCTTCCCGGGGGATGCCCAGACACTGGGTCAGGGGAAATTTCCGCTCCCGGGGAGCGGGCTTGCCGGTGACCGCTTCGTAGGATGCCCGCTGGGTATGCTCCTGGGAAAGCTGGTACAGCGCGCCGCCCCGCAGCAGGAACACCGGGCTGTCCCCCACATTACAGATGGTATAGCGGTTCCCGTACAGATACAGCAAAGCGCAGGTGGTTCCCATCTGGGAGCCATCTGCCGCAGCGCATATGATATCATTTGCCTCCAGGCAGAGCGCTTCCAGAAGCTCCCGGGCGTCACGCCTTTTTTCCAGCTGCCCGGCCCTCCGCTGCGCCGCGCAGGCAGCCAGGAAACTGGCCTGTTCCCCGTCCCGGCAGCCCCCCATCCCGTCAAACACGCCCACCAGATGGGGACGGTTCGGCTCCAGTTCTCTGATCGTTGGAGCACTGTCACCATGATCCAGCGGCAGGGCTTCCGCATCGATGCAGTAGTTGTCCTCATTGTTTTTCCGGACCCGGCCGGTGAAGCTGACAGCGGCTGCGGTACAAAACATTTTTTCCCTCCAATCCGCCAGGTTCCTCTGATAAAAAAATCAGGTATTGTGTTGCATCCGGTTTGTTTGTATGGTAAAATAACAGGAAATGTGAACTATTGGTGAATTTTCTGTGGACACAGCGGCACTGTTTCCCAGATGCACGGGGGGGTATCCGGGCGAACGGCCCAGCCCCCGGGATAAGGGTCAGGGCCTTTTGGGCGACCCCTTGCCATCCTCCTTCGGGTATTGCACGGCTGTGCCTGCGGCTGCAACGAAATCCAGCTCCTCGGCGCTTAATTCATCGCTGCAGGGAGCGGTCTCTTCCTCTGCCGCGTCATCGCTGCGGAACGCGTGATAGTCCGCGGTCAGCCGGAGCAGACGTTCGATATCAACTGCCATTATGCTCATTCCTCCATTTCATGACTGCGCGTCCCCGGGCCCCGGGAAACACCCGGTTCCGGGCCGCAGAAAGCCTTACTGTCCCTGTATACACGGCAAAATCAGAAACGTTACAGTTTGGAGTGACTTTTTATGGTGATTTCTTTTCCGGAAACTCAGAAGCCTTCCTATGAGCGATTTTACGGGGAGCATTACGACCGTGTTCTGCGCTATGTGCGGGGAAAGATTTCCGGCTACGAGGACGCGGAAGATCTGACGGCTGAGGTTTTTCTGTACTGCTATCAGCACTATGACAGCTACGACCCCCAGAAAAGCGCCATTACCACCTGGCTGTATCTCATCGTGAACAGCAGGATCAAGAATTATTACCGGGATCACGTTCCCACGGCGGACTATGAGGATGTGGCCGAAACGCTCCAGGACCTGGGCATCGACCTGGAGCGGGGGGTCTATCTGGAGCAGCTCCACGATACACTGATGAAATCCATCGGCCGTCTGCCGGAGCGCCAGCGGAAAATCGTCATGATGCGCTACTTTGAGAACCTTTCCGGCGAGGAAATTGCCCAAAAGCTGGGAATCACCCCCGGAAATGTCCGGGTGCTGCTGTCCCGGGCATTGGACAGGCTCTCCGCCGACAAATACGGAAACTGGAAGGAGTATACATACCATGGCTGATCTGTACAGAAAATCATCCCTCGAGAGAATGGCCTCCCCGGAGCAGCTGGACAAGGTGCTCACCGTCACCTCCCCCATGTCCTGGCTGGCCCTGGCGGGAATCACCTTCGTGCTGGTGGTTACGGTGATCTGGTCCATTGTGGGCACCATCCCGGAAACCATTACGACCAAGGGCATCGTCAGCTCCGTGGTGGGCTCCAACTCCGTCTACACCCAGGACGCGGGTACCGTGGTATCCCTGCGGGTCCGTACGGGGGACATGGTGCATCTGGGCGACCCGGTGATGACCTACCGCAATTCCTCCAACCAGATTGTCACGGTATATTCCGACCAGGTGGGAACGGTTTCCGCTCTCACCGTAAAGATGGACGATACCTTCACCCCCGGCAAGGATGTGATCCGGGTAGCCCCCGTCTCCCAGGCTCCCCAGATGGTGGTGTGCTATGTGCCCCTGGCCCAGGCCAAGCGGCTGGAGCGGGGCATGGAGGTGAACATTACCCTGGACGCGCTGGACAGCAATTCCTACGGCCATATGGTGGCCCGGGTGGTGAACATCGATGCCTACCCCACTCCCCGGGAGGGCATCACCAGCGTCACCGGCGCGGACAACTACCTGGAATCCGCCTTTACCAAGGACGGCGCGGTGGTGGCCGTGGCCTGTGAGCTGCTGCCCGACCCCCAAACCGCCAGCGGCTACTACTGGTCCAACGCCAAGGGCGCTTCCGTCCAGGTGCAGAACGGCTCCCTGGTCACCGCGAAAATCATCACCGATGAGGTGGCACCCATTACCAAGCTGTTCTCCAAGCTCCGGGACGTCTGGGGGGACTGATATGGACAACTATCAGAAAACCCCCACCGTATTCCAGATGGAGGCCACCGAGTGCGGCGCGGCTTCGCTTTCCATGATCTTCGCCTACTTCGGCAAGCAGCTGCCTCTGGAGCAGATGCGGATTGAAACCGGCGTATCCCGGGACGGCTGCAACGCGGGCAATATGATGCGGGCGGCCAAGCGGTTCGGACTGGAGTGCAGGGGCTTCCGGAAGGAGCCGGGGGCTCTGAAGGCCATGCCCATGCCCTGCATCGTCCACTGGAATTTCAACCACTTCGTGGTGCTGGAGGGGTTCAAGACCTCCGGCTTCGGAAAGCGGCGGAAGGAATACGTCTACCTGAACGACCCGGCAGTGGGACGGCGGAAGCTGACCCCGGAGGAGTTCGACGAGGGCTTCACCGGGGTGGTGCTGACCTTCCGGCTCACCGAGGCCTTCCAGAAGGAAAAGAAGAAAAGCACCGCCGGCGCCATGCTCCGGCAGCGGCTGGCGGGGCAGTACGGCGTGCTCTTCAAGCTGTTCTACGTCGGCCTGCTGCTGGTGTTCCCGGGCCTCATTCTGCCGGTGCTGTCCCAGATGTTCGTGGACGACATCCTGACCCGGGGCTACACGGACTGGCTGACCAAAATCCTGGTATTCATGGGCGCGCTGGTGATTTTGAAATTCGGACTTCAATACTACCGGGACCTGGTGCTGCAGAAGCTGAAAAGCAAGCTGACATTGACCTCCGGCGTGGGGTTCCTGACCCATATGCTGCATCTGCCCATGAGCTTTTTCGACCAGCGGTTCGCCGGAGACCTGGTCAGCCGCATGGGCAACAACACCGAGGTCAGCGCATTCCTGGCCGGAGACTTGGCGGAAACGGTGCTGAATATTCTGGTGGCGGCCTTCTACCTGGTGATTCTGCTGCTGTACAGCCCCCTGATGACGCTGATCGGCCTTCTGAACGTGGCGGTGTGCGTGGGGCTGGTGGTACTGAGCCGCCAGTTCATCTCCGAGGCCTCCATCAAGCAGCAGATGACCGGCGGAAAGCTCTACGGCTGCGTGTGCGCAGGCCTCAGCATCACCGACACCCTGAAGGCCTCCGGTGCGGAGAACGAGTATATCTCCCGGGTGCTGGGCCATCAGGCCAAACAGGCCAATCTGGAGCAGGAGCAGACCGCCGTGCAGAAAATCCTCAACGCCATCCCTGAGGCCGCCGGGTACATCACCCAGGTGCTCCATATGCTGGTGGGCGGCATTCTGGTCATGCGGGGGAGCCTCAGCATGGGTATGCTGACGGCGTTTTGCTCCCTGTTTGACTCCTTCATTGACCCCGTCAACACCCTGGTGACCTTCGCCCAGAAGATTCAGACCATGAAGGCCAGCATCACCCGGGTGGAGGACGTGCAGAAATACCCCGAGGACCCCCGCTACCACCGGGCGGAGGGAAAAAACGCCCCCCGGAAAAAGCTGAACGGCGAAATCGAGCTGCGGGACATCTCCTTCGGCTACAGCAGCCTGAAGCCGCCCCTGGTGGAGCATTTTGCTTTCCACCTGTACAGCGGCCAGTCCATTGCCTTTGTGGGCCCCTCCGGCTGCGGAAAATCCACGGTGTCCAAGATCGTCAGCGGCCTGTACCAGCCCTGGAGCGGACAGGTGCTGCTGGACGGCAAGCCCATGGAGCAAATCCCCACCGGCTGCCTCACTGCCAGCATCGCCACCGTGAGCCAGAACATCACCCTGTTCTCCGGCACCATCCGGGACAATCTGACCATGTGGAACTCCGCCGTTGCGGAGGAGGACATGATTCAGGCGGCGAAGGATGCCTGCATCCACGACTTCATCGCGGGCTGCCCCGGGGGCTATGATTATATCCTGAACGAAAACGCCATGAACCTGTCCGGCGGCCAGCGGCAGCGCATGGAGATCGCCCGGGCGCTGGCCACCAAGCCCAGCATCCTGGTGATGGACGAGGCCACCTCCGCGCTGGACCCGGTGGTGGAGAAGCAGGTCCTGGACAACATCCGCCGCCGGGGCATCTCCTGTGTCATCGTGGCCCACAGGCTCAGCGCCTTCCGGGACTGCAACCAGATCGTGGTGATGAAAAACGGTAAGATCGTCCAGCGAGGCACCCATTCCTCCCTGATGAAGGAGGAGGGGATCTACCGCACCTTTGTGGAAAGCTGACAGGGGGGAATGCCAATGTTGGAAGAAAAAACAAAATTGATCCTCCCAATGGGGCAGTACCTGCTCACCCGGAACCCGGAGGGATTCTATACGCTGGAAACCGGCGCGGTCAATGTCTATGTGACCCGGGTGTGGGGGGACCGGATTCTCGGAGAGCCCCGGTTTGTCTGCCGGGTTTGCGACAAGGATCGCTCGAAGGGAATTCCCGGAATGCTGTATACGGAGGAAACCGGGGAGCAGTTCAGCCTGATGCTCTGCCCCGAGGGGAGTGACGCGGGGCTGTCTGTGTATTCCCAGAAGGATACAAGTGTTAGTTGGAAAAAATTCCTGAAGAAATGCGATATACCTGCCCCGGAGGATTGGAACTTTGCCGGAGCCCTGGCGGCGCTGCTTTCTGCTCCGGAGCGGAGTGCGCCTGCCGAAGAAGCAGAAGAGCAGAACGTTCCCGCCGGGGAAGCAGAAGAACAGAACGTTCCTGCCGGGGAGGCGGAAGAACAGAACGTTCCTGCCGGGGAAGCGGAAGAACAGAACGCCTCCGCTGAGGAAGCAGAAGAACAGAACGTTCTTGCCGAGGAAGCGGAAGAACGGAACGTTCCTGCCGAGGAAGCGGAAGAACAGAACGCCTCTGCCGGGGAAGCAAAACAGCAGACCGCCGAAGAGCCTGAACGGATCGTCCTGACTTCCACGGAGGAGTACCTGACCGGAAATGCGGAGGACGCTTTCCGGGTGGAGGAGGGCGCCGCGCTGATCTACATCACGATGCTGAAGAACGGACGCCCCCAGAAGCTGCTGCTCTACCACAGAGCAGAACCCGGGGAAGCCTTCCCCGCACTGGCCTGCCGGGACGGGTACTATCAGAACTGGCGGCTGGTGCTGCGCTCCGACGGAGACCGGACGGTGCTGCGGCGGCTCCCCGGAGGGGCGGACGAGCCGCTGCGGAAGGAATTCCTGCTGCGGGAGAACCTCGATACCTATGACCGGGAGGGCTATGAAAACAGCCTGATCGAATGCTACAGAGCAAACATCACCCTGGGAGAAAACGCGTTCATCGAGCGAAGCCGGAAAAGCGGCGAACAGGCTCAGGATCAGGTCGTGGATGTGCTGACAGACCCCTTCCGCCGGGACTCCACCCCGGGAATCACCGGCGAGGGCTGGTATCCGGCACTGTCCTTTGTGTGCGGACGGCTGGGCATTCCCCTTCCGACGCTGGAGGAATTGAATATCCGCTGCGGCAAGGACGCCGGGCTTATGGATATCGCCCGGGTGTCCGGCTTCATCTGCCGGAAGGTGGTGCTGGACGCGGATTGGTTCGAAAAGGACTGCGGCGGCCTGGTGGGCACCCTGGACGGTGAGCCCATTGCCGTCGCGGCGGACAAATGGGGCCGCTGCCAGCTCTGTCATGCAAAAGAAGGCACCGTGGAGCGTCTGACCCCGGAGCTGGGCAAAAAGATATCCCCCGAAGCCTACTCCATCGGAAGGACCCTGCCCACAAAGCCCCTGAAGCGGAAGGATGTGCTGCGCTTCTGCCGCAGGAGCATCCGGCCCGGGGACCTGGTGCCCTATATTGTGCTGGTGCTGCTGTGCTCGCTGATCGGCGTGCTGCTGCCCACCCTGAACGGCATGATTTACGACGACTACATCCCCATGGGCAGTGCCGGGAATCTGGTGCAGCTGTGCGTGGTGATGCTGTCGTTTATGATCGGCAACATCTCCTTCTCCGTGGTGCGCAACCTCTTTGGCTATCGGATCACCAGCCGGGTGGGCAATGATCTGCAGAACGCGGTGTACCACCGGCTGTTCCACCTGCCGGAGTCCTTCTTCCGGGACTATGACAGCGCGGATCTGGCCGGGCGGATCAGCGGCATCGGCGCCACCGCCGCGGGCTATGCCAATACGATGGTGCTCAGCTCCATCAGCGCGCTGTTTTCCCTTGTTTACCTGTTTCGGATGCTGTCCTACAGCAAAGGCCTGACCTGGGTGGGGCTGGGGATTTACCTGGTGTACCTGATCTTCAGTACCGTCATTACCGCTGCCTCCTACCGGGGACAGACCAAAATCGCCCAGGCCGAGTCCGAGTCCCGGGGCAAGCTCTACCAATACCTGAACGGCGTGGACAAGCTCCGCATGGCCGGGGTGGAGGAGCGGGCGCTATTGTCCTATATGCGCCCCTTTGCCAAACAGCAGGCCGAGACCATCCGGGTGAACCGGCTGGTCTCCGTCCAGGAGGCGCTGGCCACGGTGATCAAATCCCTGTTCTCCATGCTGCTGTACTGGTACATCGTGAAGAAGCTCTCCTCCGGGAGCATCACCATCGGCAGCTTTGTGGCCTTCAATTCCGCCTTCGGCGCCTTCACCGGCGCGCTGGACAGCCTGGTTGCGGAGGCGCTGCAGCTGCTCCAGGGACGAAGCGAGCTGAAACGGTTCTGGCCCGCATTCGATGCCGTGCCCGAGGATGACGAATCCAAGGAGATGCCGGGCAGACTCTCCGGGGAGCTGACGCTGGATCATGTCACCTTCTCCTACGGCGAAGCGGAGAAGAAGGTGTTCAATGACCTGAGCCTGCACATCAAATCCGGGGAATATGTGGGCATTGTGGGCCCCTCCGGCTGCGGAAAGTCCACGCTGCTCAAGCTGCTGCTGGGCTTCGAAACACCCCAGAGCGGCATGGTGCTGGCGGATAAAAAGGACCTGCGTACATTAAATAAGGGCGCCTACCGGCGTCAGCTTGGGGTGGTGCTGCAAAGCGGCAGACTGATCTCCGGCTCCATCTATGACAACATCACCATCACCGCCCCCGATGCCACCATGGCCCGGGTGAATGAGGTGGTGGAGCAGGTGGGCTTAAAGGACGACATCGCCCAGATGCCCATGGGGCTGCATACCATGCTCAGCGAAAACTGCAATACCATCTCCGGCGGACAGCAGCAGCGGATTCTCATCGCCCGTGCCATCTGCGGAAGCCCCCGGATTCTGATTTTTGACGAGGCCACCTCCGCCCTGGACAACGTGACCCAGAAGAAGGTCAGCGACAGCCTGGATGGGCTGAAGGTCACCCGGGTTGTGGTGGCGCACCGGCTCAGTACCATCATGAATTGCGACAGAATCCTGGTGCTGGATGGGGGAAGGATCGTCCAGGAGGGAAGCTACAAAAAGCTGATGGAGGACAAAAACGGAATGTTTTACGCGCTGGCCAGCCGCCAGATCGCGCAGTGAGGAGGTTACCATGCTGACACGTAAAATGGACGGAGATACCATGCTCTTTTACAAGGACGACAAAATGGTTTTGTCGGTGGAGGAGACTGACCAGGACGGGGGCATCCTGATGAAGCTCCGGGGGGAACTGCTCAGCGAGTGCGCCCAACCCATCCAGGATGAGCTGGAGGCCCTGATTTCCGTGGGGCTGAAGGTGGTCATCGACTTCGCGGGGGTGGAATATGTATCCGCCGCCAGCATGAACGCCATGCTGGACTCCCAGCATCTCGCTGACTTTTTCCGCCGGGGAGAGCTGATCCTGCGGGGACTGCCCGATGAGGTCTATCAGATGATGGAACGGTATGGGCTTACGGAATTGCTGATGATCGAGGATTGAGGTGAATGCAATGATCTGCCGCGCGATACCCTTTGAAGGGAAGGAACCCTACGTCTTTCTGAGCTACTGCCATGCCGATAAGGCCAGGCTCTATCCGCTGTTTGAACAGATCGCCGGGGCGGGATTCCGGGTCTGGTACGACGACGGGAACCACGCCGGTGACGACTGGCTGGAGAACATCGAGAGCAGGCTGGAGGAGTGCGGGGTGTGTCTCGCCTTCATCTCCGGCAATTCCAGCCTGTCCCACAACTGCAAAAGCGAGATCGTCTATGCCCTGAAATGCAGGAAGAAGGTTATCCCCGTTCTCATTGAAAGTGCGGAGCTGCCCAAGGGACTGCGGATGCAGCTGAGCTACCTGCATTACCTGAGAAGCGAGGACTACCCCTCCCCCAGGGCACTGCTGGAGAAGATTTTTGAGGCGGAGGAGTTCGCCCATTGCCGCGCCCCGGAGGGCAGCGTCCTGCTGCGCCCGAAGCTCCCCGTGGTACCGGAGAAGCCTCCGGTGGTACCGGAGAAGTCTCCCGTGGTGCCGGAGAAGCCTCCGGTGGTACCGGAGAAGCCTCCGGTGGTACCGGAGAAGCCTCCGGTGGTGCCGGAGAAGTCTCCCGTAGTACCGGAGAAGCCCCCCGTAGTTCCGGAAAAGCCCCCTGTGGTGCCGGACCCTGACCCGGTGGATGATGACGAACGAACCGTACTGGTGCGCAAGCTCGTCGACGAGGAGGATTTTGAGAAAACGATCCGGGTCAGCCACTACGGCACGGCATTGCTGCTGCGTCCTGGCAGGGGACAGTGCTACCGGCTCACCAAGCCCCAGACCAGGCTGGGCCGTTCCCCCATCAAATGCGACGTATGCATCGACGGAAATGACTATATCAGCAAGAGCCACGCGGAGCTGATCCGCGTGGATGGGAAGTGCTACCTCAGCGACGCGAACTCCACCAACGGCACCTTCCTGAACGGGGCGCGGCTGGAGCCGGGTGTACAGGTGCTGCTGGAGGATCCGGCGGTGTTCCGGCTGCATGAGGAGCTGCTGATCTATGTGGGCGAGGCGTTGACCCGCACCCTGCGCGGCCGGGACAGCGTGGAGTTCCTGCTGAACCCGGAGAAAACCGCCGTGAAATTCCTGGAGGGCGATACCCTGCCGCTGGACCGCTCCCACAAATGGCCCGACGGCACCCTGTCCGATCAAAAGATTCACCGTGTCGCCCACGCCGCCCTCCGCCGCACCCCCGAGGGGGTCTGCCTGACGGACGAAAGCCCCGAAGGCGGCAACGGCACCTTCCTCAACGAGAAGCGGATGGAGCCGGGCAGCTCGAAGCCACTGTCCTCCGGCGACCGGATTCGCCTGGGGGACACCACGCTGGAATACTATTCCATTCCACTGTAAGGAGTCAACGCCATGAAAAAATTACTTTTCTGCCTGGTTCTGGCAGCCTGCGTACTGCTGTCAGGCTGCTCCAAGCCCAAACCTACGTGGTCTACCGGCCTGGAAGCCGCGCCCTCCGCCACGGAGCCGGACACCGGGGGACTGGGTGCTTTCCTGGTGTGCGACGAGCAGCTGGATGACGGCGTTCAATTCCAGCTTTACGATGACGGACGGCTGGTGCTCTCCGGCGGAGATATCCTCCAGAGCGTGCCGGATTCCCTCCTTTTCCAGATGTATCAGGACAAGATCACCTCCCTGGAGCTGGGAGATGGGGTGGGCGTTGTAGCCAACGGAGCCTTCTCCGGAGCCTCCAAGCTCCAGAAGCTGGTGGTGGGCAGCTCCGTCCGGGAAATCGGAACCCGGGCCTTCTCCGGCTGCACCGGCCTGACCCAGATCAGCTTCGGTAACGGACTGGAAAAAATCGGGGACTATGCCTTCTCCGGCTGCACGGGCTTGCAGTACGCCGAGCTGGGCAGCGGCATACGGGAGCTGGGCTTCTATGTGTTCGAGGGCTGCACCGGACTCACCAGCCTGACCCTGGGCTGCGACGCGGGGGAATCCTCCTTCCGGGGAATCACCTCGCTGGTGAGTCTGGAACTGGAGAATACCGTCCGGGAGGTGGGCATCAGCGCCTTCTCCGGCTGCACCGCTCTGGAGAACATCCGCTTTTCCGGGGAGCTTGCCGTCATCGGCAGCCATGCCTTTGAAGGCTGCACCGCTTTGCGGAATCTGAAGCTTCCCGAAAGCCTCCAGGAAATCGGGGACGGAGCCTTTGCCCGCTGCACCGGCCTGACCACCGCCCGGATCGGGAGCTTCGTCACCGCTATGGGACAGGAGCTCTTCGCCGGCTGCACGGAACTGCGGACTTTGGAATGCGACTCCCCCGTCGGCAGAGCCAGCTTCCGGGGCTGCGAGACGCTGGAAACCGTGACCCTTTCCGCCTCCGTCACATCCATTGGCGCCGAGGCCTTTTCCGGCTGCAAGAAGCTGACGGAAATGGTTCTGCCTGAGGGGGTGGAAACCATTGAAGAGCGGGCCTTCTACAACTGCGAGGGTCTGCGCCGGCTCACCCTTCCCAAATCTCTGAAATCCGTGGGCGACGAGTTCTTCTTCGGAGCCCGCTCCCTGGAGAAGCTGCGCTACGCCGGCACCCAGACGGAATGGAGCAGTGTGAAAAAGGAGCCACACTGGTGCAGCAATGAACCCGGTACGGTTCAGAACATAACCACTTTTGGCACCAACTGGTAATGCCGGGAGGTCATTCATGGAATTTATCTACGCAAGCTATACCGATTCCGGCAATCGGGAGAATAACGAGGACAGCCTGGGGCTGTTTCCCTCCGGCGGCGGGCTGCTGGCGCTGGTGGCGGACGGCCTGGGCGGCCATGCGGACGGGGAGGTGGCCTCCCGGCTGGCGGTGGACAGCGTCCGCACCGAGCTGGAGGCCGCGGAGCCGGAGGAGGATACCCTGGCCTACGCGCTCATCCACGCGGACACAGCCATCCGGGACACCCGAACCGGAGCGCTGACCACTCTGGCCGCCCTGTGGCTGAAGGATACCCTGGCCGTGGAAGCCCATGTGGGCGACAGCCGGGTCTATCAGTTCCGGGACGGGAGAATCCTGTTCCAATCCGTGGATCACAGCCTGGTGCAGATGGCCGCCCTGGTGGGAAAGCTCCCTCCGGAGGAAATCCGCCATCACAAGGATCGCAACAAGCTGTTCCGGGTGCTGGGGGAGGACAGCGAGGAACCTAAGGTGGACAGCGCCGAGCTGACGGTGCGCCCCGGGGATCGCTTCTTAATCTGCTCCGACGGCTTCTGGGAGCCGGTCACCGAGGAGGCTATGCTCCGCACCCTCCAGGACGCCCAAACCCCCGAAGGCTGGCTCACCGCCATGCGGGAAATCGTAACCGCCGCCGGAGACCCCAAACAGGATAACAACACCGCCATCTGCATCTTCGCGGACTGAAACGGACAAATTGTTGTTTGGATAATAAATGCTGTCATTGCGAGCCAGTGCGCTTGAGTGGCGTGGCAATCCCCCGGCCCCATGGAACCAGGTAGCGATTTCGGTACATTTCTCCTCTAACCGGGGGATTGCCACACCAGTCTGCGGACTGGTTCGCAATGACAGGTAATTTGTAACGCGCACTTTCAAACAACAATTTTCCGCTCAGGCCAGATATGTTTTTTGCTTTTTTTCATCCGATTATGTAACGTTTTTTTCAATGCCGTGTATATACTTCTGAAAAGGTCATGGGCAAGCGCGTGACCAATGGAAGAAGGGAGAATCTGTATGATGATCAGCGAAGCTCTGGAGGAGCGGCTCAGAAATGCGGCGACCCCGGAAGAGGCGGTTCGGGCCTGCGCCGAGGCGGGAATCCCCATCACGGCAGAACAGCTGGAGCCCCCTGTTCCTTCCGGCCCAGACGGCGAGCTGGGCGAAGCCGCGCTGGATAACGTCAGCGGCGGCGGTATTCTGGACTGGATTCGCAGATGGTACCACACCTCCCGCACCCCCAGCGGTTCTGGTGGTGGCGGCGGGAGTTCCTGGTAAATTCAAAAGAAAGGAGCGTAGACATGGACGAAAAGACCATGAGCGAAGCCCTGGAAGCAAAGCTCGCGGCAGCCCAAACCATGGAGGACGTGATCAAGGCTTTCGCGGAGGAAGGCATCGAGGTAACCCGCAAGCAGCTGGAAGAGGCCCTCCGCTAGTATCAGGCTGGAGAGGACGGAGAACTTGGCGAGGATGCACTCGACGCGGTGGCGGGCGGCAGAGGGATCAACTGGTGGGATATTTTGAGACGACTGCCTCTACCTTTTGGCCCGATTCATCCGTGGAGAAGGTGAAAGTGACGGGTTCATCCCCAAATTACGTATCTGTTTGCAACGCGACTCCCCCCTCTATATAGGAAACATTGTACGCAGAAGCGGAGGGCAAATAAAGGAAAGATCAATCTGTATGGCAGAGATAACAATCAGTGCTGCGCTGGAGGATAAGCCCTGAAACGCGGTATCCCCGGAAGATGCGGTCCGGGCCTGCGCTGAGGCGAGAATCCCCATCACGGCAGAGCCGCAGGAAGAACTCGTTCCTTCCGGCCCTGAAGGCGAACTGAGCGAGAATGCCCTCGATGCGGTGGCAAAGATCAACTGGGGAGATATTCTGAGGCCTCCATTCTTTCCCGTTTCCTTTTCCCATTCTGTTCCCTCGTTCCCGCCCGCCCAAATGGCCGTGGTAAATGTAATTTGGAGTATAGGGCCTAGTGACCAGTGGCGAAAGGTATTGGGATGCCTTGTTTACTTCCACAGTTTTGCTCTCTAAGCAAATCTACAGCAACTCAAATGGTGTCAGCACTATTGCGACAAAAAAATATGTAACACTTCCTCCAATGTCGTGTATAAAACTACAAAAAGGTCAGCTGCAAAAGCGGAATCTGAATAACTGAAAGGAGAAATCATTATGGATAAAAAAATCGAGAAAATCAATGCACTGCTACAGGAAAAGTCTTTTCTGAGTGCCTTGGAAAAGGCGGAGAATAACGTCCAAGTTCGGGATCTCTTTGCCGCGAACGGTGTTGAGGATATGACTGTAGAGGACGTTGAGAGAATGCTGCAGGAATCCGCGCGGATTCACCAGCTCGGAGAGTTGAACGAGGACGATCTGGAGAATGTTGCCGGGGGTATTCTGGTCAGCACTGCGATCGTGCTTACTGTGGCCGCCGCTGAACTGGGATTCTTTACCGCTTACGGTTACCGTACTATTAAGGGTTGGAGAAAAAAGTAAAGGATAGGTGAAGTGTTATGGAAACTTCTATTGGCAAAAAGGTTGAGCAGCTGCTCAACAGCGATGAATTCGCGGCAACCGTGCAAAACTGCGGCTCTTTGGAGGATATCCGCCAGGCATTTGCAAAGGAAGGCGTACAGCTGAATGATGACCAGTTCTCCATGCTTATGGAGGTACTTAAGGAAGCTGCCATGTCTCCTCCCGAAGGAGAACTGTCAGAGGCCGAGCTTAACGATGTGGCGGGAGGTGTCTCCGTAAAGGATACCCTGAAGTGGATGATTAAGGGTTTCAAGTGGGGTTGGAATCTGGGCAACCGTTTCTACGAGTGGGAACAGTCTCTGTACAGGTAACATTCATCTGATTCATCGAGTATGCGGGAGGGTTTTCGAATCCTCCCGCATTTGTGGCAGATACCCCGAAATACAGGAGTGAAGTTTTCGCGGGGAGGTGAAAAAATGGGCAGAGAGATTATTTGGAGCTTGGTGATGAGGTATCCGCAGCTGGGATTGCCGCAGAGATATGAAACGAAGAATTCAGAGCTTTACCGGGCGGCGGTGCTGCGGGGGGAGGCGGTGGAGGGGACGCCGGAATTTGTGACATCGGAGAACGACACGCTGGAGCTTTGCGCCACGCCTGCGGGGGAGGTTCCGGTGCTGTACCTGGAGAACCGGGAGGATTTTGAGCACGCCCTGCGGGCTCTGGCGTACCGCTGCGAGCCGAGAGAAATCCTCCCTTCGGTGGGAGCCAGCACCATCAGCGGCCTCAACAACTGGGAGAAAATCCGGGCCCATAAGCGGGAATTTTTCGCGTCCGGCGGCCGGGACTGGGCTGCGGAGTTCAAACGGTTCACGGCCCGGAAGGAGAACTATCAGGATACGCTGATCCTTCTCAGCGCCGGGTACTACAGCGCCGTTCCCCCGGAGGAACTGGGGCTGACGGCGGAAACGTGGCGGGAAAAATCCTTGGTGATCCGCAAATACCATGAGCTGACCCATTTCGTCTGCCGCAGGCTCTGGCCGGAGCAGAAAAATATCCTCCGGGATGAGGTCTATGCCGACTGCATTGGGCTGACCGCAGCCTTTGGGGGCTATGAGCCGGCTTGGGCAGCCGTGTTTCTGGGAATCGAACACGGTACCTGCCGCCCGGGCGGAAGGTTGGGACATTATGTTAACCAAGAGGAGCTGCCCCAGGCGATCCGGGAAGCGGGGCGCTATATGGAAGAGGCCGCGCAAAGAGCTGCCGGGGTTTCCGGCAAAACCGCGATGGAGCTGCTTCCGGAAATCTATCCATGCCGGTAATCCAAACAGGGTTCGGAAGAAGCTGCCGGGGCGCTTCGTACGTTCTCCGGTGCATAGACAAAACAGGTTCCGCCCGAAAAGGCGGAACCTGTTTTGTCTATGCTGATGGGAGGGAGGCCGGTTTTGGATTTCTCCAGCGGAGGAAGAAATAGGTTACTTCGATGATGCAGCAGGTGGTCCAGCCCACAGGGTAGCCGAAGCCCACCAGGAAGGGGGTATTGGCGACGAACCGGGTAATGAGAAACAGGTAGACCTGCCGGATTCCCACGAAGGAGAGCAGCATAATGATCATGGGCCCCCGGGAATCGCCGCGTCCCCGGAGGGCGCCGGCCAGCACCTGGTTCACGCAGTTGAACAGCAGAAAGAAGGAATT
Source organism: Clostridiales bacterium (assembly GCA_004555705.1). GTDB lineage: Bacteria > Bacillota > Clostridia > Oscillospirales > Oscillospiraceae > Faecousia. Next base: position 7,165 of record SFHI01000028.1, on the reverse strand, counting down.
GGCGCGGACGAAAAGAACGCCGTACTCGATGACGGAATCGTCCGGCGTAAACAACCCCACCGCGGGTACCGCGAAGAGGCACAGCACCACCACAATGACGGCAGTGACGCCTACGGACATGGATACCGTGGTAATGGTGCCCTTATTGGCCCGCTGCTGTTTTCCTGCGCCGATATTCTGGCTGACAAAAGTGGTAGCGGCCATGGCCATGCTCTGCATGGGCAGCATGATGAATTGATCCAGCTTGTTGTAGCAGCTCCAGCCGGCCATGCAGCTGGAACCGAAGAAATTAACGTAGGACTGGACAAAAATGTTGGAGAACGCCGTGATGACGGACTGGATTCCGGCGGGCAGACCCACGGCGAAAATCCTGCCCAGAATGGCCCGGTCAATTTTCAGGTCGTTCCAGGTCAGCCGGTAGATATCGGAGGAACGGCTCAGCAGCAGCAGAATGAGGAACGCGGAAATGAACTGGGAAATGATGGTGGCCCAGGCAACTCCCGCGATGCCGCTGTGCAGTACCAGAACAAACACCAGGTCCAGGAGGATGTTCAGCACACTGGTCAGAATCAGAAAATACAGCGGCCGCATGGTATCCCCCACGGCCCGAAGGATACCGCTGCCCATATTGTAAACCAGCAGACCGGAAATCCCGCCGATGTAAATCTGAAGGTAGATGGTGGCCTCTTCAAAAACATCCTCCGGCGTCGCCATAAGCCGGAGCATTGGCCTTACCGCCGCGACACCCGCCACGGTGAACAGGAGGCTCAGCAAAAAGGTGGTGGCCATGGTGGTTTCGATGGTCTTGTGCAGCATCTTCATATCCCGGGCGCCGAAGTAATTGGCGATGACCACGCCGGCGCCGGTGGAGAAGCCGTTGAAAAAGAACACCATCATATTGACAATCATGGTGGTGGAGCCTACCGCCGCCAAAGCCTGGGTGCCCACATAGTTTCCCACCACAATGGAGTCAACGGTGTTGTAGAGCATCTGGAAAACGTTTCCAAGCATCAGCGGGAGGGCAAAGAGGATGATCTGTTTGACGATGGAACCCTCCGTCATATCCCGGACGGTTGTCTTTTTCGGAGCGGCTGCTGAAACTGACATTTTCTGTATGGCCTCTTTTCTGTTTTTCTTTCTTACCAATTATATGGGATAATTTGGCAAATGTCAAATCGGCGAAAAAAGTTTCCCCGGGGGTTTCCCGGCTGCAAAGCAGGAGCGGCCCCTGCCGCCGGTTTCTGCCGATTTTTCAGAGCCTCCCTTGATATCCGGCGCCGGAGGGCGTATAGTGAAAACAGATTACCGGATTTCCGCAGCGGATTGACAAATTGTTGGCAACCTCTAAAAACTACTTTTTGGTGTTTTGGGCGAGAGATTTTGTTCCAAAATAAGTTTTGGAAAGTCCGGAATACTGGATGTATTGCGGACTTTTCAAAACGCATTGTTGGGACAAAAGATCCGCCCAAAACCCAAAAGGGTAGTTTTTCGAGGTGCCCTGTTGTTTGTCGCGCTGCTGAGCTGACGGGATTTGTTCTCAGGGAAGGGCGGCCAGGAAGGAGGCCAGCTCTTCGGCCATATTGGCGTGGGTTTCCAGGGAGGGATGGCCGTCGGCGCCCAGACCGTCGAAGGGGTGGATGGGCAGGAACCGCAGCAGGTGTACCCGGGTGTCCCCGGTTTCCCGGCGGTAGTCCTCCACGGCACAGGCGATGTCGTGGTAGAGGTAGTAGTTCATGGTGCCCAGAGCGCAGACGATCCGGGTGTCCGGGCCGTTGCAGCGGCGAATCTGGGTGAGAAACGCCCGGTAGGCATCCCGGAACCGCTCCAGCTCCCCGGGCTCCTGGCAGAAGAGAATGCCGAAGCAGTCGTTGGTGCCCAGGTTGACCACCACATAATCATTGGGATTTCTTTCAAAATCCCACATTTCCGGCTCCATGCCCAGCCGGGGCTGATACACCCGGTCGGTGTAGGCGTACAGGTCCTCCATGGCGAAATCCCCCATCCAGCCGGGATGGCGCACGGCGGTAATGCCGGAGATGCTGACGCAGGAGGATTCCATGCCCAGCTTCCGGGAGGCCAGGGGGCCGTAGGCGTGCCAGGCATCCTCGTCGGCGGAGAAGAAGTGGCGGGCGGGGTCCTTCACCAGATTTCCGTAGCCGCAGGTGATGGAATCGCCCACGATTTCCACCCGGGGGACCTCCCGGCGCCGGGCGGGGAGGAATTCGCCCTGGGCGGTCAGGGCGTGGATGCCCAGGAAGGTTTTGCTGTTCTCCGTCAGCTTGGTCAGCCGAATCCGCTGGGTTTCCGGCTGCTCACTGTGATGCAGGAGCCAGGTTTCCTCCGGGGAGGATACCTGGAACGTTCGGACGGGGGTCGTACCATCGTCCAGGAATACCGCCACCCAGGGCCAGGTGGGCCGTTTGGGGGCGTTGGGGTCTGTGGGAAGCCCCTCAATTTCGAAGCCGCAATCCGCCCGGAACGTCCCATTCAGATGGGTGCCGGAGAAGGTGAACTCCACGGTGGAACAGCTCCAGTTGAAATAGAGGGTGTCCTGCCGGGGCTCCCAGAAGGTGCGGCCGTAGGTGACCAGACGGTCACGAAGCGCGCTGATGGGATAACGCTGCATAGTGTACTCCTTTCGGTGAAGAATCCGGGGTCACGGGGCCCTCAGCGGATGTCCTCCTTTTTGCAGTAGAAGAAGAAATAGACCATGGCCGCCAGCATCAGCACGCCGCAGAAGCAGAACAGCACCTGATAGCCTGCCAGCCCGGCAATCCGGGCCAGGAGGAAGCCGCCCACCATGGGGCCGATGCCCTGGCCGATGTCGCCGCCCAGAAAGTAGGTGCTGGTGGCCACGCCGCTGCGGTCCCGGCCCACCCGGTTGATGTACCCGGCCTGGAGGGAGGGCTGAGCGGAGCCCTGGCCCAGCGCCCGGAGGATTCCGGTGGCCAGAATCATCCAGAGTGCCTTGCTGAAGCCCAGCAGGAACAGGGAAGCGGCGCACAGGAGCATACCGGGGAACACGGTGTAGCGCAGGCCCTTCCGGTCCATGAGCTTGTCGGAGAAGGGACGGACCAGGAACACCGCCACGGCATAGAGGGTAAAATACACGCTGACGCCGGCAATTCCGTGCAGGTCCGCGAACATCACCAGATACCCGTTGATGACGCCGTTGGTGAAGGAGAAGGTGGAGTAGGGAATGGTGAAGGGGAGGGCTTTCACATCCAGGATATCGCTGAAGGTGATCCGCTTCTTTTCGGAATTCCTGGCGGGCTGCAGGTTCCGCAGGAACAGCAGCATGACGCAGGCGGTCAGAGGAAGCAGGGAGGCGGCCACGAAGGTGGCGGACATCCCCATCCGGTCCGCGATTTCCAGACCCAGGGCAGGGGCGCAGGCGGAGCCGATGAGCTGGCTGATGCCCATATAGCCGATGCCCTCGCCGGTGCGGTCCCGGGGGATGAAGTGGACGATCAGCGCCATCTGGACGGTGCCGCTGATGGAGAAGCCCACGCCGTTGAGCACCCGGAAGAGGATCATCAGGGGCATACTTCCGGAGACGGCAAAGCCGATCAGGCCCACGCTCATCAGGGCATTGCTGATGATGAGCAGCCAGATGTTGTTCAGCCGGTCGGCCATAACGCCGCAGAAGGGGCGGCAGACCAGGCTGGTGATGGAGAAGAGACCCACCACGAAGCCTGCGAAGGCGATGGTTGCGCCCAGGCTCACCAGGTACTTGGACATGATGGTGGCGACCATGTAGAAGGAGAAGGAACTGAGGGTGCTGACGATCAGCACCAGGATGTAGGACAGGTTCCAGAGCTTCTCCGGAGCCCGCAGGGGGGTGGCTTGGTTCATGATGGATACTCCTTTTTCGGGGGTGAATTCAGTGGACAGTTAAGGTATCCCCTCGGGATAAAATAGAATATTTGCCAGCAGTGCGATAAATTGTTGCTTGAGGTTTTCAAACACGTCACGTTGCTACCGTAGGGGCGGATATTATCCGCCCGAAACGTTCCTGTTTTTGAGCATTTCCGTTAGAACGCAGTGCTTTTGTAAAGGTCAGGCTGCGGGCGGATAATATCCGCCCCTACGATAACGAATCGCTAAACAACAGGGCACCTCTAAAAACTACCCTTTTGGGTTTTGGGCGGATCTTTCGCCCCAACAATGCATTTTGAAAAGTCCGCAATACATCCAGTATTACCTGTTTGCGTGAGGCTGCATGAAAGGATGCTGTTATGAGCAAATGGATTCCCTCCTGGCGCTATGTGCCCATTGATTACAACCAGGAGGTGGGCGTATTCGAGAACATCACCCAGAGAAGCGTGTTCCTCAACAACCTTGCGGGAGACAGGGTTCGCATCCGGTTCAATAACCTCTACAGCGACGAACCCATGCGCTTCGACCACGCCGCCGTCGCGGTGCGAAACCGGGTGACCGGGAAGCTGTCGGCACGGTGCCCCGTGACCCTGGCGGGGGAGGAGAGCCGGGAAACAGTCAGCCCTATTCCGATGAAATTGCCCTGCGGGTGACACCGGAGGACGACTTCCTGGTGTATCTGTATTTCGGGCACAGGACCGTCATCCGCTCGGTCTGCACCACCAGCGCCGCCTACAGCTGGCAGAGCACCCACCATACGGGAAATTTCCACGAAACCGACGCCCTGGGCTTTACGGTGAAGCCACAGCTGGTTCCTGTGCTGGCGGCGGACCCCTATCCCAATCAGTTCGCGGTGGGACTGTGTGAAATTTCGGTGCTGACCGGGGACGATGTGAAGCTGGTGGGCCTGTTCGGGGATTCCATCACCCATATGTCTTTCTTCTCCGATCCCCTTACCGCCATGCTGTACCGCCGTTTCCCGGGGAAGTACAGCGTTATGAACGCGGGCATCGCGGGCAATCGAATTCAGAAAACCCACCCCATCCCCACCTTTATGCCCGGGGAGGGCCACCAGTTCGGCATCGCCGGAAAGGACCGGTTCCACGCTGACCTGTACGACGGAGCCGCCCCGGATGTGGTGTTCGTGATGGAGGGCGTCAACGACTGCAGCCACAGCATTGTGTTCGGGGAGCCCCGGGTGCCCACGGCCCAGGACATTTTTGACGCTCTGGCGGATGTGACGCGGCAGGCCCACGCCATGGGGAGCCGGGTCCTTCTTGCCACCGTTTCCCCCTTCGGTGCTTTCGGGGATGCCTGGCGGGACCGGGCGGAGGCGCTGCGCTGCGGCTACAACGAGCTGATCCGGGCCAGCCGGATTGCGGAGGGCGTGGTGGATATGGACGCGGCTCTGCGGGACCCGGAGGACCCCCACAGGATGCAGGAGGGAATGCACCTGGGCGACGGCGTCCACCCCAACTGGTTCGGCGGCACCAAAATGGCCCGGACGCTGCTGGCATTCTTCCCGGAGGCCTGAACGGCAGGTGGATAAATTGTTGTTTACAGTTTTCAAACACCTTTGAGCATTTTCGGATAAAATGGACATTTCCGTAGTCGTCAGCAAAGCGGGCGGATAATATCCGCCCCTACGGTGATATTGCTGTAAACAACAATTTTCCAGCCCGATGATTTCGGAGAGCAAATTGTTCATTTGACCTTTGCCGGGGTTTCTGATAGAATGAAAGAAGAAACCCAAAGGAGGAAACGGCATGGAAAAAATGATTCCCTACGAAAAGCTCTCCAAAAAAGAGAAGCGCAGGCTGGACAGCCGGCGCAGAAACACCTGGGGCGAGGTGAACCCCGTTATCCGAAAGCCCGCCAGCAGCAAGGCCTACAACAGAAGAAAATTCCGGAATTGGAAGCGTGATTGCCACGAACCGATTCCGGAATTTGTTTATGCTTGTTGGGTTAGCTCAGCAGTTTGACAAATTGGTGTTTGAAAGGGTGCGCTGCAAATTACCTGTCATTGCGAACCAGTCCGCAGACTGGTGTGGCAATCCCCCGGTTAGATGGAAAATGTATCAAAAAGTGTCCGAAATAGTGGGGATTGTAGCAGTTTTTGGTGGTAATCATTACCTGGTTCCTTTCAACCGGGGGATTGCCACGCCAGTGTGCGCACTGGCTCGCAATGACAGCATTAATTTACAAACAACAATTTATCGGTTTGCTGAATCAAGCCGATATGCGTTTATTCGGAAAGTGCCTTTGTGCAGGTGACGGCCAGGGAGCCGGGGCCGATATGGCAGGCTACGCTGAGGGAAAGCCTGTCCATGTCAATCACATAGCCGGGGAACCGGGCCTCGATTTCCTGCTTCCACGCCTGGGCTTCTTCGCCCGAGCAGGTGTAGGCCGCGTGCAGATGGACGGTCTGATCCCGGAAACGCTCCTCCATATCCCGCTCCACCGCGTCCAGCATGATTTTTTTCGCCTGCTTGAAACCCCTGGCCTTGGCGAAAGAGTCCAGCTTCTCTCCCTGAATCTGCAGAACCGGTTTGATGTTCAGGATGGTGCCGATTGCCGCCGCGGCGGGGGTGACTCGTCCGCCCTGTTTCAGGTATTTCAGGGTGTCCACGGTGATATAGATGCTGGAGTCCAGCTTCATTGCTTCCAGAATGTCTTTGATTTCCGCGCCGGATTTTCCCCGCCGCGCCAGCTCGATGGCGTCCAGAACGGACTGCTTCTGGGTTACGGAAATTCGCTGGTTGTTGACCACAAAGACCTTTCCGGCATAGTCCTCCGCCAGCATGATCGCGGTCTCGCAGGAATTGCTCAGGCCACTGGACATGGGGATGTAGACCACTTCATCATTTTCTTCCAGCAGCTTGTCCCACAGATCGGTGACGTCCCCCGGCGCCGGCTGGGAGGTGGTAATGGCGCAGTCCGACTGCAGCTTTTCGTAAAACTGCTCCTGGGTCAGGGTGATGTCCTCAAAATACAGTGCTTCGTCAATGTAGAAGGGCATCGGCAGGACGGAAATCCCCATTTCCCTGGCCTTTGCCTGGGTGATGCCGCTGTTGCTGTCTGTGGCGATTGCTACTTTCCTCATAATCGTGCTCCTATGCGTTCCCGCCGGAATTATTGAATACACTTATCGGGCTTGCTCTGCAGTCCGGCAAATTGTTGTTTACGCTTCGTTATTGTAGGGGCGGCTATTAGCCGCCCGCAACCTAACGGCTACAGAAATGTCCGTTTTATCCGTAAATGCTCAAAAATCGGGACGTTTCGGGCG
>SFHI01000127.1 GCA_004555705.1 Clostridiales bacterium | reverse complement strand
CGGTACATTTCCCCACTAACCGGGGGATTGCCACACCAGTCTGCGGACTGGTTCGCAATGACAGGAAACTTGAAGGCGAAGCCGTTCAAACAACAATTTATCTTTATGCGGATACCGGAGAAAGGGGACGTGGGCTATGAATTTGGGTGAGAAGCTGCGCCTGGCGCGGCAAGAGGCGGGCATGAGCCAGCGGCAGCTCTGCGGTGACCGGATCACCCGGAATATGCTTTCCCAGCTTGAAAACGGCACAGCCAGTCCCTCGGTGGCCACATTGCGGTATCTCGCGGAGCGGCTGGGGAAGCCCGTGAGCTTTTTTCTCGACGAGACTGGGGCGGTATCTCCCAATCTGGAGGTCATGGAGGACGCCAGAAGAGCCTTCGACGGGGGGCGCTTCGCGGAGGCGGCGGCCAGGCTCCGGGATTTCCGGGAGCCGGACCCCCTTCTCTGCCGGGAGTGGGAGCTGCTGCGGCTGCTCACGGCCCTGGCCCTGGCGGAGAAGGCCCTGAAGGAGAACCGGCAAGCCTACGCCCGGGAGCTGCTGGAGGAGGCGGAACGGCTGGAGGCCCGGGCGGCCTACGCCCTGCCGGAGCTGAAAGCCCGCAGGATTCTGCTCCAGGCGGGATTGCATGGGGCCCAGCCGGAGGAGCTGGCGGCGCAGCTCCCCGACCTGGACGGTGCGCTGCTTCTGCAGGCCAGGGCCGCGCTGGCGGGGGGAGACTCGGAGCGGTGCGCCAGACTTCTGGACGCGGCCCGGAACCGGGAGGACCCGGACTGGAATATGCTGCGGGGCAGGGCTTACCTTCGCAGGAGGGCCTATTCGGACGCGGCCCGGTGCTTCCACGCCGCGGAGACTGCCTACCCCCGGGAGACTGCCACGGCCCTGGAGCGGTGCTATCGGGAGCTGGGAGACTACCGGCTTGCCTACCAGTACGCCTGCAGGTCCCGGGAGCTTCCGGACGGGGAAGGCAGATTGTGAATGAACGGTAAATTTTCGGCCGGGGCCGCGAAAAGGCAGCTTCCGGCCTTGCGGTTTATCCGGGGTGTGGTATAATGATGGGACGATGCGGAAGCGGCAGGGGAAGATAAATTGTTGTTTACAGGTGCGCGCCAAATAAAACGCTGTCATTGCGAGCCAGTGCGCACACTGGCGTGGCAATCCCCCGGATATTCCGAGAAGTCCGAAAAACGGGGATTCCGTCTATGTTAGCGGGCTGAATAGTTGGGGGATTGCCACACCAGCGTGCGCGCTGGTTCGCAATGACAGTTCTTTTTCAGTGCGCTATCAGAACTGTAAACAACGATTTCTCTTCCGGAAAGCCGGAGAATGATGATAGGATGAGGTTTGCTATGAAGAAGATGCTCTTTATCATGAATCCCTTCGCCGGGCAGAAGCGGGCGAACCGGCAGCTCAGCGACTTGCTGCTGATGTTCTCCAAGGCGGGGTATGACGTGATTACCCATATGACCACCGGACCGGGCAGCGCCGCGGAGGCGGTGGAGCGCCTGGCCGGAGAGGTGGAGCTGGTTGTCTGCTGCGGCGGGGACGGAACCTTCAACGAGACCATTTCCGGCCTGCTGACCAAGGGACTCCGGGTGAATGTGGGCTATATCCCCGCGGGCTCTACCAACGATTTTGCCGCCAGCCTGAAGCTGTCCACGAATATCCTCCAGGCGGCCCGGGACATTCTGGAGGGGGAGCCGGTGCCCTACGATGTGGGCAAGTTCGGCGACCGGTATTTCTCCTATGTGGCCTCCTTCGGGGCCTTTACCCGGGCCAGCTACGCCACCCCCCAGAGCGTGAAAAACGCCCTGGGCCACACCGCCTACGTGCTGGAGGGAATCCAGGAGCTGTCCCAGATTCGCAAGGAGCACATCCGCATGGAGATGGACGGCGAGGTGGTGGAGGACGACTTCCTCTTCGGGGCCATCTGCAATTCCACCTCCGTGGGCGGAATCCTGACCCTGGACCCCAAGCAGGTGGATATGGCCGACGGGCTGCTGGAGATTCTGCTGGTCCGGGCTCCCCGGAATCTGGCGGAGATTTCCGAGTGCATCCAGGCCCTCCAGAGCCAGGAGTACAACTGCGCCATGATCACCTTCCGCAGCGCCCACCATGTGACGGTTTACGCGGATCCGGAGATGCCCTGGACCCTGGACGGGGAGCGGGAGGAGGGCCACGCCCAGGTGGACGTGGACAACCAGCACCTGGCCATCCGGCTGGTGAAGAGGGTGTAAGATTTGATCAACTCCACACTGTGCTACGTCACCCGGGGGGACGAGGTGCTGATGCTCCACCGGGTGAAGAAGAAAAACGACCTGAACAAGGACAAATGGATCGGCATCGGCGGCAAGTTCGAGGACCGGGAATCCCCCGACGAGTGCCTGCTGCGGGAGGCCATGGAGGAAACGGGGCTCAGGCTCACCTCCTGGCGGTGCCGGGGGGTGGTGACCTTCCTTTCCGATATCTGGGAGGGGGAGTATATGTACCTGTTCACCGCAGACGGCTTTGAAGGCGAGCTGAAGGAATGTGACGAAGGGGAGCTGCAATGGGTTCCCCGGGCGTTTCTGGATGGGCTTCCCAAATGGGAGGGGGACAAAATCTTCCTGGAGCTTCTGTGGAAGGACGCGCCCTTCTTCCTGCTGACCTTGCGCTACAGCGGGGATACCCTTTTGGAAGCGGTGCTGAACGGAGAAAAAATCCGGTAATAGGGAGATTGCTTGCTGGGTTCACATGACTGTGCGGTAAATTGGTGTTTGTAAGTGTGCGTTGCAAATTACCTGTCATTGCGAACCAGCGCGCACGCTGGTGTGGCAATCCCCCGGATGAAAGGGACCAGATAACGATTACTACCAAAAATCACGGACGAATCCATTTTCCTGGGAGCTTTTCGGTACATTTCCTCTCTAACCGGGGGATTGCCACGACCAGGAAAGCGGACTGGTCTCGCAATCATCACGTGTAAACACACCACGATAAACGAAAAATGGTGGAAGGACCGGGGGATTGCCACACCAGTGTGCGCCAGACTGTCTAACGAATCACACTCTTAGGCAGCTTGGTACCGTTTCGTATTCATTTTCCGAGGAAATCAC
>SFHI01000126.1 GCA_004555705.1 Clostridiales bacterium | reverse complement strand
AAGCGCGCTGTCAGGAAACGCTGCAGTTCTTCCTGTAGATCTGCCACAGGTCATTCCTCCCTTCTTTTACTCGATAGAATCAATAAAAGCCTGGGCAACATCGGCGATGCTGTCGCAGGCGGCAACGGCGGTCTTGTCCACCAGCACCCGGTCGACGCGGTAGTTGTCCCGGATGATCTTCCCGGTGGTATCGTCAATTTCGGAATAGGTGATGCTGAGACGCTTGCCCACGGCATCGTTCCAGAACGTGACAGAGGTAACTTTCTTCATGTGGTGATTCTCCCTTCTGTAATGGATGTCAGATAAGAAGCCGCTTCGGCTCCGTAGTTGGTCGTAGAGGTGTCAACCTGTCCTCTCTCTTCCGTCATGCGAATCTGGTCATAATCAATCTGCTTCGCCTTGATTTCCCAGCCAAAGGACAGCCCCGGAGTGCCGGAAATCACGAAATGGTCGCTGTATCTGCCTGTCAGTGCGATTTCGCCGGAGCCATACGCCTGGAGGAACACCTGATAGCTATCCAGTGATACACACTGGACGAACACCGGATCGATGGATACATAGCAAAGACCGTCCTCCGCGATCACCGCTTCACCGATGTCCCCGAAATAGGGCGTGGGCGTCTCATAGGCGTAGAGCTTGCGTTTGCCGTAATCTCTGGTCTTGACACACCGGGCCTTGCTCCCCAATACGGACAGATCGCCGGAAACCTGCGTAAACACCGGCAACTCCAGCCAGTCGTGATGGACATTCAGGATATCGTTCTTCTCCTTATCCATCAGGCTCATCTTGATTTCGTTGCCATCGCTGACTCCAACAAATCCGCATTCATAAGCCCCCTTGTAAAAGCCAATGGTTCCCTCGGTCATCTTGATGGAACGAACGATACTGCCGGACTGCCCATCAAATGAATCGGTGGAGATACCGCCCTTTCCAAGGTACACATCACCGGCACCGCCGTGGGGCGTACACATACTCAGCCAGTTGCTGGCATGGGTCCAATCACCGAACGAAATGTAATCGCTGTTGATATTGAAGCCGCCGATCTGTCCAGCGATGGCTTCCATACTGCCATCGGTCTTGATCTTGAAGTAGTTGTTGGCGGTGACTGAGCCGTTGAGGTTGATTCGCTTGGCCTGAATCGCCACCTCCTCGGAACTCTGGTTGATGGCAGAGATGATGCCGTCCTTCTCCACCTTGGACGCAATACCATCGTCCGTGCCCTTGATCCAGGCGTTCAAACCAATACTTAGCTGATTGGTGTCGATGGAGTTCGCTGCGATCCAGCTGCCGAGGATCTGACCGTCCACCGTGATGCCAACCGTGTAGGGGCCTTCGTAGCCGGTGGTGCTGGCGGCGATACCATCCTTGTTGATCTGCATGATCCGCTTGGCGGTGGTCTTGTCCGGGGTATCCATGTAGAGATCCCTGAGCCAGCGCCCGTCCTCGTCATACTCCGTCAGCTTGTAGCCGCCTTTGGCACCGGTCATCATGGCGGTCAGGTTGTCGATACTGATCTGGATGTTCCGGTTGGAGATGCTGATGGCGTCGTTCTGTTGATTCATCAGCTGATTGCGCACAGCCGACTGCTGGCTGGTGTAGGTTTTCTGCTGCTTGCTGGACAGCTCCAGCGTCCGACCGGCTGGGTTCTGGAGCGGGATCGTCAGCTTCATCACCGGAAGGACAATGTCCATGCCGTAGGGCTTGGCCAGACAGTGGATGCGGTCGCCCTCGGCGAAAGCATCGTAGTCATGCCCCAGTTCCGAAAGGTCTGCCGCCGTCAGCTTCAGAGACATGGTCTCAAACTGCGTGCTGGAAAGCCATTCCTCAGCCTTGGTTTTGAGATTGGTCGGGACTGTCACATCATCCCAGGTGTTCGTGGCCCAGACCCAGCCGAACTGATCCACCGCGTCCTGGCTGAACACATAGTTCTTCCCGTCATTGACGGAAGTAATATCCACCCGCTTTTCCAGGGCTTCGATCTCGGATTCGCCCTCCAGGGTGGCTCCAAGCGGAATGAAGGCGGTAACCACATCCTCGGCGGAGGTGGTTTCGGAGTAATCCAGCAGATTCAGACCAAACTCAATGGGCTGGGTGCTGTAGTTGCCATACTGTTCGATGCCCACCCAATCCAGAATCAACTGGTCACCCTCATGCCGCAGGCGAAGGTACCCTCCCAGGCGGCCCACCAGCTTATCCCGGATGGCTTCCAGCGTGTTTTCGTAGTTGGTATAGCGGTAGAGGCTGTTGTTGGGGTCGGTGATGGAGACATAGCCCAGCTTGATCTGCTTTCGCGGTTCCACCTGGCTGTTGTGAATCTCCAGCATCCGTCCCAGCAGCGCTGCCGGGGAAATATCGTGGTACTCCGCCTGGGGCTGGATGGAGTCCGCCAGAAAACTCAGCGCACCGGTGCAGTAAATCTGCTTGTTCCGGTAGCGGTCGATGTTGGGAATTTTCCGCACCTCGCCATAAAAAATCTCCGTGTTGTTGCGAAACACGGAGAGCATGGATTTCCGGCAATCAATGCGGTCATAGAGCGGGTTGTCAGGAGGGACAGTTGCTGTAAACACACCGGCATACCCCGGCTCCAGTTCCAGGACGGGATCGGTCAGCATGGCGGAGGGATGATCCGCATGATACAGCACATAGCCGTCCAGTTTGACTTTATACATCAGATCACCCTCCTTCGGAATAAAACCTGTAGGCTGCCGCGCCCAGAGAATTCCAGCGTCAAATCCTGATCGCCTACCAGCAGTTCAGCCAGCCGGTTCTCACCCTTTTGCAGGAGATAATCGTCTCCGTCCACCGTCATCTTCAGCCCGGTGTCGCCGATGTCAGTCACCTGGATGCTGACCACGAAGGGCACAGCACTGTGCGGGATGGTGCAGGAAGCAGTGGGGCTGGCTGCTGTAAGCGTGATTTGAATAGGATCGTCAATGACACCCAGTTCAAAATCAAAAGGATTCCACAGCCAGTCCGAGGTGCTGTTGTCATTGAGACTGTAGCCATAGGGGTCTGCCTGGGGGATGGACAGCTTGAAGGTGCCGATTTCCCGCACCCGGTCAAACTCCGTCACCTCGGCGCGGCCTTCCCAGTAGTAGCCGG
>SFHI01000027.1 GCA_004555705.1 Clostridiales bacterium | reverse complement strand
TTTAACATTTTTGGTACACTCCTTTGCCTTTTCTTTTAGTATACCATAAATGTTCAATAAAGTAAAGTTTTATGAGGGACTATCTAGTAGGGGCGGATAGTATCCGCCCGAAACGTTCCGTTTTTTGAGTGTTTTCGATAAAACAGGGCGCTTTGGTAGACAAAGGATTGCGGGCGGCTAATAGCCGCCCCTACGACAAAATCTCGGTAAACAACAATTTTCCTTTCTGAACAAGCAAAACACGCGCTTGGCCGCATTTGGAATTACCCCATTACCATCAGGGCATTCAGTGCCATCAGCACAATCAGTGCAATAATCCCCGAATTGGTGAAGAAGCACTTCACGCACCGCCGGTCCATCCAGTCCGAACGAATGTACTCCCCGATGCTCCTGCGCTTTAGGATCAGCACCACCCCGGCCGCAATCGTGGCGCCGCCCAGGAGAATCAGGCTCACAGCCTCCGATGCCTGCGCGGAAAGTCCCCCGGTCAGCCGGGACAGCAAATCCGCCAGAATCAGGTTGTTGAACACGTGCAGCGACACCGCCCAGCCGATATGGTACTCCACCGTCACATAGCCCAGCACCAGCCCCATGAGGAACGCGTAAGGCGTCTGGAGCAGATTTCCGTGGAAAATGCCGAAGAGAAACGCCGAGAAAACGACGGCAAACTTCTTCCCATAGGGCCTGAGGCTCTGGAGAATATATCCCCGGAAGATCAGTTCCTCGGAAACAGGCGCCAGAATGGAGGCGTACAGGAACATACTGAAGGTATCGCTCTGGCCGGATACGCTCTCCAGTACATCCGCCACGGACCGGTCAAACTGATTCATCACCAGCTCCAGCCCGGTAATCCACAGGCTGTTCACCAGCTGCGCACCCATGCACAAGCAGGCCAGCACCGCAAAAACACCCACTGACATCCTTCTGTGGCTAGCCAGCACCGATTCCTTCCAGAAGCGGTCGTCCTTCCAGCAAAACAGGAACAGCATCCCGATGGCCACCGTTGCAACGTATCCCCAGCCGTTGCCCATAACGTCCAGCAGGTCCGGACCGGTCAGGAACCTGCCCTGGCTCAGCGCTTCCAGGCTCTGGCGCATTGCGTCCGAAAAAACAGCAGCCGCCACCATGAGGTTCATGATTCCGTAGTACGCCACCAGGAGCCAGCCAACCACCCGGAATTCCCTGCGCAGAAACCGATTGACATATTTTTCATCCATTCCGGATTCCTCCCATTCGCTCAATAATTCTCTCTGCGGTCATCATGCCGTCGATGGCAGCGGACATGATGCCCCCGGCATAGCCCGCTCCCTCTCCCGTGGGGTACAGCCCCCGCACCGGGGATTCCCGATTTTCATCCCGAAGAATCCGCACCGGGGAGGAGCTTCTGGTTTCCGGCGCAGTGAGCACCGCCCCCGGGTCACCAAAGCCCCGGAGCTTTCCGTCCAGCTTGGGGATGGCCTCCTTCATGGCCCGCACCAGCTTCTGCGGCAGAACCTCCCCCAGATCGCACCAATGCACCCCGGGCCGGTAGGAGGGGTTCACATCCCCGGGTCCCGTGCTGGGCTGTCCGGCGAGGAAATCCCCGACGGTCTGGGCGGGAGCATAGTAGCTTCCGCTGATTTCATAGGCCCTGCGTTCCAGCTCCTCCTGCCACCGGGCCCCGCCCAGCGGTCCCCCGTAGGGGAACTCCTCCGGCTTCACCGTGACCAGCAGGGCGGCGTTGGCGTTCTCCCCATCCCGGTCCGCATAGCTCATGCCGTTGGTCACAACACCGCCTTCCTGGGAAGCCGCCGCCACCACGAAGCCCCCGGGGCACATACAAAAAGTATATACCGTTTCGTCCTCCAGATGCTCCACCAGCTTGTAATCCGCCGGAGGAAGCGCGGGATTCTCCATTCCGTACTGAGCCAGATTGATTTTTTCCTGCTTCTGCTCAATCCGCGCCCCCATGGCAAAGGGCTTGGGCTCCATGGGGACGCCCAACTGCTCCAGCATCCGGAAGGTGTCCCGGGCGCTGTGGCCGATGGCGAGGATGCAGTGGTCGCAAAGGATTTCCTCCCCCGCATCCGTTACCACGCCCCGAAGCACACCGTTTTCCAGCTTCAGCCGCTCTGCCTGGGTCTGGAAGCGCACCTCGCCCCCCAGCTCCAGAATCCGATTCCTCAAATTCTGTACCACCGTCAGCAGCACATCGGTGCCCACATGGGGCTTGGCGTCGTAGAGGATGTCCTCCCGGGCTCCCGCCTTTACAAACTGCTCCAGAATCCAGCCGATTCTGGGATTGTTCACCCCGGTGTTCAGCTTCCCGTCGGAGAAGGTGCCCGCGCCGCCCTCGCCGAACTGCACATTGCTTTTCGGGTCCAGCTGCCCCGTTTCAAAAAAGCGCTGCACCTTCCGGTGGCGGCTCAGAGCATCCTCTCCCCGCTCCAAAACCAGGGGCCTGAGTCCCGCCATGGCCAGCACCAGGGCCGCGAACATCCCCGCCGGACCAAAGCCCACCACCACGGGCCGGCTGCCGGGAGTGCCCTGGATTTTCGGAACCCGATAGACATTCACGGGCGCCAGGGAGGCCCGCTTGCAGCCGCTTTGCTTCAGAATCTTCTGCTCATTTCCCTCCACTGCCACGTCCACGGTATAAATCATCCGCACCTCCGGCTTTTTCCGGGCATCCACACTGCGGCGCACCAGACGGAGCTGCTTGATTTTGGAATTGGGAACGCGGAGCATCCTTGCCGCCTCAAACATAAGCTGATGGGCGTTGTGCTCCGGCGGCAGCGAAATATCCCGCAAACGAATCATTTTTCTTTCCTCCCGGCATGTTCTCCCGCCAGACGGCCGGAGCTCCATGCCCATTGCAGATTGTACCCGCCGCAGTCCCCGTCCACATCCAGCACCTCGCCGCAGGCATAAAGCCCCGGCACCAGGCGGCTTTCCAGGGTTTCCGGGTCAAATTCCGAGGTCAGGATTCCCCCTGCCGTCACCTGGGCGCTGTCCATGCCCAGCGGCTCCGATAAAGACACCTCAAAGCCCTTGACGGTTTCCGCCAGATTCCAAAGACGCGCCTCAGAAACCTCCGCCGCGAAACCGCTTCCCCCAATCCCCGCCGCCTGAGTCAGAACACGGCCCAGACGGTTGTGGAGGATTCCGGTCAGCAGCTCGGAAACCGGAAGCCGGGTTCCCTTTCTTCGGAGCAATTCCCCGGCAAGTTCCTCCCGGGAAACCTCCGGCAGGAAGTCCAACCGGCACTTCCAGTCCCCGTCCCCCTGGCACACATCCCGGGAAATCTCAAAAATCACGGGTCCGGACAGGCCGTACTCCGTAAATTGCAGTTCCCCGGTGCTCTCGGAAATCAAAGTATCCCCCCGGTAAATTTCCGCATGACAGTTAGCCCGGACGCCCTTCAGCGCGGCAACGCCGGTCCACCCGGTTTTGATCTGAACAAGGGCCGGACGCAGCTTTGTGCAGCGGTGCCCCAGACTCCGCAGCAGCTTGTAGCCGGACATGCTTCCCCCCAGCTTCGTGCCCGCGAGGCCCCCGCAGGCAATCACAAGGCGGTCACATTCCACCGTTCCCTCCGCGCTTTCCACCCGGAACCCGACCGGGGTTTTCTTTGCTTTTTCCACTTCAAATCCGGTTTTGAGTTCAATATTCGGCCTGTCCAGCGCAAACCGCAGCACATCCACCACGGAATTCGCCTGGTCGGAGTAAGGGTACACCCGCCCGGATTCCTCCGCCACGGTAAAAAGGCCCAGCCCCCGGAACCACTCCAGGGTTTCCTCCGGCCCGAAGCGCTCCAGGGCAGTATCCCAGAAGTGCGGCTCCTGCCCATGGTAGCCCCCGCAGTTGGCATGAAGATTCGTCAGGTTGCACCGTCCGTTTCCCGTAGCCTGGAGCTTCCTGCCCACCCGGGCCTGCCGCTCCATCAAAACAACATGCACCCCCGGCTGCTCCGAAGCCGCCAGCGCCGCCGCCATCCCCGAGGCCCCCGCGCCGATAATTCCGATCACCATAGTATTTCCACTCCGCAAATGCTTATTTGGCAAATATTATACTCCATTTCCTCTGTTTCCACAAGATAATTCTTCCCTCGGCAGAAAATATATGCTATAATGCTTTTCAAAGAACCCCACAGTGCGGAAAAATGTTGTTTACAGTTTTCAAACACGCCATCTGTAGGGCGGGGTTATGCCCCCGCCGCGACGCCCGGATGACAGAGAACTGCCGTTTTTCGGGATATTTTTCGTACTCAATCCCATTAGGTGGGCGGCGGGGTCATGACCCCGCCCTACAAAGGTAGTGCTGTAAACAACAATTTATCTTCTCACCCCCATCCAAATCTGGAGGTATCATGGACCGATCCAATATTGACAAAATCGCCCACACCAATGAGGACAGGCTGCTCCTTGCCAAGCTGTGGGACAAAGTGAACGCCGGAATCCGCAAGAACATTCCGGCGAATACCTGCTTTCTCTCCCCCAGGGAGCAGGAAATGGCCCGGTTCCTTTTCGGGGAGCCGGAGGGGCTGTACACTTTCGGAGGTTACCCGGAGGCGGAGCGGAAAATGCTGGTCTACCTCCCGGACTACCTGGAGGAAACCGCCCTTATGGCGGAGGATAGCCCCGTGGTGTGCCTGCGCTGCACCTTCTACCAGGAGGACTCCCCCAGCCACCGGGACTTCCTGGGCGCTCTGATGGGCGCCGGTATCGGACGGGAAACCGTTGGGGATATCTGTGTGGACAGGGGAAGCTGTGACTTCTTCGTCACGTCAGAAATCGCCCCCTATATCCTCCAGAACTTCACCTCCGCAGGCCGCACCCGGGTTCATGTCCAGCGGATTCCTCTGACGGAAGCCCGTATTCCCACCCCGGAGGTAAAAGAGATCAAGGATACCCTGGCATCATTGCGCCTGGACAGTGTCATCAGCTCCGGCTTTCGCATCGGCAGGAATCTTGCCTGCCAGTATATTGAAGCCGGCAAAGCCTCCGTCGACGGCCTCCCCTGCGAAAAGCCGGACAAGCCCGTGGCCGAGGGCATGAAAATCTCCGTCCGGGGCCTTGGAAAAATCCGGCTCTCCTCCGTTAACGGAAAAACAAAGAAAGACAGAATTTCGGTGGTCATCCACCGCTATGTGTGAGGGAACTTGTTATGCAGATGAATGAAGTCATTACCAGGATCAACGAACTGGCAAGAAAAGCCAAAACCACCGGTCTGACCCCTGAGGAGCTTCAGGAGCGGGACAGGCTTCGCCGAATCTACATTGATTCCGTGAAAGCAAACCTGGTGGGCCAGCTGGAAAACACCTATATCCTGGAGCCAGACGGCACCAAAAAGAAGCTGTCCCGCAAGGAGCCGAACTGACATGGAACTTGCCGATCAGATCAGGGCCTATATCCCCTTCAACGACCAGGAGGCCGCTGACAAGCCCAAGCTGCTACGGCTGCTGCAAACCGAAGAAAACATCTTCACCCGGGACAACACCACCGCCCACATGACCGCCTCCGGCTGGGTGGTGAGCCCCGACAGAGCAAGCGTGCTGATGATCTACCACAACATCTATAACTCCTGGTCCTGGATGGGCGGCCACGCGGACGGAGAAACAAACCTTCTGCAGGTGGCACAACGGGAAATTCAGGAGGAAAGCGGCGTGAAAGGGCTGAAGCTCCTGACCCCGGACATTTTCTCTCTGGAAATCCTCACTGTGGACGGCCACATCAAGCGGGGGCAGTACGTTTCCTCCCACCTGCACCTGAATGTGACCTATCTTTTTGAGGCTGATCCGGAGGAGCTCCTGCGCGTCAAGCCGGATGAGAACAGCGGTGTGGCCTGGATTCCCATCCCGGAGCTTCCGAACAAGGTCACGGAAGCCTGGTTCCTGGAGCGAATCTATTCCAAGCTCTGCCGGAAGCTGCTGGATACCGGCCTGTAAGGAGACTGATATGGATTTTCTTCCCATCAACAAACAGGAAATGCTGGAGCGGGGCTGGGAGCAGTGCGACTTTGTCTACGTCATTGGCGACGCCTATGTGGATCACCCTTCCTTCGGCCACGCCATCATCAGCCGGATTCTGGAGCACCACGGCTACAGCGTGGGCATTATCTCCCAGCCGGACTGGAAAAACCCAAAGTCCATCGACGTGTTTGGCCGTCCCCGGCTGGGCTTTCTGGTGTCCGGGGGCAACATGGACTCCATGGTGAACCACTATTCCGTCACCAAGCACCGCCGGAAAACCGACGCCTTTACCCCCGGCGGCGTCATGGGCAGGCGCCCGGACTACGCCACCGTGGTCTACTGCAACCTGATCCGACGCACCTACAGGGATGTTCCCATCCTCATCGGCGGCATCGAGGCCAGCCTGCGGCGCTTCAGCCACTATGATTACTGGTCGGAAAGCATGAAGCGCTCCATCCTCCTGGATTCCCAGGCGGACCTTCTCATGTACGGCATGGGAGAAAAGAGCATCGTGGAAATCGCGGACGCTCTGAACTCCGGCATGGACGTGAAGGACATCACCTACATCGACGGCACCGTCTACAAAACCGCCCAGCCTGATGAGAGCCTGCCCACCATCTTCCTCCCCTCCTTCGACGAGGTAAAGGCCAACAAGCGCAGCTACGCCGAGAGCTTCCGCATCCAGTACGGCAACTGCGACCCTTTCACCGCCAAGCGTTTGGCGGAGCCCTACGGGAATCTGTTTGTGGTGCAGAATCCGCCCCAGAAGCCCCTGACCACCCCGGAAATGGACGAGGTGTACGACCTTCCCTACTGCCGCACCTACCACCCCAGCTTTGAAAAAGCCGGGGGTGTTCCTGCCATTGAGGAGGTCAAATTCAGCCTGGTCAGTAACCGGGGCTGCTTCGGGGCCTGTTCCTTCTGCGCCCTGACCTTCCATCAGGGCCGGATCGTCCAGACCCGGAGCCACGAATCCATCCTCCGGGAAGCGGAGCTTATGGTGAAGGACCCGGATTTCAAGGGCTATATCCACGATGTGGGTGGTCCCACCGCCAATTTCCGCCATCCTGCCTGTGAAAAGCAGCTGACCAAGGGTGCCTGCGGCGGCCGCCAGTGCCTCTATCCCACCCCCTGCAGGAATATGAACGCCGACCACAGCGATTATGTGGCCCTGCTTCGCAAGCTGCGCAAAATCCCCGGGGTGAAAAAGGTATTCGTCCGCAGCGGCATCCGGTTTGACTATCTGCTGGCCGACAAGAAGGACACCTTCTTCAAGGAGCTGGTGCAGTACCACATTTCCGGCCAATTAAAGGTTGCCCCGGAGCACGTTTCCGACGCCGTTCTCTCCCGGATGGGCAAGCCCCGGAACGCGGTATATAATCAGTTCGTGGACAAATACTTCGCCTTGAACAAGCAGTACGGCATGAATCAATACCTTGTCCCCTACCTGATGTCCAGCCACCCGGGCTCCACTCTGAAGGAGGCCATTGAGCTGGCGGAATACATTCGGGAAATGGGCTACAATCCCGAGCAGGTCCAGGACTTTTATCCCACCCCCTCCACCTTGTCCACAGTGATGTATTATACCGGTCTGGACCCCAGGACCATGGATCGGGTCTACGTTCCCACGGACCCCCACGAAAAGGCCATGCAGCGGGCCCTGATCCAGTACCGGAATCCCAAAAACTACTACCTGGTGCGGGAAGCCCTCCTCGCCGCCCACCGGGAGGATCTCATTGGCTCCGGCCCCAAATGTCTGATCCGCGCCGTCCCTCCCAAAGCCGGAGGGTACTCCTCCCCGAAAGCCGCCGCGGGGAAACCCGCCTCTGGCCGGAAGCCCCAATCCCCCAAAAAGGATTCCTCCCCAAGCAAAGCAAGCCGCGGCAGGAAACTCCAGGGAGGACGCAATGGTAGGTAGTATTGTAACGGTCACCGTTGACCGCCCCCTGGGAACCCGTCATCCCACCCATCCGGATATCCTATACCCCGTCAATTATGGATATATCCGGGGCATCATGGCCCCGGACGGCGAAGAACAGGACGCCTATATTCTGGGCATAGAGGTTCCCGTTGCGGAATTCACCGGAGAGGTAATTGCCATCGTCCACCGTCTGGATGACGTGGAGGATAAATGGGTGGTGGCTCCCGTGGGCACAACATTTTTCAGGGAGGAAATTCAAAAGCAGCTGGCCTTTCAGGAACAGTATTTTCATTCGGAAATCCTGATATAGCGCAGAAGCTCTCCCAAGTCAAAATGCCTGACGCAGTTCCCGCGTCAGGCATTTTTCTATGCTCTTTTATACTTCAGCATCTCGTAGCGAATCCCGTTTTCCTCCCCGCTTTGGAGGGTTTCCGCCAAGTACCACTGCTCATCCTCATCCAGATTCGGGAAAAACGTATCGGACTCCGGTGTCGTATGCACCCTGGTCACATAGGCGGTATCGCAGTACGGCAGCATCTGCCGGTACACGCTTCCTCCGCCGATGACCATGGCCCGCTCCGCTTTTTCTGCCAGCTCCAGGGCATCCTCAGGACTCCGGCACAGAGTAAAGCCGGGGATTTCTTCCTGATTCCTGCTCAGCGCCACGTTTACCCGGCCGGGTAAGGGCTTCTTTCCCGGGAAATCCTCAATGGTGCGCCTTCCGGCGATCACCATAGCCCCCCGGGTGGCTTCCCGGAAGAACTTTCGGTCCGCGCTGAGGGCAATGGGCTGGGTTCCGTCCTTTCCAATGCCCCAATCATCATAAACAGCAACAATCAGTTCCATTGGATACCTCAGATCG
Organism: Clostridiales bacterium; assembly: GCA_004555705.1. Lineage (GTDB taxonomy): Bacteria > Bacillota > Clostridia > Oscillospirales > Oscillospiraceae > Faecousia. Next base: position 20,400 of record SFHI01000027.1, on the reverse strand, counting down.
CCATAGGAATTTCGAAATCAAAGGGATGGTATTGGTAATCCTCCATCCGGAAGGAATCCTTGGAAAAGGCATAGAAATCGGTGATGCTCTCATCCATCCGGAATTTGGGCGCATCAAAGCCATCCTTTTCCAGCATTGCCTTAACAGCGGGAATATGCCGGTCATAGATGTGGCAGTCCGCAATCACATGCACCAGCTCCCCCACCTTCAGCCCGGAGACCTGGGCCATCATGTGGGTCAGCACCGCGTACTGCACCACGTTCCAGTTGTTGGCGGTCAGCATATCCTGGGAACGCTGATTGAGAATGGCGTTGAGGGTGTCCCCCGTCACGTTGAAGGTCATGGAGTAGGCGCAGGGGTACAGGTTCATTTCGTGAAGGTCCTCAAAATTATAAATATTCGTCAAAATCCGCCGGGACGCCGGGTTGTGCTTCAAATCATACAGCACTCGGTCCACTTGGTCAAACATTCCCTCTTTGTACTGGTGCTTAATTCCCAGCTGGTAGCCGTAAGCCTTGCCGATGGTGCCGTCCGGGCCCGCCCATTCGTCCCAGACATGGCTGCCCAGGTCCGCGATCCGGTTGGACTTCTTCTGCCAGATCCACAGCATTTCATCCACGGCGCTCTTCCAGTAGGTGCGCCGCAGGGTCATGATGGGAAACTCCTCGGCCAGATTGTACCGGTTCACCACACCGAATTTTTTGATGGTATGGGCCGGGGTGCCGTCCGCCCAGTGGGGCCGCACCTCCAGGTTTTCATCGCTGAAGCCGTTCTCCAGGATGTCCCGACAGGTAGCCTTGTACAATTCGTCCGCTCTGCTCATTTTGAAGCCTCCCATTTGCGTTTTGCCTATCATACCACATCGTCACCCGCTATGCAACAGAAACCCTCAGCATTCAGGACGATAAATTGTTGTTTACACATTTTTGCTGTCATTGCGAGCCAGTGCGCACACTGGCGTGGCAATCCCCCCGATGAATGGGAGCACGAAACATTTCCTCTCTAACCGGGGGATTGCCACACCAGTCTGCGGACTGGTTCGCAATGACAGGTAATCGGGGCACAGCCCGCTAAACAACAATTTACCCTCTCACGCTTTTCTGCTTACACCTCCACAGCAAATCCCCCCGCGGCTTTCGCCGTGGGGGGATTCGCTGTATGTTCCTTAGGAGTTAGTAAAGTAATTACCACTGGGTGTAGGTCAGGTTGACCCAGTTGCCGCTGACATCCTTGCCGTCCTTATCGGTGCAGCTCTGGAGCTGACCCCAGACATCGCCGTTGGCATCCACCGCCAGGGCAGTGAGGGTGATGGTCACACCGGCATCCAGCTGGCCGACTACGGTATCCTCAGCGGTGCTTCCGTAGACACTGCGGACATTCAGCGCTTCCTTGACGGTTCTGGTGGAGGTGAAGACGTAGATGGTCTTGGAAATATCCACGAAACCATATACATCCTTTCCGTCCACAACGCCCACAACCTTGCCCCAAATCTTGCCATGATCCGCCACATAGTCCTGGATGTAGACATCCGCGTTGGCGATCAGGTTGAAGGCAACCTCATTGGCATCCAGGGTCGTGTAGACGCTGACCAGAGAAGTGGTCTTGCCCTTAATTCTGACGGGGGACTCGTTCTTGGTAGCAGAGAGCTCAGGTGTTACGCTGATCTTCTCGCTGCCCAGCTTGGACATATCAATCCAGCCAAGGTAATCATACTTCAGAGTGCCGTCCTGCTTCACAACCGCGATCTTACCGAAGACCGTGCTGCCCTCCACATTCACGGCATTCACAGTGACCTCATCATTGAGCTTAATGGTGCCGATATCCTCACTGCCGGCGCTGGCGGAAGCGAACACCGTCAGGGTGCTGGACTGGACGAAGCCCTTAATCTCGTAGTTCACATAGGCCAGGTTGATCCAGCCGGGAGTACCGTAATCGTTGATCTTGCCCCAGATCTCGTTGGCGTTATCCTTGCCGGCCTTCAGGGCCAGGATGTTCACGGTGGTGCCGGCGTTCAGGGTTCCTGCCTGATCACTGGTGGCAATGGCATCCTTGCGGACATTCAGCGTCTCCTTCACGGAGCCGGTGAACGTATAGGTCACGGCAGCTTTGGAGTTGACCTTCTCGGACTCAATATCGGACCCGTTGGTGGGTTTGGTGGTGGGTTCCGTAGCCTCGGGCAGCTCCGCATCCAGGAGCACATACTGCATGCAGATCCAGCCCTGAGCCACGCGGCCCCAGTACACGCCGTTGTAAAGCTTCTTCTCGTAGACTTCCACGCGGGTGCCCACAGGAATGGTGCCCACCAGAGCGTTGCCCACGCCGGGCGCGCTGCGGACGTTCACGTGGCTGAAGCAGCGGGCAATGGTGCCCATGACGCCGGTGCCGGAAGCGGAGTTGGAGGTGATGGTGATGTAGCTCATGCAGATCCAGCCGGTACCGCCGTTGTAAGCGATCTTGCCCCAGGTCATGCCGTCGGCCACCTTCTGTTCGGTGACGGTGACGGTGGTCCCCTTCTTCAGGGAGCCGATCTTGGTATTGCCCAGGCCGGCGGCCACACGGACGTTCAGGTCAATGTTGCTGTTCACGGTACCGGTGACAACACCGGAAATCGTGCCGGAATTGCTGCCGCTGGACCCGCTTCCGGAACCGGCGCCGGGTACAGTGCCAGTGATCTGCACATAGTCCATGCACACCCAGCCGTCCTTGATGCGGCACCAGGACTTATTGTTCACTACGGTCTGCTCGTACACGGTCACCTGCGTGCCGTTGGGCAGCCTCTTGACCAGCGTATTGCTGACGCCGGCAGCAGATCTGACGTTCACATTGACGCAGTTCACGATCTTGCCGTAGACACCGGTTGCGGGGTTCACAGGCTGGTCGGGAATGGTTTCGGTAACGTCCTTAACATCCACGTAGGCGAGGTTGATCCATCCGGTGACGCCGTCCACGGTAACCTTGCCCCACAGCTTGGTGCCGGTAGAGGTGGCCTCTTCCTTCTGCTCCACGATGGTCACAATGTCGCCCTTGGCCAGCGTCTTCAGTGCCTCGGAGTTGTTGGTGGCATCCTTGCGCAGGGTCAGAGCGGAGGCGGTAATGGTGCCGACCTTCTTCACGACCACATGCTCCGCGCCGTTGCTGGGCTTATTCCCGGTGGCAGTAAGCGTCACGTACTGCAGGCAAACCCAGCCCTTGTCCGTGCGGCCCCACTTCACACCGTCGGTGGTGGTCTCCTCATAGATGTTGATCTTGGTGCCTCTGGGCAGAGAGCCAACCTGGGTGGAGGTAACTTTGGGATTGCGGCGTACGTTCAGGTTGGTGTTGCTGCTGACCACGCCGGTGTAGATGGCGACCTCAGAGCTGCTTCCGCCGCTGGTGCTGCCATTGCTCTGGCCGTCCACCTGGACGTAGTACATGTAGACCCAGCCCTCATTCAGGTTGTTGTTCCACTTAATCCGGCCCCAAGTTGCGCCGCCTGCGATCTGCTTGGTTTCATAAATGGTAACCTTGGTGTCCTTGGCAATGGTAGTTTTGAAGTTGGTGGCTGCCACGCCCGGGGTCGTGCGAACATTCACCTTATCCGCGTTCACGATCTTGCCAGTCTTGCCAACCAGAGAGGTGTTATCCTCTTCGGTGGCATCTCGCAGGTCCACATAAGCCAGATTGATCCAGCCGTATCCGCCGTTGAAGGCAATCTTGCCCCAGCTACTGGTACCGGTAGCGGTGTACTCATTCTTATAAGCCAGGATCTTGACAATTGTACCCTTTGCGAGGGGGCTTCCAGGCAGCGTGTCGCTGTCGGTGGTGGCCGCCTCACGGACATTCAGGGTGGTAGCCGTCACGGTGCCGGTGGCCAGAACGGTATCGCTGGTCAGGTCCTCGTTCTTGACATTCTTATAAGCCACCCAGCCGGTGATGGACTTGCCCTTGGTGTTCGTGCCGGTGCCGTAGACCCACTTGATGTCCCCGACGATCTTCTCCCCGGAGACCTGGAACTTGCTGTTGGCCTTCAGAGTACCAACCTCGCTGGAAGTCAGATCCGCCAGACCGTATACGGTGGTGGAAGCAGCCTCAGAGGCGTTAATGGTGTAATTTGCAGTAACCTTATCGGTTCCGTTCTGCCACTTGGCGGTCAGGGTCAGCTTGGCGGTGGTCTTGTCCAGAACGCTGACAGGCGTTTCGGTACCCTTCTCATTATTCACCAGGTACCAGCCCAGGAAGCTGTCGCCGCTCTTGGTGGGCTTCAGGGTCAGGGCGGGGGAAGAAGAGGTGCTGTAAGCAAAAATGACCAGATTGTTTCCAAAGGAATCAGTCAGGCTGCCGCCGTTGCTGTCAAGCACAACATATGTATAACCCGAAGGAGCAGCGCTGGAGTAAATGTTGTTCAGGTACATATTGGCCTCGGCCAGACGGCGGTTCAGCAGGCCCCGGAAGTAGTCGGAGCTGGTATCGCCGCCGTTGTACAGGCAGATGGCATTCAGGAAATCGTTGCCCTTCTTACCGTTAACAACCGCGCTGCGGAAAACTCCGTCCGTGGACATCCACGCGGTGCCGCAGTTGTAGCTGAACAGGGACAGGGCATCGTGCTGGTACTGGGTGAAGGCAATGTTGAACTTCTTGGCAAAGTCATTGATCGCCTTGTCCACAGTGTCCTTCACATGGTTTTTCAGCAGAGCGGTAGCTTCCGTCTTGGTGATCCCGTCCTTATAGACATTGGGATCATCAATCTGGGTACCATATCCGATGTAATGCTTCCCGCCATGGACATAAGCCTCGGCGGAGAAGCCCTCGAACTGCTTCAGGATTTCGATCGCCTTGTCGCTGGTGTTCAGCGAAGAGGCTGCAGAAGCAGTGAGCACAGTGGCGGGCACTAAGCTCACGATCATGAGGAACGTCAACAGGAAACATACAAATCTTTTCATGACTCACTTACTCCTTTTCTGGTGTTGTCTTTTGGTAAGTAACGGTATTATAACAAACTAATTTACAAATTGCAACCCCTTTTTTGATTTTTATTACATTTTTGTTACACTTTTTTCTTGTTCCGTAATTTTTTAATTTTTCTTAACCAAATTCTATATTTTGGGGAAGATAAATGGAAAAATGGTAACTATTTCCCCACAAAGGAAGCCCCCATTCCCCTGCTTGACATTGGGATTTCCGGTTGCTATACTCGTTCCAGGAGAAAAATCGCCCATTTTTCAGGAAGGAGGGCACGAAAAAATGACAAATCCAAAAGTGCTTGTGGGCATGAGCGGAGGAGTGGACAGCTCTGTGGCCGTCCTGCTGATGCTGCGCTCGGGCTACACCTGCATTGGCGCCACCATGCGTCTATATAATAATGAGGACATCGGTCTGGAGGAGAGCCGGACCTGCTGCTCGCTGGAGGATGTGGAGGATGCCCGCAGCGTCGCCCGCCGGCTGGGAATCCCTCACTATGTATTTAACTTCCGGGATGATTTCGAAGAGAACGTGATCTCCCGGTTCGTACAGGAGTACGAGCGGGGCCTGACCCCCAACCCCTGCATCGACTGCAACCGGTATTTGAAATTTGACCATCTGCTTCGCCGTGCTCTGGAGCTGGAATGCGACTGCGTGGTCACCGGCCACTATGCCCGCATCCGTCAGGACGCGGAAACCGGACGGTATCTGCTGCTGACGGCAGCGGACGCGGACAAGGATCAGACCTATTTCCTGTATACCCTGACCCAGCACCAGCTCGCCCACACTCAATTTCCCCTGGGTGAGCTGACCAAGACCCAGGTACGCCAGCTTGCCCAGGAGAACGGCCTCGTCACCGCCCGGAAGCGGGACAGCCAGGACATCTGTTTCGTGCCGGACGGAGATTATGTCGCCTTCCTGGAGCGCTACACAGGCAAGCACTATCCCTGCGGTCCCTTCCTGGATGCTCAGGGAAACACAGTCGGCACCCACCGGGGCGCGGTGGCCTATACCATCGGCCAGCGGCGGGGCCTGGGCCTGGCCATGGGAGAACCGGTCTACGTCTGCGGAAAGGATATGCGCTCAAACACGGTCACCGTGGGTCCGTCGGAAATGCTGTTCCACCGCAGTCTCATAGCCGGAGACTGCAACTGGATTCCCTTCCCTGCCCTTCCCGGGCCCATGGCTGTCACCGCCAAAACCCGCCACACCCGGACGGGCAGTCCCGCCACGGCAACGCCCCTCCCCGACAGCCGCGTCCGGGTGGACTTCGAGACGCCCCAGCGTGCCATCACCCCCGGCCAGGCGGTGGTTCTCTATAAAGACGACCTGGTCCTCGGCGGCGGTACCATTGAAGCCTCTATGTAACCGCAGGAAAGTGATTGCTTACCATATAAATTGTTGTTTGCAGTTTTCAAACACGTTGCGTTTACACCGTAGGGGCGGATATTATCCGCCCGAAACGTTCCGATTTTTGAGTGTTTTCGATAGAACAGGGCGCTTTGGTAGACGAAAGGTTGCGGGCGGATAATATCCGCCCCTACGGCAAAATCTCGGTAAACAACAATTTCCATTTCCCGATACCTATCGAAAAGCACCCGCCGTTCCCTTCCGGAACAGCGGGTGCTTCCATTTATTTCTTTCGGAACATTTTCCGCCTGTATTCCGGGTAATACACCGGAATCATCCCCCCAAAGGCCAGCAGACACAGCAGACTGATCTTCCACCCAAGGGAAAACGCTTTGTTTTCGTAGCGGAAGGTCACCGTGTGGCTCCCTTCCGTCAATTCCACACCCAGCATCACATCGCCCACCAGCACCGGCTCCGCAGGAACACCGTCCACCAGAATCTTCCAGTTCCCGTTGTCAGGGATGGAGGTGTACATCAGGCCATCCCGGACACAATCGATGGTTCCTTCCACTAGGGTGGTCTCAAAGCGGGTCAGCTCCCACTGGGACCGGGCCAGCAGCTCATAGCCCTGGCGGAACAGGTCGTTGTCAAGAATGGCGCCGTCGATGGATATGGTACCGTTGTCCCCCGCCTTGCACTGCACCCGAATCTCCACCAGGTCCCCGGCCTTCACATCCCCCACGGCAAGCATCTGGGGCAGGCTGTAGGATTCCTTGTACAGCTCAATTCCGTTGACGCTGACATAGAAATCGTTCCGCTTGGGCAGGCTCAGATTGACACACATGAATCCGTCCCGGTCAACAGCATAGGCATAGGTCACGTAGGAGTTGGTTCTGGCATCCTGATAGACACTGTCGTTGGAATGGCCGCTCCTGCTGACACTGACCTCGCTGCCCCAGATGTTCAGATTCTCTCCGGGAATCCGGTACCAGACCTGTCGGTCCAGCCCTGTGGCCTTGGCAAACATATCATCCTGCAGCGCGAAGGGGTCACTCTGCCCCGAGATATCCAGCGCTGCCAGATCGGATTGGACGAGGAAGCCCAGGGGCAGGTAGGCGTTGTTTTCCAGAAGGTACACACTTCCATAATGATGCACATCCGTCCACCATGTGCCCCCTTTCTCCTTTCCGTCCCGCTCAATCATGTACTTGATTCCCAGGAAAAGGTTCGCCACCGGGGAGCTTTCCTCAAAGCAGTAACGGTTGTAAGTGTTCTTGGCCCCATAGCCCAGGGCCTTCATGAATTCCGTGACCCGTACATTGGCGGAGCTGGTGAAGCAGGAAATACCGTTGTAGTCGTTCAGCGCCCCGTCGTTCAGGGTCTGGGAATGGGTGGTTTCCGCCCGGAAGAACAGGGTATCCTTCTCCCGCTCGTGCATATAGCGGATCATGGACGCCGCTTCCTCCCGGCCCTTGGGATAATTGGTGGTGTTGGTGCCCGGGAAATACAGTCCGAAGCTGACCAGGGTTGCCGTCAGCTCCACAGCAATCACAGCCAGCACCCAGATTCTGCTGATTCCCCTGCGGCGGTACCGGGCAAGCCGCGCGTCCCGTACCAGCTCCGCGTCCGCATCCTCCGGCAGCTTCCTTTTCCGGTTGCCATAGAGCAGCGCGCCGAAATACAGCGCCAGAAACACCCCGTTGTACAGGATGTACACATGAATTTTTATGCTCTGGCCGAAAACGGTCACGGTCTGTCCTGACATCAGGTCGTTGGAGCAGCACAGCAGCCCCGCAGTGATGACAAACGCCAGCATCAGCGCCAAGGGCTTGAACTTCCGCCGCAGCAGCCAGGCCCGGTAGCCCATGTACAGCAGCACGAAGCTGTAGAGGTAGCTGAACCGGTAGGGAATCATATTGGTAAAGTGGAACCCGTGCCAGATATAGTCCAGCTGCCGGATAATAAAGCTGACGTTAAAGAATATCAGCAGCGCCACGGCGCAGAGCTTGTCCCGAAGCTTCACATCCCCCGCCATGCAGTAGAGCACCGCGAAAAACAGGGTGCCCACGCCGCAGTACAGGTTGGGAAGCCCTTCTTTAAAGGAAGGCTCCAGGCTGCCGCCCATGTTCCCCGCCACCTGGCGCATGGCATCCAGCAATCCCAGGAAGGTGTTGGAGGAGGCAATGTTCAGCTTAAACCCGGTTGGGAACTTATTCACGCTGGACTGAGTGTTCTGCAGCGCCGCCAGTGCGGGCAGCTCCAGGATCAGCGTCATGCCGATGGCCAGGGCGGAGAACAGAGCAATCCGGCCCAGGTCCCGGAAGAACCTCCCCCAGCCCTGAAAGCGGCAGATTTGGCAGCAGAAGAATTCCAGCGCCACGAAAATGCACACAAAAAGCCCGATATAGTAGTTGGAAAACACTGCCAGGAACAAAGACACCGTATAGACGATCACCTTTTTGTCCCGAATCAGCCACACCGTTCCCAGGGCCACCAGCGGGGTCAGGGCAAAGGAATCCAGCCACATCACATTCCACTGGTATCCCAGCGCCCAGGCGCACAGACCATAGAACGCGCCAAAAAGGGATATGGAGAGATCATTTTTCCCGAAAACCTCTCTGAGGAACAGGGCGAAAAACAGTCCGGCGAAGCCCAGCTTCAGGGGCATCAGCAAGGAGAAATAGGCCAGCTCCAGCCCGTCCGGAACCAGCACGCTGACAAGATTCAGCGGCGACGCCAGATAATAGGAAATGAGCCCCAGATAGTCCATGCCCATCCCCGCGCTCCAGGTGTAGAGCAGCCCGTCCCCTCTGCGCAGGGCCCTGCGGAAGGCGGTGAAGAAGGGATAATACTGGTGGTACATATCGGAATAGAGCATGGAATACTTGCCAAAGGGTGCGTATCCGCTCACCAGCATCAGAAGCAGCATCCCCAGAAAAGGAATGGCAAAGGCCAGCGCAAGATACCTTTGCTTCCAATTGGAAATCCGCGACAATTTCATAGCATGCCTCCTGAAATACCTACGTTGGGAATTTCGACCATTATACCACAGCTTTTTCCCGGGGTAAAGCATTTCCGCTCCGGTTTTTTCCGGGGATTCCCCGGGAATTCCCCATTTTCCTCCCGCAAAAGAGCGCAACGCCCTGAAAGCGCGGGCTTCCAGGGCGGCAATGCTAATTCTTCACTTCAATCTGATTGGTGCGGACAAGCTCCACAAACAGGTCCGCAAGGACCGGGTCGAACTGCCGTCCCCGCTCCCGCTGGATGATTTCCAGCGCCTTGTCAATACTCATGGCGTTTTTGTAGCTGCGTTTGGAGACCATGGCGTCAAAGGAATCCACAACACACAGCATCCTGCCCATCAGCGGGATGTTCTCCCCGGCCAGGCCTCTGGGATATCCCCTGCCGTCGTAACGCTCATGGTGGGAGATCACCGCGGGGATGACATAGTCCAGCGAGGGCAGATGCCGGATGATCCCCACAGAATTCTCCACATGGGTTTTCATGATGGCGTACTCCTCGTCGTTGAGCTTGCCGGGCTTGTTGAGGATATCCTCCCGGATGCCGATCTTACCGATGTCGTGGAGCAGGCCGGCCTCCCGGACAATATCCACGAAATCCTGATTCATGCCGTAAGCCTTGGCCAGCTGGGACGCGTAATTGGCCACATTCTGGGAATGGCGGAAGGTGTAGTGGTCCTTGGTATCGATGGCCGCGGTCAGCGCCACAATGGTGGAAGCGTAAGCGTCATAGCCGCTGGCCCTCTTGGCCTCCTGGCTCTGGATTTTCGCCTCTTCCGAATAGATGACAACCTGGTTTTTGCCGCCCCGCTTGGCGGTATACACCGCGAAATCGGTGTTGGCGATCAGCTCCTCCACCGTGGACGCCATATACGGCGCGGCGCAGACTCCGCAGCTCATGGTCAGGGTTTTCAGCTGGTACAGCTCCTTGGACTCATGCATATTCCGTACCTGCTGGAGGATGGATTCCGCCAGCATCTTGGCGGAATAGATGTCAAAGCCGGGGAGCAGCAGAGCAAACTCCTTCCCCACCATCCGGAAGGCGGTTCCCCTGCCCTCGGATGTGATCCGGATGATATCGGCAATCCGGTGCAGCGCCGCGTCGCCCTCCTTGTTGCCGTAGAGCTGGTTGTACAGCTTGAAGTCATCCACATTCAGCATCACCAGGGCAAGCGAGCGCTCCTGGCGCTGCTCAAAGAGCTTATTGACAGACTCATAGAAGCTCTTCCGGTTGTACAGCCCGGTCAGCTCGTCCCTGCGGGCCTCGGAATAGGCCTTCTCATACAGCCGGGAATTTTTGACGGCCATGGAGCATACGGAACACACGGAGGAGAGCAGGCTGAAGTCATCAAAGGTATAGGGCTTTCCCTTCCGCTTCCCCGGCAGCAGCACCAGTCCGATCAGATCGTCCCCGTCCTTCATGGGGACAACGCAGGTGATTTCCTTCTCCTTCAGCTGCTGCTTCTCCTGTTCCCACATGGAGCGGAACTCACGGGTGCAGGCAAAATCCTCCATCAGGATTCCGCCGTCGTGGGTGGTGAGATAGGCAATCAGGGGGTGATCCGCTTTGAGCACGAAATGATCGTTGTGCAGGGCGCTCAGGGTCTGGGCCACGGCGTAGTCCCCGTTCTTTTCTTTCAGGCACACATAGGCCATGTCCACCGGAATCATCCGCTGGATGACCTCCAGCATATCCGTCAGGATTTCATTCTTGTTCAGCGTTTTGGAGACAGCGCGGCTGAATTGCTGGATGGTCTCCGCCTGGCTCTGTTCCTCCTTGACAAACAGAGCATCCAGAAACCGCTTCATCACCAGATACAGCAGGAAAATCACGCCCACCAGCATAAACGCCACCAGCAGCGTAGCCAGTTCCTGACTCAGGTGAACGGAGTTAATCAGATAGCGCTGCAGCGGCATCACCAGCTTATAGAACACCGCCATGCTGATGAGCAGCGCCACCACATAGCAGTTGGCCGGGGAGGCCAGCAGGGCCAGCTTCAGCAGGCGTTTCCGGTACAGGGCATAAAACACCAGATAGGCGAAAATGACGCTGGAGATGATGTCCAGGGGAATACCTGCCAGCGGCTTGAGGGTGGAAAGGGCGGTCCCGGCCACCATGATCCCCAGGCCCAGCAAAACAGGCCGCAGCTGCCGGAGGATCAGCGCGTCCCCCTTGCAGTAGCGGATAAACAGCATGGTGCACTGGACGACGATGCACACCGCGCCTGCAAGCAGGATCAGGATGCTCCAGCCGTAGTGGTAAACGAAGCTGACCTCTCCCAGGGCGTCCGTCCGGACCTCCGGTGTAGGAATAAAGCACTGGGTAAAGAGGTTGATGAGATAGGCCCCGCCGAAGAACAGCACCCAAAGGAGCCTGCCGTGTCCACGCTTCTCCTCCAGGAAATCCAGGAAGAACCGGAAGAAGATGCTCGGCACCATCACGATACCCAGCAGGGATACATAGTGCCAGAAATTCACCGAGGGCCAGAACCGGACCCGCATGAGGAAGGAGCCCCCCGCGGCCAGAATCATGCACCCCAGCAGGAACATGAAGGAGCGGATCACCTTTGTCTTTTTGGCGACCATGAAAGCCAGCAGCAAAAACAGGTAGCTGAACAACGCCGTGATCGAAACCCAGCTGTAACTGGCCACTTGCTTTCCCTCCTTCCGTAATTTCCTCCGGCAGCCTCACGAAGAACGCCCCGGTTACAGCGACAAAAATTTAGAAATCTCCAGCTGCGTCGGATTGACGCGGCGGATGCGCCTGCCGCAGGCATTCTCATAGGCTTCGAAGGCGCCGCATTTGACAATGGTAATCTTCAGCGGATCCACGCCGAGAATCCTTTTCAGGTCATTGTAATCGCTGTCCAGATACTTGAAGTAAACACTCAGGTGCTCCTTCAGCACATCCGTACTCACGGCCATACCCGACAGCGCGCTTTTTTCCAGCTCCACATACATATGCAGCCTGGGGCGGTTCTGGGTAAACTCCTTCACCGCGACCCAATCCCGGATGGGAAGCCCCGACAGCCTGATGGAGTGGTCGATGGAATTCTCCGTAATTCTCGTAAAGCCCGCAATGTCGATGACATCCGGAACCCGGTCGATGTACACAAACCGGGGAATGCAGGTCTGCTCTTCCCGATCGCCGATGCCCACGCAGCGGTAGACGTCGCCCACCCGGTAGCGGACAAAGGCGCCGCCCTTCAGCACGGAAATCACCAGTTCATATCGTTCCCCTGCAATCACCTGATCCATCAGCACGGTGCGGGGCACATAGGCAGGGCTTTCCATATTCCGGAGCATTTCCGATTCCGGAATAAATTCATAGAAGCAGGCATCCGGGAACAGGTACATCCCGTTTCTGGACCAGGTCTCCGTACCGATGCAGGTCGGCTCCGTGCCGGCGAAAATTTCCATGGGGCGGATCCCCCAAAGCTCCTCCAGGTCATCCTTGTAGCAGTTGTTGTCCGTCCCCGCGATCATAAAGCCCTTCAGCTGGAACAGGTCCTTGGGCATCAGCCTGCGGTGTTCCCGGCGGCACCTGCGTTTGGCGTTCAGATACCGCAGAAGCATCTGGGGAGAGATTTCCTTCAGCTTATCAAGCAGCGAGCCGCCTCTGGCGGAATGCTCCAGATCCGCAATACTCTGACTGATGTAATAGGTCACGCTGCCCAGTCCGAAAAAGTATTCGATTCCCTTTTTCAGCCCCATCCGGAAGCCGCAGACGTTCCGCTCCCGGAAGGACATGGACGCAGCCTGCTTCACAGGGGGCAGATATTCAATGTCGATTTCATCCTTCAAAAGCAGCGGCATCAACCCGGTTGCAAAGGGCAGGGGCGCCAGGGCGTAGAGCATATGGTCGGTAACCGCCACATCAAAATCCCCCCGCCACTTTCCCGTGGCCAGGATGAAGCAGGCCATCATGTTCCGCTTGTAGGTATCCAGCATTCCCCTGGTATAGGGCGCGGTTTTCATGGGGTGCAGTCCGCCCTCCCAGGTGGTCTGAATCCACAGCACAGCCTTGTCCGGCAGGCTGTCGTCCTGCTTCTTCAGCAGGATATCCGCGTAATCCTCATAGGTGGTCAGCGGCACCATTTCCCGGAACTCCTCCAGGGTCTGCGGTACTTTTCCCTGGAGAATCCGCTGTCCCAGCTCGGACCGGCTCCAGATTCCAATCTGCTCGCTCATAAGCCGGCGCTGAACCGCCATGTATTCCTCCATGGTCATATCCAGAAAGCCGCAGTATTCCCTCCAGATATCCTCCTTGGAGTAATTCCGGATTTTCTCCTGAAAACGCATAGCCATCCTCCGCAATCAGCGGCGTGTGTCCCACGCCCTTTTCATACTTCCGGCCGTAGGGATCAGAAAAGGAACCCGTTTCCGATACCCTTCATAATCCTCCAAGGTCCTGGGGAAGGTCCACAAGTCCTGCAAAACCACATAGCCCACATCCATCAGGCAGTAAAAAAAGCCCATCGCCCATACCGTCGCCGTCCCCCAGGCCAGCGCCAGAAACAGATATACAAAACAGAACCAGAGCACCCCCGGGTGCCTGCATAGCGCGTACATTCCCCGGTCACAGGGAGCGGCTTTCCCGGAAACGTGCACATAAGTCTCACCAAATGGAAGGGCGAAAAACAGGGAATAAATCATCAGCGCAAAGCTGACGGCCCCCGGAATCAGGTACAGCACAGCGGCGGAATTATGAAATAGCCGGGAGCTGCCGAAGGAGCGCAGCAGGCAGATACCGGTCGCGGCCAGCAGGAGCAGAACTCCCAGAGCGAAGAAGCTGCGCAGTGTTTTCTTCTTCCAGACCACGCTGTTGATGTCGTAAAATACAAACAGGCCGAACGCTGCCGCACCGCCCAGAAACCAAAGCATGCCGACCCCTCACATTCCGCCGAATTCCTATTCGTGATTATACACCAGGGAATTCGGAACTGCAAGCATTTTGTAAACTTTGTGTGTTTTTCCAGTTTTTCCCACGAACCGTCCCGAAGGATTGGGGAAACGCAAAAAAGCAGACCCATGGCTGTGCCACAGGTCTGCCGATTGCTCAGAATACCGGTTTTTAGCGGTCATCGTCCAGGCCGTCATCCGGATCGTTGTCATCATCCGCCCCCTGCCCCGAGGTCATGATCTCCCCTACGCGCACCCGGCGGCGAATCTTCATCTCCTCCACCTGCCTGTGAAGCAGCTCCTTGACTGCCACAGGATTCCTGATGTTTTTCATCTGGAGGATGGGCATGGTCTTATCCGAGGACATCACCGTGACGGTGCCCACACCGAACAGCCTCTGCCAGATGCTGCGGCTGGTGGTAATATCCCGAACGCGGTACAGCAGAATCTCATCGTCCTTGATGCTGAAAAATCCCACCGACAGAAACAGCCGATCCTCGGACAGGGCATACCGGGTGAAGCTCAGGGGCATCCCCAGGTACCGTTTCCGATCCTTCCAGATCAGTTCCACGCCGTATTTTTCCATGCGAATCCCTCCTTTGTTTTCTGTATTTTATACCCAAATGGGGCCAATGTCAACAGCCGGTCTCAGGAATTGCTTTCTCACATTCCTCAGCGCGCCAGCTGCGGAGGATGCGTACCAGCACCACCGTGCAAACCACCGCGGCAGCCGTTATCAGCAGATAGATGATCCCATAGACGGCAGCCTGAGAAAGCCCCTTCCCGGTTAAATTCCGAATACACGCCGAGGAATCCAGGAAGGTATGCACCCCCAGGCAGGCCAGCAGCCAGGGGAGCGTCCGCTTTTTGTACACGCCGTAGCACACCATGACGCTCATGGCCGCCTGGCAGACCATGGTCAGCAGCCGCTCGAACCCCGCCAGCAGAAAGATTCCCGGGGCCAGGTTCAGAAAGCTCTCCCGGATCGCCAGCAGCTGGGACGTGTCCGCCCCGGAGGCGGCAGCCTGGGAAACCAGCGCGTCAAAGCCCCCGGTCTGAATCAGAACAATGTATACCAGGTTATTGATATAGGTCAGGCCAACGATCAGAATTGCCTCGATCCCCCCGTGGCCTATGCCCGCGGCCAGAGCGCGGCGGCTTGTCAGCCGTTTTTTCATAAGCAGCGCCGCCCCCAGCCGTCCCGCCGCTTCAAACAGTGCGGCAGTCAGTGCCAGGAAGAAGCCGTACACCCAGGGATGGAGCTGCGCGAACGCCACGAATCCCGTATTCGCCGCCAAAGCGCCGAGAATTGGCGAACGAATTAGGATTTGCGGCACAAAGAATCCCGCAGCGCCCAGCAGCCAGGCGCTCCAAATCCCCTGCCCCCGGTTCCGCAGGCCATATACCAGCAGGCACAGAAGCGGAAGCAAAAGACTTACAGACAGCGTAACGATGCAAGCGAGAATTGTTGCGGTTGAAATCATTTTGTACACTCCTTTTGGGGGAACTCATGGACAGAATTCCCCATATCCTTTGTTCTCCCTGAAACGGGCAGGCAGATAAATTGTTGTTTACAATTTTCAAACACCTTGCGTTGTTACCGTAGGGGCGGCTATTAGCCGCCCGAAACGTTACGGTTTTTGATCATTTTCGGATAAAATGGACATTTCCGTAGTCGTCAGCAAAGCGGGCGGATAATATCCGCCCCTACGGTGATATTGCTGTAAACAACAATTTTTCCTCGAATGATTCTAGGCCGATTTTTCCCCTGTACCGTCCTACAGGATCAGGCAGATCAGTCCCGAGGCGCCCTCGTTCACAATCCGGTTCAGCGCTCCCCGGAATTTCTCCCGAACATCCTCCGGCAGCCGCACCAGCTTGGAGGTCAGGCCCTCCTGAATCAGTTCATAGACGGACTTTCCGAAAATATTGCTCTGCCACAGCTTTTCCGGGTCCTCGCCCCCCAGATAGTTGATCAGGTCCTGGGACTGCTTTTCATCCCCCACCATGGGGCTGATTTCCGTGTCGATGTCCACCCGCACCATATGGATGGAAGGAGCGCCGGCCTTCAGCTTCACCCCAAAGGCCCCGCCCTTGCGCACAATCTCCGGCGTTTCCAGCCGCATCTCCTCTGCGGTGGGCATTACCACCCCGTAACCCGTAGCCTTGACGGAGGACAGCGCGTCGGAGATTTTGTCATACTCCTGCTTGATTTTGGAAAGTTCCGTCAGCAGCGACAGAAGCTGCGCGTCGGTCTGAATCTCCATCCCCGCCCGGGCGCTGAGGATTTCATAGAACAGCGCCTCCGGGAACGCGATGGCGACGCTCACTGTCCCGTTTCCCAGCTCCACACTCCGCACCGTCACATCCTGTACCTGCTCCAGCTCTCCCAGACGCTCCAGGGCAGCTTCCGCCTGGCCCAGGTTGGCAATCTCCCCAGCCCGCTCCAGCAGGGCCTTATACAGTGCCGCCTTTACCGGATGCTCCGGCTCCAGCGCGTCCATCCAGCGAGGAAGAAATACCCGAAGCTCCGTCATGGGGAAGGTGTACAGCAGCGCCGTCAGAAGGTCCCCAATTCCCTGAATATCCATGGCCTGGCAGTCCGCCACCATGGGTGTGACGCCGTATTCCCGCTGAATCTCGTTTTTCACCTGGACAGCCGCTTCCGACCCCGGATTCCGGGTGTTCACGATCACCAGGAAGGGCTTTCCCGTGGCCTTCATGTCGGCAATGGCCCTTCTCTCCGCCTGGGCATAGTCCCGGCGGGGAATGTCCGTGATGGAGCCGTCCGTGGTGATCACAAGGCCGATGGAGCAGTGCTCCTCCATCACCTTTTTGGTGCCCAGCTCGGCAGCCTCCGTCATGGGGATTTCGTAATCAAACCAAGGGGTGGTCACCATCCGGGGGACCCCGTCCTCCTGGGCTCCCACCGCCCCGTCCACCATGTAGCCCACCGAGTCGATGAGCCGGACCCGCAGCTTGGTTTTCCCATCGGGGGAGATTTCCACCGCCTCCTCGGGGACGAACTTGGGCTCCGAGGTCATGATGGTTTTTCCCGAGCCGCTCTGGGGCAGCTCATCCCTGGCCCGCTCCGCCCGGTAGGGGTCGGAGATTCCGGGAATCACCAGCTGATCCATAAAGCGCTTGATAAATGTGGATTTCCCCGTCCGAACCGGGCCCACCACACCAATATAAATATCACCGCCGGTTCTGGCGGCAATATCCTCATAGATGTTTTCCATAGCCAGCCTCCTCATCCGGCAGGAGGAAGGCTCCTGCCATGGTTTAGTCCATGGTATGTCCCCCGCCCGGAAAAAAGAACTATGAAAAACAAGAATCAAAAGTGCAGCCCATCCCGCGCCTGCCCGGGAATGAGGCAGATAAATTGTTGTTTACGCGTGCGCGCCTAATAAAACGCTGTCATTGCGAGCCAGTGCGCACACTGGCCCTAACAAACCGTCCTGAATTGTTGGGGGATTGCCACACCAGTCTGCGGACTGGTTCGCAATGACAGTCCTTTTTTAGTGCTGTAAACAACAATTTATCGTTTCGTCCCATCAGCCTTCGCGCGGTTCCCTGCTTCACAGGGCCTCCCACTGGGTCGCACCCCAGGTCATAATCACCCGGTAGAGGCCCCAGACGACCGCCGCGAGGACCACGGCCAGCAGTGCCAGGAACAAATTCACGGACATCACCGCGGAGGCCAAGGCAAAGCCTACAGCCATCACAATGCACAGTCCCATCATCCCGAACATGGTCAGAAAAGCCGCCATGCTCTGCTTGCAGGGATATGCCTCATTGATCCAGTCCAGCTTCGCCCACTTCAGGCCGCAGACCATCCCCAGAACTCCGGACAGCAGGGTCAGCAGCCCGGGAACCAGAACGCACAGCACCGTCCCCACGCCGTCGCAGCCATAGGTTACCGCCAGTACCAGCCCCGCCAGCACCGTGACCGGGGTGGTCAGAAGAATGTGGAATTTCAGCTTTGCTTCCAGAATGTTTCGGGAGGCTACAGGCATGGATTTGAGAATCCACAGGCTCTTTCCCTCCAGGGATACCGAGGGGGCGGAAATGAACATCATGGAAACCAGGAAGCCCAGAAGCACGCAGATAATGAGCGGCAGATACTCCCCCACGTCAAGCCCCTGGAGGGTCAGGTTCTCCAGAACCGGCATCAGCTTTCCCCGGAAGATCACCCCCGCCACCGCCAGGGCGAAGGTCATAATCACACCCAGCCCCAAATTGGTCAGATATACCGGGCTGCCCAGGAAATGCCGCCATTCCTTGCGGATAATCGCCTGGGAAACGGAGCCTGCTTTAACCCCGGCCATGTTCAGCCTCTGTTTTTTGCCGCTGCGGCGGAAGGTCGCGGCCCGCAGGAAGGTTTTGCTGAGCAGCCAGTAAACCGCCCCAAAGCACACCGCACAGATTCCCAGAAACGCCGCGAGGTAGGAAACGCCTCCCAGGCTGCCCCGTCCCAGAGCGTACAGAGGCCAAACCCAGTTCCTTAGCGCCGCTCCGATGGAATCTCCGCCAAAAGCCATGGCATTGATAATGTTCCCGGCCTTGGAGTAGATGCTGAAATAAATGACCAGAAAGGCGATCATGTAAATGAGGGATGCCAGGGACCGGTTCATCCGGCTCAGGAGCAGGTGGAGCCCCCAGCCCAGCAGGCAGCAGATCGCCTGGGACAAAAAGCAGATTCCCAGCATTCCGACCAGCTGGCAAACCAGGGAAAGCACATGGAATTCCGCCTGGATGGCATACACCACAAAAGCGGGCACCATTACAATGCCGCAGAACACCAGGTCCAGTCCCAGCAGCGGAATCATCCGGCTCATAAGAATCGCCTTCGGCGGAATGGGCATACTCAGCAGCAGGTCATTGTCCTTGGCGTCGTAGAGCTGATTCTGGGTCATGAACACGCCGCCGAATACGGAGAAGGCCAGTCCCATGAGCCCCGCCATGGAGAAGTACAGCCAATCCAGCCCCGCCTGATGGTAGGGACGCGCCAACTGCCCGAAGAGCATACACATGGCCCCGGCGATGACCACTGCCACATACACATACAGCACGGCAAAGAGAATCATCATCCCCTTGCTTTTCTTTTTCTTCTGCCGGGTCTGGGCGGTAAACGCGGCAAATATGGCCCGGAACCGGACCGCAAGCAGCGCGCGCATCATAATTTTTCCTCCAGCTCCAGGAATACCTGCTCCAGGCTGTCCTGACCGCGAACCTCTTCCATGGTTCCGCTGGTGACCAGCCTGCCGCCTTTGATGATGGCTACCTTGTCGCACAGCTTCTCTGCCACCTCCAGCACATGGGTGGAGAAGAAAATCGCGCCGCCCCGCTGGCAGTGCTCCCGCATCAGCTGCTTGAGCTGGTGGGAGGCCACCGGGTCCAGACCCACGAAGGGCTCGTCCATGAGAATCAGCTTCGGCTCGTGAATCAGGGCCGCCATCAGGGCAATCTTCTGCTTCATACCGTGGGAACAGTCGGAAATGGGCAGGGTCAGATCGTCGGTCATGCCCAGCTTTTCTCCGTACCGCCGGATTCGCTCCGTACGCTGGTCCTTCCCCACGCCGTAGATATCCGCCGCGAAATTCAGGTACTGGATTCCGGTGAGGAATTCGTACAGGTCCGGGTTATCCGGCACATAGGCCATTGCCCGCTTGCAGCCGATGGGGTCTGCCTGAATGGATTTCCCGTCGATGAAAATCTGTCCCTGGTCAAAATGGAGAATACCGCAGCAGGCCTTCAGCGTGGTGGTCTTGCCCGCGCCGTTGTGGCCGATGAAGCCGAAGATTTCCCCGGGAGCAATGTGCAGCGACAGGTCGTCCACCGCCACCTTCTCCCCGTACCGCTTGGTAAAATGTTCAATCCGAAGCATCAGAATATACCTCTTTCCCGAATGTTCTATGGAAGTCTCTTGTTCCAGAGATGTACTATAAACCTTCCACAAGGTGGAAAGTCAAGTGTTTTTTCAAAATTATTGCACTGTAATCAGGTAAATTGTTGTTTACAGCACGAAAAATGAAACTGTCATTGCGAACCAGTCCGCAGACTGGTGTGGCAATCCCCCAACTATTTAGGACGCTAACGTAGACGGAATCCCCGTTTTTCGGAGTTCTCGGAAGAACGGGGGGATTGCCACGCCAGTGTGCGCACTGGCTCGCAATGACAGCATATT
>SFHI01000125.1 GCA_004555705.1 Clostridiales bacterium | reverse complement strand
GATTTTGAAATAATATACTGTATTTTCAACGTAATTAATTTAAAATATATCCCGAAGGGATTCCTTAATTGTCAATTGTTAATTGTCAATTGTCAATTCTAAACAACAATTTATCTCCGCAGCATGTCGGGCGGGAAAGCTTTTGGAGGAAGCAGGATGATCTATTTTAACAACGACTACAGCGAGGGCTGTCATGAGAAGGTGCTGGAGGCTCTGGCGAAGAGCAATCTGGAGCAGACCCCGGGCTATGGGGAGGATGACCACTGCCGCCGGGCGGCGGAGCTGATCCGCGGGCTCTGCGGACGGGAGGACCTGGCGGTGCATTTCCTGGTGGGGGGCACCCAGGCGAACCTGACGGTGATCGATGCCGGACTGCGGCCTCACCAGGGTGTGCTGGCCGCGGAAAGCGCCCACATCCACGTCCACGAAACCGGGGCCGTGGAGGCCACAGGCCACAAGGTGCTGGCCCTGCCCTCTTCGGACGGAAAAATCACCGGGGCCCAGGTGGCGGCGGCCGTGGAGGAGCACTGGGCCAACCCCAGCTTTGAGCACATGGTCCAGCCCAAAATGGTCTACATCTCCAACCCCACGGAGCTGGGGACGCTGTACTCCCTGGCGGAGCTGGAAGCACTGTCCCGGGTATGCCGGGAGAAGGGACTGTACCTGTTTTTGGACGGGGCCAGGCTGGGCTACGGACTGGAAGCGAAGGGGTATGACGTGACACTGCCGGACATCGCCAGGCTCTGCGACGTGTTCTATATCGGCGGCACCAAGGTGGGCGCTCTCTTCGGGGAGGCGGTGGTGATTGGGAATCCCCGGCTTCAGGAGGACTTCCGCTATCTTATAAAGCTCCACGGCGGGATGCTGGCAAAGGGACGGCTGCTGGGCATTCAGTTTGAGGCCCTGCTGGAGGACGGACTCTACTTTGAGATCGCGGCCAGGGCGGATGCCCTGGCGGACAGAATCCGGGAGGCCCTGAGCCGGAGCGGGTTCCCGCTGCTGGTGGAAGGCGTGACGAATCAGATTTTTGCCGTGTTTCCCGACCAGGTGCTGGAGCAGCTGGAGAAACGGTATGTATTCTGCCCCGACCGGCGGGTGGACGAAGGGCACCGGGCTGTGCGGATCTGCACCAGCTGGGCAACCCGGGAGGAGGCCGTGGAGCAGCTGTGCCGGGATATCGAAAAATTCACAGGGCGTTAACTGGATTTTCGGGGAAAGCTGAGATATAATCATTGGATGATTCGGAAAATTGTTGTATGCGCGTCAAATTCCGCAACGCAGTACGACTCTGCTGTAGGGGAGGCATTGTTGCCTCCCGGCGGTAAAATGTACGGCTTTCCGGGGCATTTCGGCGAAAACCCACTGCCCTACGGGAGGCATCAATGCCTCCCCTACAGTAAGGACGCGGTGCACACGGACACTTTCAAACAACAGGGCACCTCTAAAAACTACCCTTTTGCGTTTTGGGCGGATCTTTTGCCCTCACAATGCGTTTTGAAAATCCCGCAATACATCCAGTATTCCGGAATTTCCAAAACTTTTGTGAGAACAAAATCTCTCGCCCAAAACAGCAAAAAGTAGTTTTTAGAGGTCGCCAACAATTTGTCCTACGTCGCGCGGAGAAAAACCGAAGGAGGTAGCCCTTTGCATATCGATAAAAAAGTTCTCAAAAATCTGTTCTTTCTGGCGGGAAGCTGTATTTTGCTGGTGTGGCTGCTGCTGTATACAGAGCAGGTTTCGAGTTTGCTTGCCTTTATTTGGAGCCTGATATCCCCCTTCGTGGTTGGGGCGGGCATCGCGTTTGTATTTAACGTGCCCATGCGGGCCATTGAGCGGCAGCTGGAGGGGATTCGGAAGCCAGGCCTGCGAAGAATCCTGGCCATTCTGCTGACCCTGGGGGCGTTGATTCTGGTGCTGGCCTTTGTGGTGGAGCTGCTGATTCCCCAGATTCAGTCCACGGTGGAGTCCCTGGCGGAGACGATTCCCCAATTCGTGAAGCGGCAGGCGGCGAACCTGATGACGTGGCTGGGAGAGCACCCGGAGCTGCAGGAATGGGTGATGGCCAATACGGAGCTGGAGAACATCGATTGGACGAGCCTGCTGCAGAAGGCCGGAAGCTTTGTGGGCGACAGCATGTCCACCATTGTGGACAGCACCTTCAGTGCCATCGGCAGCGTGACCGGGGCCATTGTGAACGCGGTGATCAGTGTGGTGTTTGCCATCTACTGCCTGTCCCGGAAGGAAATTCTGGCGAGGCAGGGCCGGAGGCTCCTGTATTCCCTGCTGCCGGAGCATTTCACCGATGAAGTGATCCGGATCATGCGGCTGACCAACAGCACCTTCTCCAACTTCATCTCCGGACAGTGCCTGGAGGCCTGTATCCTGGGATGCCTGTTCGCCGTGACCATGCTGATTCTCAAAATGCCCTATATTCCCCTGGTCAGCGTTGTCATCGCCGTGACCGCTCTGGTGCCGGTGGTGGGCGCATTTGTCGGCTGCGTTCTGGGCGCGTTCTTTATCCTGGTGGACAATCCCCTGCAGGCAGTGACCTTTGTGATCATGTTCCTGATCCTGCAGCAGCTGGAAAACAACCTGATTTATCCCCGGGTCGTGGGAACCTCCATCGGCCTGCCCGGAATGTGGGTGCTGGTGGCTGTTACCATCGGCGGCGAAATAATGGGTGTGGGCGGGATGCTGGTGATGATTCCGCTGGCCTCGGTGCTGTACACTCTGCTGCGGGAATTCACCGATAAGCGCCTTGCGGAAAGGGAAATCCCGGCGGAGAAGCTGATGGATCAGCCCCCGGAGATCAAATCCAGGTTCCAACGCAGCCAGGAACGGCGGCAGCGGCGGTATTTTATGAAGATGAAGGATAAGCTGCGGAATATGCAGGAGAAAAAGAAACGGGAGTAATGCTCCCGGGATGCTATAAAACCGGCGCCCTCCTATCGCGGAGGACGCCGGTTTTACAGGAATAACAGGGCACTGCAGTGGTAAATTGTTGTTTACACTATACATTTCAAATTTCCTGTCATTGCGAACCAGTCCGCAGACTGGTGTGGCAATCCCCCGGCCCCATGGAACCAGGTAACGATTGCCACCAAAAATCGTAAGGTTTCCCTACTCTGCAGGGCAATTGTCAATACATT
>SFHI01000124.1 GCA_004555705.1 Clostridiales bacterium | reverse complement strand
CTGTAGGGGAGGCATTGATGCCTCCCGGCAGCACTGCATTTCCTGAACCAACAGCACTTCGGCGAATACGAAGTGCGTACCTTTTCGCCTAAATACGCAAGATTATCAACGTATTACCGCCGGGAGGCATCAATGCCTCCCCTACAGTAATTAACGTACATTTTCAAAAAATAAACGTATAAACAACAGGCGACCTCTAAAAACTACTTTTTGTGTTTTTGGGCGAGAGATTTTGTTCCAACAAAAGTTTTGGAAAGTCCGGAATACTTTTTGTATTGCGGACTTTTCAAAACGCATTGTTGGGGCAAAAGATCCGTCCAAAAACCAAAAGGGTAGTTTTTAGAGGTGCCCAACAATTTATCGCTTTGCGGAAAACTGCTTACCGGATGTCCTTGCGGCGGTATTGCCAGAAGGCGGTGAGGATTCCGGCGGCGCAGAGGGCCAGGCCAATGAGGACGTAGGCGGTATTCAGCTTCCCCTCCGCCAGAATGTCCGCACCCTCGGCGTAGCCGTAGGGGGTGATGTACTTGAGAAATTCCGCCTCCTCTGTGATGTTGGCCAGGATGTTCACAAAGTACATCCCAATGGCGAGACCCATGCCAACCCCCAGGCTGCCCCGGCGGCAGAAGGCGGAAATGCCGAAGCAGATGCCCCCCAGCTCCACCTGCACCAGCAGGTAGGCAAGGTGCAGCAGCGTCAGCTCCTTCCAGGGGATGGTATCCCCGATGGCGGCTACACAGGCAATGGCCATGCCGTAGACCAGGATATTCAGAATCAGAATCTGGAGCATCAGCGCGGCCAGCTTCCCGGCGGTTACGGCGAAGCGGGTGACGGGATGGGTCAGCAGGAACTCCGCCGTTCCGGTCTGCTCCTCTTTGGAAAGCATACCCGCCCCGGTCATGGCGGCGTACAGTGCCCCGCCGATGCCCAGAATGTTGCCGCACTCCACGGCGTAGAAGCCGGTCAGGGTGCCGAAGTTTAAGCGGTCCATGCCGAAGGCCGCCGTGAAGGCCCCCATGGAGGCGAACATGGCGTTGACCTCGGACATCTGCTGCTCCATCTGGGGGTACATCAGGACACAGATCACCACAAAGAAGCCGATGCAGCCCGTCCAGATAGCGAGTCCTTTCCAGCCCTGGCGAAGCTCATGACGAAGGATGGTCATTAGGATTCCTCCTTTTCATAGTAGTGCAGGAATACCTCCTCCAGGTCCGGCTCCGCAATGGTCACATCCTCCACCCGACCACCGGAGAGGCAGGACAGGAGCGTCTGCATATCCCCGCTGTAGAGGAAGCTCAGGCCTTCCTCGGTCTGCCGGCAGTCCCGGATTCCGGACAGGGTCTGAACCTCCGCCGAACCCCGGAGGGTGACCCGCCGGGCATTGGTGCGGGAAAGCTCCTCCACGCTGCCGCAGGCCAGCAAGCATCCCTCCCGGATGATGGCGGCACGGGTGCAGTTGCGCTGAATTTCCGACAGGATATGGCTGGAAAGGAAGACGGTTGCCCCCTCCCGGTTCCGCTCCTGAAGGATGGAGAAGAATTCCCGCTGCATCAGCGGGTCTAAGCCGCTGGTGGGCTCGTCCAGAATGAGAAGCTCCGGCCTATGCTGCAATGCGCAGACGATGCCCACCTTCTTCCGGTTGCCGAAGGACAGCTCCTCCACCTTTTTGCCCGTGTCCAGCTGCAGCCGCTGACACAGCCCCTCCGCCTCCCGGGCGCAGTTTTTCCCGCGAAGGTCCGCCGACAGCTTCAGTACGTCCCGCACCCGCATCCCGGGGTAGAACACCGCCTCGGAGGGGAGGTATCCGGTTCTTGCGAGAGTTTCCTTCCGGTTTGCCCCGATGTCCAGCCCCAGCACCCGGGCGGAGCCGGAGGTCGCGGAGATCAGCCCCAGCAGGCAGCGGATGGTGGTGGATTTTCCCGCCCCATTGGGGCCGATGAAGCCGAAGAATTCCCCCTGCTCCACCTGCAGGCTCAGCTCCCGGATGCCCCGGGCCTTGCCATAGAATTTGGTGAGAGCTTGCGTTTGAATTGCTTCCATAGGATCCCTCTTTTCCTTAAAAATCAGTTTCACAAAATATCCACAGGGTGAGACCTGTAAGACGATTCATTGTTGTTTAGCGGCTTCGCCTCAAGTTTTCTGTCATTGCGAACCAGCGCGCACGCTGGTGTGGAAATCCCCCAACTTTTCAGGATGCTACGATAGATGTTTTCCTCGTTTTTTTGAGTTTCTGGAAGATCCGGGGGATTGCCACGCCAGTGTGCGCACTGGCTCGCAATGACAGCGTTTTATTTGGTGCGCAAGCATAAACAACAATTTATCATTCTATTTTCGTTAGGGCGATGGGCTTTTACGAAGGTAGATGGATTTCCAGAACGCGATCATGGCCTGGAAGTCCCGCTCCATTTTGGCGTAGTCGATGTCGCCCCGCTGGACGGTTTCCCACAGGTAGCCCTCGGAAGCCCAGTACATATCCTGATACATCATCCGGATGTCCAGCCCCGGTATAAACTGCTCCGGGTCCAGATTCAGCAGGGTGCGGCTGGCCTTGAATTCGAAATGCTTTTGGTAGCTTGCCTGAATGGCGGCGCAGATTTCCGGGTCCTTTTCGTAAAACGCCCGGATGGTGAAGCCGCCCATGCTGGGGTACCTTCGAAGAATCTCCATCTTGGCCTGCATCCCTCTGTACATGCTCTCGAAGAGGTCCTTCTGGGCGTAGCATTGGTATTTGGTCAGGTATTCAATGGTGATTTCGGCGCATTTTTCCCACAGGAACAGGTACAGCTCCTTCTTGTTGCGGAAGTAGTGGAAGAGCAGGGATTTGCTGATGCCCGCCTCGGCGGCGATTTCGCTCACGGGGCTCTTCTTGTAGGTGCTCTGGGAGAACACCCGGTAGCCCGCGTTGAGCATGTCCTCCTGCTTTTCCTGGGGCAGGGAGAAGAATTTTTCATTCATGGCTCGCACCTCCTTTAACCGGTCCGGTCAATACCCATTATATCCCGTTGACCGTTTTTGGGAAGACCCCCGGAGGGAAAAATTTATCAAAGGACAAAATCACCTGTTAGTGCGATAAATTGGTGTTTGAAAGTGCGCATTCCAAATTACCTGTCATTGCGAACCAGTCCGCAGACTGGTGTGGCAATCCCCCGGTTGAATGGGATCAGGTAACGATCACTA